>NZ_JAUSUL010000002.1:364654-729308 GCF_030814015.1 Amorphus orientalis
AGATGGCGCAGAACGGCCGGTAGCCCTCCGTCGCCAGGCCGGCGGCGAAGGTGACGGCGTGCTGCTCGGCGATGCCGACGTCGAACGCGCGGTCGGGAAACGCCTTTTGAAAAAGGTCGACGCCGGTGCCGGACGGCATGGCCGCGGTGACGGCGACGATGCGATCGTCCTTGCGCGCTTCGGCCACCAGGCTTTCGCCGAACACCTTGGTATAGGCGGGCGCCTTGGCCACGGCCTTGGCCTGCTTGCCGGTGACCACGTCGAATTTGGAGACGCCGTGGCACTTGTCGGTGGCGCTCTCGGCCGGCGCATAGCCGTTGCCCTTGCGGGTGACGACGTGGACCAGGATCGGGCCTTCCGGCGCGTCACGGACGTTGCGCAGCACCGGCAGCAGATCTTCGAAGCTGTGCCCGTCGATCGGCCCGACATAGTAGAAGCCGAGTTCCTCGAACAGGGTGCCGCCGGTCAGATAGCCGCGCAGGTGCTCCATCAGCCGGGTGACGTGGCGGTCGATCCGGCCGGGCAGCCGGGCGGTGAGCCGCTTGCCGCGGCGCCGGATCGTCATGTAGGTGCGCCCGGAGATCTTGCGGGCCAGATAGGAGCTGAGCGCCCCCACCGGCGGGGCGATCGACATGTCGTTGTCGTTGAGGATGACGATCAGGCGCTTGTCCATGGCGCCGGCGTTGTTCATCGCCTCGTAGGCCATGCCGGCCGACATCGCGCCGTCGCCGATCACGGCGATCACGTTGCCGTCGCCGCCGTCGAGATCGCGGGCGACCGCCATGCCGAGCCCGGCGGAGATCGAGGTGGAGGAGTGCGCCGTGCCGAACGGGTCGTAGGGGCTCTCGCTGCGCTTGGTGAAGCCGGAGAGGCCGCCGCCCTGGCGCAGGGTCCGGATCCGGTCGCGCCGGCCGGTGAGGATCTTGTGCGGATAGGCCTGGTGGCCGACGTCCCAGATCAGCCGGTCGCGCGGCGTGTCGAACACGTAGTGCAGCGCCACGGTCAGCTCGACCACGCCGAGGCCGGAGCCGAGATGGCCGCCGGTGATCGAGACCGCGTCGATCATCTCGCGGCGGAGCTCGTCGGCAAGTGCGGGAAGCCGGGTTTCGTCGAGACCGCGGAGATCGGCGGGCAGGGTGATGTCGTCGAGGAGCGGTGTCGGCGACAGGGCGGCAGGGTCGGCTCCGGGACCGCTCGCGGACGTGGCGTCGGCCGTGCGTCGCAGCGGAACCGGCCGGCCGGGTGTGGCGATGGTGGTCATGGTATCCCTCCCTTGCGCGCGGCTGCCTCTTCGGGCGGCTCGCGCCGGTGGCGGCGGATCAGGCCGGATCAGGCGACGGCGCGGGCCAGAGCGCACTGGGACCAGAGGCCCTCGAGCGCGGTGACGAGGTGGTCGATGTCGGCGTCGGTGTGGAGCGGCGAGGGCGTGATGCGCAGCCGCTCGGTGCCCTTGGGCACGGTCGGATAGTTGATCGGCTGCACGTAGATGCCGTGGTTCTCCAGCAGGATGTCGCTGATCCACTTGCACTTGACCGGGTCGCCGACCATCACCGGCACGATGTGGCTCGGGTTCGGCATGGTCGGGATGCCGATCTGGTCGAGCCGGCGGCGCACCTTGGCGACGTTCGCCTGGTGGCGCTGGCGCTCCAGCTGGCTGGTCTTCAGGTGCCGGATGGAGGCGGCCGCCCCCGCAGCCACGTGGGGCGGCAGCGCGGTGGTGAAGATGAAACCCGAGGCGAACGAGCGGATGAAGTCGCAGAGCGCCGCGGAGCCGGCGATGTAGCCGCCGACGACGCCGAACGCCTTGCCCAGCGTGCCCTCGATCAGGGTGAGCCGGTCCATCAGACCCTCGCGCTCGGCGATGCCGCCGCCGCGCTGACCGTAGAGGCCGACGGCATGGACCTCGTCGAGATAGGTCATCGCGCCGTGCTTGTCGGCCACGTCGCAGAGCTCCCTGATGGGGGCGATGTCGCCGTCCATGGAGTAGACGGATTCGAAGGCGACCAGCTTCGGCCGGCCGGGCTCGATGGTGGCGAGGCGCCGGTCGAGATCCTCGGGGCTGTTGTGCTTGAAGATCTGGCGCTCGGCGCGGCTGTGGCGGATGCCCTCGATCATCGAGGCATGGTTCATCTCGTCGGACAGCACGACGCAGCCGGGCAGGCGGGACGCCAGCGTGGTCAGCGAGGCCCAGTTGGAGACGTAGCCGGAGGTGAACAGGAGGGCGGCTTCCTTGCCGTGCAGGTCGGCGAGCTCGTCCTCCAGAAGGACGTGATAGTGGTTGGTGCCGGAGATGTTGCGGGTGCCGCCGGCGCCGGCGCCGCAACGGTCGATGGCCTCGTGCATGGCGTCGAGCACGAGCGGGTTCTGGCCCATTCCGAGATAGTCGTTGGAGCACCACACCGTGACCTCCGAGGCGCCGTCGCCGCCATGGCGCACCGCCCGCGGGAAGCTGCCCTGCCGACGCTCAAGATCGGCGAACACACGGTAGTTGCCTTCGCCGCGAAGCGCCTCGAGCTGCTGTTTGAAGAACGCCTCGTGGTTCATGATCGGCTCCAGATTTTTGTCGGGGCGGAAGTGTTGGGCGTCGCGGAACAGGCCGTCACGGCGCCGGGTGAGAGCGGGGTCGAATCCATGCCCCGCGATCTGATGCTCCAGCTCCACAGGGCCGAGGACGGCAGGGGCAGCACCAGAAACCAGTGTTCGAGAAGGGCGAGCGCGACGAGCGTCGCCAGGAAGGTCAGGCTCGTCGTCGCATGGGGGCCGGCGGCGGGATCGGCCGCGGCCAGGATCAGGCCGACAAGGAGGACGGTCGATGCGGTTACGGCGACCGGGAAATAGAGGTTCATCGGCCGGCGGCGGAAATAGCTCGGCAGGAAGGCGAGATGAGCCGGCAGGAACTCCTCGGCCAGGTTGGGCACGCCGAGGAAGACGTTGATCTTGGTCGACAGGCGCATCGCCCACAGCACGAGATAGGTCCACACGGCGGTGTGGTCGGCGGCGTTCCAGGTCAGCGCGATGAGGAGTGCACCGCCGGCGATGATGGCGAGCTCGTGATAGAGGATCGTGTCGGTCGCCCGCTTCAGGCGCGCCCAGCCGGTCAGCCCTTCCGGACACGGCTCGCGGTTCGGTCCGGACAGGTAGCCGAGCAGGAAGGCGACCTCGTTCCACCCCCAGACGGCCAGTCCGCAGGTGAAGCCCAGATAGGCCCCGAACACGGTCTCGTCCGCCGCATCCCAGCCGACGAGGGCGAGGGCGGTGGCGGCAAGCGCCGTGGCACCCAGCATGGTCCAGCCGAAGGTCCGCCGCGGCAGCCCGTCCAGATACAGGATCAGGCCGGTGCTGAACCACCACAGGAACAGCGCGTACAGGACCGGAAGGCCGTGCTGGGTGAGCGTCATCGCCGCCTCCTACCAGCTCGGCACGAGCCGCGAGCTCTCCGGACGCTCGTTGCGCCGGGAGGGGATCACGTAGAGCCGGGCGAATGTCGCCGCGGCGGCCGCGGTGTAGCCGAGCTTGCGCAGCCGGCCCTTGATGCCGGGCCCGCACTCCGCCATGGCCTGGTTGATCCGCACCAGCCGCTCCAGCCCGGCCAGGAAGGCCGGGTTGTCGAGATCGAGCGTCAGCGGGAACACCTGCCTGGTGATCTCCGAGGTGATCGCGAAGACCTTCTTGTCGTACTCGGTGATGTCGAGCCCGAGGGCCTCGTGGAAGGCCGGACGGGCATGGTCGCGCACATACATCGTGGCGAACACGGCGAGCACGAAGAAGCGCACCCACAGCTTGTTGCCGCCCGCCAGCATCTCCGGATTGGCCCGCATCAGAAGCGCGAAGGCCTCGCCGTGGCGGAACTCGTCGTTGCACCACTTCTCGAACCACTTGAAGATCGGGTGGAACCGGCGGTCCGGGTGCTGCTGCAGCTGCCGATAGATGGTGATGTAGCGGGCGTAGCCGATCTTCTCCGAGAGGTAGGTCGCGTAGAAGATGAACTTCGGCCGGAAGAAGGTGTACTTCTTCGTCCGCGTCAGGAAGCCCAGATCGACGCCGATCCCGAAGTCCTTGAGCGTGTCGTTGATGAAGCCGGCATGGCGGGCCTCGTCCCGGCTCATGTACTTGAAGAGCTCGCAGATGTCGGGATTGGAGCCGCGCTTCTTCATTTCCGAATAGAGCACGCAGCCGGAGAACTCGGCGGTCAGCGAACTCACCAGGAAGTCGACGAATTCCTTGCGGAGGTCTTCCGGCAGGTCGTTCAGGTCGATCTTGTCCCAGGCGTCGCCGCGCTTGAAATGATCCTTGTTGGGATCGCTGCGCATCTCGGCGAGAAGTTCGTCCCACTCCCGGCGGACCGGCTCGACGTTCATGCGGTCGAGGGCATCGAAGTCGGTGGTGTAGAAGCGCGGGCTCAGCACCGTGCTTTCCTGGGCGAGCCGGGTGGTGTCCTTGGCGGAAATCGACAGCTTTTCAATGGTCATAGCTCGCTCTCCGATGAGAAGCTGAACTCCAGGAGTTCCATGAATTCGACGTCCCCGGTCATCCGGGTCCATTCGCGCTCCAGCCAGCCGGCGCGGCGGATGGTGGCGTTGCGGCGGATGGAGGCGGTTTCGCCGTAGGGCACGCGGATCGGCGCGCCATGAACCGTGACCTCGTCGCCCGGTCGGATCCGGATGTCGCCGTCGAGGACCACATGGGCGTGCAGGCTTTCGAATGTGTGCGAGATCTCGACAGTACAGGCGACGTCGAAAGCCCGCGGTTCGCTGCGTCTGAGTGCGATCATCGCGTTGTGCTCCCATTGGTCAGGATGGAGGCGAAGGCCTGGGCGTTGGTGGGGCCGAAGGCGTCCAGCGCGATGTCGCGGCTGGTGGCGGTGTCCTCCAGCGTCAGTCGGCCGTCGGTGTTGAGGATCAGGCGGAAGGGCGGTGCGGCGCCGATGCCGGACAGCCGCCGTTCCCGGGCAAGCCCGCGCATCACGCCGCGCACGAAGCCGTTGGTGCCGGGGGGATAGACCTGGACGACCCGTCCGTCGTCGGCGGCGGTGACCTGAACGGCCCCGTCGCTGCGGTCCTCGAAGCGGAGGTCGATGCTCGCCATCACCTGGGTGGCGGGCATCTCGGTCCGGCCGACGCCGGTCAGGCGCGACGAGCCGATCACCGCGACGGAGACCGCGATCAGCACCCCGGCAGCGATCAGCGGACCGCGGGGGAAGAGCGGGGCGTCGGGGCGGGGGGCGGACATGGCGGCCTCCCTCAGCTCGTTGCCGCGACGGCGGCGCCGCTGCGGGCGCGCGGAGCCGGGGACGCTGCCGCTTCGGCGGTGCGCTGACGCGCCGGCACGCCGGCGTGCGCGGCGAGGGCATCGGCGAGGATGGCGGCAACCCGGTCCGGATCGGCGATGGCGCGGATCATCGGCTCCGCCCGCTTCAGCCGCCAGGGCCGAGCCATCGGCCACAGCGCCAGATAGGCGAGGCGCTGGTTGGCGGCGAGGGTCAGCGGAATGTCGCCGGTGCCGTCGGCGTGCCGTTTCAGACCGGCCCCGTCGATCATCGAGAACGGAAGGTTCAGGGTCATCGGGAGCGCAATGCCATAGCGGATGCAGACCCGCGCGTTGGTCACGGTGTAGACGGACGAGCGGCTGTAGAGCCAGGCGAGCACGCACAGGAGCCCGCAGGCAGCGGCGGCCGGAAGCATCAGCCAGGCGGCATGGCCGACCGCGGCTGCCGTGCCGATGCCGTCGGAGAGATCCACGGCCACCGTCCAGATCATGAGCAGGCCGAAATAGGCCGCGACCTTGCGCACGTGGAAGGCCTGGCGGGCCAGCGGCCACCATTGCGGGATGCCCTGCCACAAGAGCTTCTCGCCCTCCGGGAGCGGCCCGGGCAGGCCGGCGATCCCCTGGCGGACCCGCGCGCTCACAGCAGCGGCTCCTGGCGGGCACGCGTCGCATAGAGCGTGCCGGCCCCGTAGTAGGCGCAGATCCGCTCTTCCTCGAGGAAGGTGACCTGGGTCGGGTTGGCGAGGGCGGGAACGTCGGCGAACTGGGACGCCAGGATGGCGTTCACCCGGACCTGCCGGCGACTGCGGCTGGTGGTGGTGAAGTTCACCGGCAGGAGCACGTGACGGGGCGTCTCGCCGCCGGGCAGTTCCACCTCGAGATAGCGCAGGATGTACTCCGACTTGTCGACCCAGGCGTCGGTGACGGTGCCGGCGACCTTGCCGTCCGCACCGACCACCGCCATGCCGCGGGGATCGGGATCGCGAGGCTCCAGATAGAAGTCGGTGGCCTCGCGCAGCGGCACGATCTTCGGCTCGCCCTCGAGCGTCATGTCGGGCACGTCGGCCCGCATGGCGTAGGCGCCCGGACCGATCTCGGCCCGCATCGGATCGCCTTCCGGCATCAGCGGTGCGCCGGGATAGCGGCCCGCCGGCACCGCGTTGAGGGTGCGGGTGTCGACCTTGCCGCTCGGCGCCATCACCGGGTCGCCGTGGGCGAGGGTGAAGCGCTTGGGGGCGGGCATGGTCGGAAAGCCGACGAACCCGGTGGTGCTCGGCCGGCCGCGGGGACGGTCGGTCTCCATCGGGTAGCCTTCCCGCTTGTCCTCGCGGCGGAGGTACAGGATCAGGCCCGCGAAAAAGATCCAGAACGCGTAGAGCACGACCTGAGCAACGTCTATGTGACCCGTAATGGCGCCGGTTGGCATGATGGGCCTCCCCTTTTTCGCTGCGACTATCCCGGAAACTCCGCGAGCCCGAAGGACGTGGCCGGACGTGGGGGCGCATTGCGTGCATGGCGCACCAGAGGTCCGATCGCGGCCAGGGTCGCGAAGAGCAGGACGATTTCGATTGAGTAGACGGTGTTGTAGCCGGTGGCCGGGCCGGTCAGGGCGGGGCCCAGTGCGCCGGACGCGGCCAGCTCGCCGACGACGTCGCGGAGCGCGCCGCCGACCGCGATGCCGACGCCGGCAGCCGTTGCCTGGACCGCGCCCCACGCGCCGAGCGCAAGCCCGCTCGCGCCGTTTTCGGCGAGTCCCATCGCAGCCGTGAGCGTGCCGACGGAAAACAGGCCCGTGCCGAAGCCGATCAGCGCGGTTCCGGCCCGGAAGGCGCTGGCGGAACCGACGGCTCCGGCCATCACCACGCAGGTGAACGCGACCACCCCGGCGAGCACGCCGTAGGCGGCCAGCCGGTGCGGATCGGCGCCCGAGCCGAGCTGGCGCGCGGCGACGGCGAAGCCGATCAGGGTGCCTCCGGCAAGAAGGGCGGTGAGCTGGGTGGTCGCGGAGACGGAAAGGTTGAGAATCTCGCCGCCATAGGGCTCCAGCAGGATGTCCTGCATGGAGAAGGCCGCGGTGCCGAGGCCGACGGAGATCAGAAGCCGGCTCGGGTTGCCGCCGGCCGCGAAGGCGCGCCAGGCCTGGGCGAAGGTCGGCCGGGGCCGGCCCGGCGCGGTCGCGGCCGGGTTGCGGGCTTCCTGCTTCCACAGGGCGACCACGTTGACGACTATGGTGACGACGGCCGCGGCCTGGATCACCTGGATCAGGCGGAGCGCGCTGAATTCTTCCAGAAGCTGGCCGAACACGAGCGCGCTGGCGACCATGCCGACGAGCAGCATCACGTAGAGGAGAGAGACGACCCGCGGCCGCGAGGCCTCCGGCGCGATGTCGGTGGCGAGCGCCAGGCCGGCGGTCTGGACGGTGTGGAGTCCGGCACCGACCAGCAGGAAGGCGAGGGCGGCCCCGATCTGGCCGAACACAACCGGGCCGTTGCCGTCGCCGGACAGCAGCAGCAGCGCGAACGGCATGATGGCGAAGCCGCCGAACTGCAGGAGCGTGCCCATCCAGATGTAGGGGACCCGGCGCCAGCCGAGCAGGGAACGGTGGGTGTCCGACTTGAAGCCGATCAGGGCGCGCGCCGGCGCGAAGACCAGGGGAAGCGCGACCATGCCGGCGACCAGCCAGGCCGGGACGCCGAGCTCCAGGATCATGACGCGGTTGAGCGTACCGTTGAGAAGAACCAGAGCCATGCCCACCGAGACCTGGAACAGGGACAGGCGGAGCAGCCGTCCCAGAGGCAATTCGGTGGTCGCGGCGTCGGCGAAAGGCAGGAACCGATGTCCCACATTCTGCCAGCCGCGGGCCAGTATCTGGTTGATCCCTCTCATCGACGCACGAGCTCCAGCGCCTGAGAGGTGTAGAAGCCGCTCGAGATCCGGCAGGTCCGGCCGATCTCCCAGCCGCCAAGACGCGACGTCCGTTCGATCCGCCGACGAAGCTCCGTCTCCCAGATCGGGACGATCTTCGGGGCGCGGTTGCCCGACGGCATCATCCGCCCGACCGCGTGCATCGTCGCCAGAAGCGGCGTGCTCGGCGCGAAGGTGACGAGGATGGACCGGTCCGCCCGCTCGGCGAACGCGGCCAGCATCCGGACGACGTCGGCCGCCTGGTAGTGGATGAGGGAATCCATCGCCACGACGTGGTCGAAGCGGCCGAACGCGGGATCGAGCATGTCGCCGACCCGGTAGTCGATGCGGCCGGCTCCGGTGTCCGCGGTGCGGTCCCGGGCGAGCGCGATCAGCGTCGGGGAGAGGTCGACGGCGACCATGTCGGCGCCGCGGCGGGCGGCCTCGAGCGACAGCGCGCCGGTGCCGCAACCGGCGTCGAGCAGCCGGTGCCCGGCGAGATCGTCGGGCAGCCAGGACAGCAGCGTGGCCCGCATCCGGTCACGCCCGGCCCGGACGGTGGCGCGGATGCGGCTGACCGGCGCGTCGGAGGTCAGCCGCGCCCAGGCATCGGCCGCGGTCCGGTCGAAATAGGTCTCAAGCTCGCCGCGGCGGGTGGTGTAGGCGTCGGTTGCCATCAGTCGAACCCCAGGAAGTCGAAGATGTCGCGGTCCCGCATCGGCTTGGCGTCGAGGGCCTTGGTGCCGGCCCACAGGCTTGCGGCGAGCCGCAGATACTCCGCCTGTACGGCCTCCAGCGCCGGCGTCGGGTCCATCTCGAACAGCGTCGATTTCTTCAGCCGGCTGCGGCGGATCTCGTCGAGGTCCGGGAAATGGGCGAGGCGCTCCAGGCCGACGGCTTCGTTGAAGCGGTCGATCTCGTCGGTGCCGGCGCTGCGGTTGGCGATCACGCCGCCGACGCGCACGTCGTAATTCTTCGCCTTGGCCATGATGGCGGCGATGATCCGGTTCATGGCGAAGATGGAATCGAAGTCGTTGGCGGTGACGATCACCGCGCGCTCGGCATGCTGGAGCGGCGAGGCGAAGCCGCCGCAGACCACGTCGCCGAGCACGTCGAAGATCACCACGTCGGTGTCTTCCAGGAGGTGATGCTCCTTGAGGAGCTTCACGGTCTGGCCGACCACGTAGCCGCCGCAGCCGGTGCCGGCGGGCGGACCGCCGGCCTCGACGCACATGACGCCGTTGTAGCCTTCGTAGACGAAGTCCTCGACGCGCAGCTCCTCGGAGTGGAAGTCGACGGATTCCAGGACGTCGATGACGGTCGGCACGAGCCGCTTGGTCAGGGTGAAGGTGGAATCGTGCTTCGGGTCGCAGCCGATCTGCAGCACCCGCTTGCCGAGCTTGGAGAAGGCGACGGACAGGTTCGACGAGGTGGTCGACTTGCCGATGCCGCCCTTGCCGTAGACGGCGAAGACCTTGGCGGTCTCGATTTCCATGGTCGGGTCGAGACGGACCTGGACGCTGCCGTCGCCGTCGGGCGGACGGATCCCCTTTTCGAGGCGGGTCCGGTCGAAAACGATCGTCATGCGGCCACTCCTTCGTGCAATCCCTCAAGCCGGTCTTCCAGCTCTTCGCCGGCGTCGCGCAGCGCTTCGAGGACGGTGTCGTCGGGGGTCCAGTACTGTCGGGCGTGGGCTTCGAGCAGCCGGTTGGCGACCCGGGCCGAGGCCTTCGGATTGAGGGCCGCGAGCCGTTCGCGCATGGCCTCGTCGAGGACGTAGGTCCGGGTGATCTGTTCGTAGATCCAGGGCGCCACCTGGCCGGTGGTCGCCGACCAGCCGACGGTGTTGGTGACGTGGGCTTCGATCTGGCGGACGCCCTCGTAGCCGTGGGTCAGCATGCCCTCGTACCATTTCGGGTTGAGCATGCGGGTGCGGGTCTCCAGCGCCACCTGTTCGGCGAGCGTGCGCACCTGACCGTCGCCGCGGGTCTGGTCGCCGACATAGACCGGGACGCTTTCGCCGCGGGAGCGGGTGATGGCCCGGCTCATGCCGCCGAGGCTGTCGAAATAGTGGTCGACCGTGGTGACGCCGAGCTCGACGGACTCCAGGTTCTGGTAGGAGAGCTGGACGTCGGCGAGCATCGAGGCGAGGAGGTCCGACTGGCGCGCCGGCCGGCCGTCGCGGCCATAGGCGAAGGACTTGCGGGCCGAATAGGTCTCCGCGAGCTGGTCCTCGTCCTCCCACGAACCGGTGTCGATCATCATGTTGACGTTGGAGCCGTAGGCGCCGTCGGCGTTGGAGAACACCCGAAGCGCGGCCGTCTCCAGGTCGCAGCCGTGCTTTTCCTGATAGGCGAGGGCGTGCTTGCGGACGAAGTTTTCCTCAAGCGGCTCGTCGGCGTCGGCGGCGAGGAAGCACGCCTCGGCGAGCAGCCGGGTCTGCATCGGCAGGAGGTCGCGGAAGATGCCGGACAGCGTCATCACCACGTCGATCCGGGGCCGGCCGAGGGTCTCCAGCGGGACGAGTTCCGCGCCGCACAGCCGGCCGTAACCGTCGAAGCGCGGCTTCGCACCGACCAGCGAGAGGACCTGGGCGATCGGGCCGCCTTCGGTCTTCAGGTTGTCGGTGCCCCAAAGCACGATGGCGATCGATTCCGGCAGGCCGTTTCCGTCGCGGCGGTGACGCGCGATCAGCCGGTCGGCCTGGCGGGCGCCGTCTTCCACCGCGAACGGGCTCGGGATCCGGAACGGGTCGAAGCCGTGGCTGTTGCGGCCGGTGGGCAGGATGTCGGGCGACCGGATCAGGTCGCCGCTGGGGGCCGGACGGACGAAGCGCGCATTGAGGGCGTGAAGCAGGCCCTTGAGTTCGTGGTCCTCGGCCAGAAGCCGGTCCATCCGCGCCAGATCGGCGTAGGCGGTGCGTTCGGCATCGCCGGCGTCCTTCGCCAGCACTGTGTCGACGGCGTGGCCTTCAACGAGCGCCTCGATCGCGGACCGCTCGGGGGTGAGCCCATGAGATGCCTCGGCCGCCGCCATCAGGAGGTCGGCGCGCTCCTCCGCCGTCGGCGCCTTGCCGACCACGTGCAGGCCGTGCGGGATCAGCGAGTATTCGAGCTCCAGGATCGCGGTCCACAGCGCCCCGATCTCCGCTTCGCTGGCGGCCGTCCAGGCCGGCTCCGTCTCCGCAAGGTCGAGGGTCGCCGCCTGGGCCTGGATCAGCTGGGCAAGGTCCTCGCGCTCGGGCTGGCCGAGGGCCGTATCGGTCCGCCAGTGTTCCAGCGTGGCCTTCAGATCCACCAGCCCGCGATAGAGGCCGGCCGTCGTCAGCGGCGGAGTCAGGTAGCTGACCAGCGTCGCGGCGGCGCGGCGCTTGGCGATCGTCCCCTCCGACGGGTTGTTGGCGGCGTAGAGATAGAAATTGGGCACGTCGCCGATCAGCCGGTCCGGCCAGCAGTCGGCCGACAGGCTGACCTGCTTGCCCGGCATGAATTCCAGCGCGCCGTGGGTACCGAAGTGCAGCACCGCGTCGGCGGCGTAGGTCTCGCGGAGATAGCGGTAGAAGGCGGCGAAGGCGTGGGTCGGCGCGAAACCGCGCTCGAACAGGAGCCGCATCGGATCGCCTTCGTAGCCGAAGCCCGGCTGGACGCCGACGAAGACGTTTCCGAACTGGGCGCCGAGGACGAGGATCGAGCGGCCGTCGCTGAGCTGTCGGCCCGGAGCCGGTCCCCACTGGGCCTCGATCTCCGCCAGGTGCGGCTCGTGGCGGACATGATCGTCGGCGTCGATGTGGGCGTGGACGTTGGCGTCGGTGCCGTAGGTCGTGGCGTTGCCGCCCAGGATGCGCTCGCGCAGGTCGTCGACGCTGTCGGGCAGGTCGACCCGGTAGCCGGCGGCCTGCATCGCGGTCAGGGTGTTGAAGAGCGACTCGTAGACGGCGAGATAGGCGGCCGTCCCGGTCGCGCCGGCATTCGGCGGGAAGCCGAACAGGACGACGGCGACGCGCCGTTCCGCGACCGGCGCCTGGCGCAGCGCGATCAGGCGCGCGACCCGGTCGGCGAGCCGGCCGATCCGTTCGTCGTGGCCGTGCATGTCACGCGGGGTGGCAGCCGACGCCGCCTCCGACCGGCCGCCGAACAGGATCGGGCCGGTGGCGCCGTCGATCTCGGGGATGGCGACCATCATGGTCGCCTCGACGGGGGTCAGACCGAACTCGGACTGTTCCCAGGTCTCCAGCGTCTGGAATTCCACCGCATGGGCGGCAACGTAGGGCACGTCGAGCCGGGCGAGCATCGCTTCGGCGGCTTCACTGTCGTTGTAGGCAGGTCCGCCGACCAGCGAGAAGCCGGTGAGGGAGACCAGCGCGTCGATCCCGGTCTTCCCGTCGCGCATGAAGTATGTCTCCACGGACGGACGGGAATCGAGGCCGGCGGCGAAGCTCGGGATCACGCGCAGGCCGCGCGCTTCCAGGGCGGCGATCACGGCATCGTAGTGGGCGGTGTTTCCGGCGAGCACGTAGGACCGCATGATCAGCAGCCCGACAGTGCCGCGCGCGCCCTTGACCCGGGGCAGGTCCTCCAGCCGTTCGGTGATGCGGCCCTTGAGGCGCGGATGGTAGAGGCCGACCTCCGGATAGTCCGCCGGCGCCTGAGCCGGCACCTTGCCGCGCAGCGCCTCCCGCTCGCCTGCGGCGTAGCGGTCGACCAGGTAGCGGATCATGGCGACGATGTTGTCCTCGGACCCGGCCAGCCAGTACTGCAGCGTGAGGAAATAGGCGCGCGCGTCCTGGGCTGTGCCGGGGATGAAGCGGAGCAGGCGCGGCAGGCGGCGCAGCATCTTCATCTGGCCGTGGCCGCGGGCGCTGCCGGACTTGCCGCCGCGCAGGCGCTTCAGCATCGCGAACGCGCCGCGCGCCTGTTCGGACATGGAGAAGCGGCCGACCCGGGTGAGCTTCATCACCTCGGCCGCGGAGAAGCAGCACAGCATCGCGTCGCACTGGTCGCGCCGGGCGGCGAGAGCGGGCGAGATCGCCCGCACGTGCTCGTCGAGGAAGAGCATCGTCACGATGATGATGTCGCCGGCGGCGATGTCGGCCTCGCAGCGGGCGAGGGCGCCGGGATCCTCGGTCCAGTCGGACGTGGTGTGGAAATCGATCGTGAGGCCGGGGAGGTCGCGCTGCAGGGTGAGGCGCGCCCGCTCGACGGCGCTCGCCAGGTGGCTGTCCAGCGTGACGATCACCACCCGGACGGGAACTTGGGTCGAGTGCCGATCAGCGGCCGTAATGGGCTTTGGCATCGTACAGGGTCTCGACTGTTATCGTTGTCATCCCGCGCGCGGCGGCGAAGCTCTCGGTGTTGCGGCGCGCCTTCCCGCGCACGAAGAAGGGGATCTTGCGGAGTTCGTGTTCGGCCTCGTCGGCCCAGAGCGGGCTGCCGTCGACCGGCTCGCCGGACGCAGCCGGCGTCGGATGCGCGGCGGCGTGCGCGCCCAAATGTGACGGGCCGGCCTCGTCGCTGAATTCCCGGTCCTCGCGGAACATCGCCAGGAGGTGCTCCTCCAGGCCCATGGTCAGCGGGTGAACCCAGGTGTCGAAAATGACGTTCGCGCCTTCCCAGCCCATCTGCGGGGCGTAGCGCGCCGGGTAGTCCTCCACGTGGGTGGGGCCGGAAATGACGGCGCAGGGCAGGCCGAAGCGCTTGGCGATGTGGCGCTCCATCTGGCTGCCGAGCACGATCTCGGGCTGCAGCTCCGCGATCCGCGCCTCGACCTCGAGATAGTCGTCGGTGATCAGGGCCTCGAAGCCGCGTGCCTGGGCGGCGGCGCGGACCTCGCGGGCGAACTCGCGGCTGTAGGTGCCGAGCCCGACGACCTCGAAGCCGAGTTCGTGGTCGGCGATGTCGGCGGCGGCGAGCGCATGGGTCGCGTCGCCGAAGACGAAGGCGCGCTTGCCGGTCAGGTAGGTGGAATCGACGGAGCGCGCGTACCAGGGCAGCCGCGACGCCGTCTGATCCGGCAGCGCGGCCGGGTCGAGCCCGGCGAGCTCGGCCACCTCCGCCAGGAAGCGGCGGGTCGCGCCGATGCCGATCGGAACCGTGGTCGTGCTTTTCTGGCCGAAGGTCCGTTCCAGCCAGCGCGCCGTCGTCGCGGCGATCTCGGGATAGAGGACCACGTTGAAATTCGCCTCGCCGAGGCGGGCGAGATCGCTTGGGGTGGCGCCGAGCGGGGCGACGACGTGGACGTCGACGCCGATCCCGGCGAGAAGCGTCGTGATCTCCCGGACGTCATCCCGGTGACGGAAACCGAGGGCCGTCGGCCCGAGCAGGTTGCAGCGCGGCCGACGCCCGTCGCGCGGAGGCGGACCGGAGGCGCCGGAGCGCTCGCACGTGGCGCGGGTGAGCCGGTAGAAGGTCTCCGAGGCGCCCCAGTTCTCCTTCTTCTGGTAGGAGGGCAGCTCCAGCGGTACCACGGGAATGGGCAGGTCGAGCGCCTTCGCCAGACCGCCGGGATCGTCCTGGAGCAGCTCGGCGGTGCACGACGCGCCGACGATCATCACCTCGGGCCGGAAGCGCTCGTAGGCCTCGCGCGCGGCGACCCGAAAAAGGTCGGCGGTGTCGGAGCCCAGATCGCGGGCCTGGAAGGTGGTGTAGGTCACCGGCGGCCGGTCGGGCAGCCGCTCGATCATCGTGAACAGAAGATCGGCGTAGGTGTCGCCCTGAGGCGCGTGCAGGACGTAGTGCACGCCCTTCATCGCGGTGGCGATGCGCATGGCGCCCACATGGGGCGGCCCTTCATATGTCCACACGGTGAGCTGCATGGCGCTAGACCTCCAGCCGCGTGCGACGAACGAAGGGACGGGAAAACAGCCCGGCGAGATCGCTGGCCTGTTCGAAGCCCTGGATCGGCGAGAACACCAGTTCGATCGACCACTTGGTCGCGATGCCTTCGGCTTCGAGCGGGTTGGCCAGCCCCAGGCCGCAGACCACCAGGTCCGGTGCCGCCTGCCGGCAGCGGTCGAGTTGCCGCTCCACGTCCTGGCCCTCGCTGAGGAGGGGCCCGGACGGCATCATCTCCAGCTCGGCATCGAGGATCTTGCCGTGCAGATAGGGGGTGCCGACCTCGATCAGCTCGGTGTCCAGCTCGCGGGCGAGGAAGCGGGCGAGCGGCACTTCGAGCTGGGAGTCGGGGAAGAAGAAGACGCGCTTGCCGCGCAGTTCGCTGCGGTGACGGTCGAGGGCGGCGCGGGCCCGGTCCCTGGCCGGACGGATCACGGCCTCGAAGCGGCGCTCCGGGACGCCCCATTCCCGGGCGGCGGCGGCGAACCAGGCGTCGGTGCCTTCCGCCCCCAGCGGGAACGGTGCCGACAGACGGCGGGCGCCGCGGTTTTCGAGCGCCCGGAGCGTGTCGCCGAGGAAGGGCTGGGCCAGAAGCACGTGGGTGGACGGTCCGACCGGGGGCAGTTCGGTCGCCTGGCGGGCCGGCAGGAACCGCACCGGGCCGATGCCGAGGCCATCGAACAGCCGGCGGAACTGGTCCTCGACGATTTCGGCGAGTGCTCCGACAACCAGCAGCGACGGCGCGGCGTCTTCGGGCTCGGCCGGAAGTTCGGGGACCAGCGCGGCCAGACAGGCGTCCTCGCCCTGGGTGAAGGTGGTTTCGATGCCGCTGCCGGAATAGGCTAGAATGCGGACCTTCGGAGAGAACGTTCCCGACAGCTTCTGGGCCATGCGGGGCAGGTCGAGCTTGATCACCTCCGACGGGCAGGAGCCGACCAGGAAGAGCAGCTTCACGTCCGGTCGGTGGCTCAGAAGCTGCGTCACCACGCGCTCGAGCTCGTCGTGGGCATCGGCCATGCCCGCCAGATCGCGCTCCTCGATGATGGCGGTGGCAAAGCGCGGTTCGGCGAAGATCATCACGCCGGCGGCGGACTGGAGAAGATGGGCGCAGGTGCGCGACCCGACGACCAGGAAGAAGGCGTCCTGGATCTTGCGATGCAGCCAGACGATGGACGTAAGGCCGCAGAACACCTCGCGCTGGCCGCGCTCGCGCAGGACCGGACGCGGCGCCGGCGCGGTGTCGGTGGCGTGATCGGCGATCGTGAGGTCGGGTGCGGTCGCGGCGGGGCTCATTCGACCACCCCCGCTGCCGGCAGGGGCGCGCCCATTGCCGACTCCCGCCGGGCGGCGCGCAGCTTGAGAACGAACTGGCCCGCATTGACGACGTAGGTGGCGTAGGCGGCCAGCGCGAGCGCCATAAGCTCCAGCGGGCTGCCGATCCCGACGGCGAGCGCGACCAGGTAGGCCGTGTGGAGCGCCAGCACCAGCATGGAAAAGACGTCTTCCCAGAAGAAGGCGGGGGCGAACAGGTAGCGCCCGAAGACTTCCTTCTCCCAGACGGAGCCGGTGATCATGATCGCGTAGAGGACGATTGTCTTGACCACCACCGAGGCCGTGGCCAGGGCATATCCGTCGCCGGTGGCCACGTAGCGCAGGACCAGGGCGAGACTGACCAGGAACACCAGGAACTGGAGCGGGGCCAGGATCCCCTGAACCAGGGTCCAGGGCGAAGCGTCGCGGCGCCGTCTCTCCTCGTCGGAGTAAAGGAGGCTGCCGTTCCCGGAATTCAGTCCGCGCCGTTGCATCTCCCGATCCCCTGCCGCTTCCGTCCCGCCATCTTTCCGATGGTCTGGATTGGGACGAGCGTACGGTTGAGGTTCGGGAGTGTCAAGGTAGATTGACGTAATGCAAAACTTACAATGAGCGACTTTTTTTAATTATACCGCTTCCACAACTATCGGTTTCGATCTAGCCTTGACGACGTCGGCCCATGAAAATGAGAGGGGTGTGCCGTCGAAAGCACCCGAAAGCCAAATAAATTCTCAACAATGAGAGTGGTTTAGGGGCGAATACCATCCTTCTCTCCAGTTGCCTGAACGGGAGGGGCAATATGGGAGATCGTATTCGGCATGGGGTGTCGCTGGACGACGCCGATTTGCTCGACCTGTTCACGGGCTTTGACGTGGCTGGTTGCTTTGACACCTGTGGCGGTCCTCACGACACCGTGACCGGGCCGCCTGACCGCTCCTCGACGCTCGAGCGCGCGATTCAATCGGAAGTCATTCCGAGGCTGATGCTGGCTCACCGGGAAAGTCCGGACACGCAATGGTCGAGCGCGACAGGCGCCACGAAAGCGGACGGTCCGGTTCGGGCCGAGCCCACGGCGAAGGACGTCACCGAGCTGACCCGGCTGGTGCTGACCCATGACACGGCGATCTGCATCGCTTTCGTCGACGGGCTGCTCGAAGAGGGCGTGTCGCTCGAAGCGGTGTTCCTCGAGCTCGTTTCTCCGGCCGCCAAGCTTCTCGGAGAAATGTGGAAGGCGGATCTCTGCAGCTTCACCGACGTGACCCTCGGGCTCGCCAAGCTGCAGCAGGTCGTGCGCACCCATGCGGGCGCGTTTGAGGCGGAGTGTGCGGATACGCCCGGCGGGGCGCGGCGGGCCCTGCTCTTGGCGATGCCGGGCGAGCAGCACACGCTCGGGATCTTCCTGGTGGAGATGTTCCTGCGGCGCGCCGGCTGGGACGTGTGCGGGGGACCCGCCCTGTCGAGCGACGAGCTCAACGCGCTGATCCGGCGGGAATGGTTCTCGGTGATCGGTCTGTCGATCAGCGCCGACAATCTCCTGGGGACGCTGTCCGGGGCGATCCGGACAATCCGGCGTGAATCGTGCAACCGGAATGTCGGCATCATGGTTGGGGGGAGAGTTTTCGTCGACCACCCGGATTGGGTGGCAGTGGTCGGAGCCGATGCGATTGCGCTCGAGGCACGCCAAGCGGTTTCTGCAGCTGAGAATATCGTTGTTGCTGCAGAGGGGCGATGCTAGGGAGGGGCCCTTCTTGGAACCCACTCCAGCGCGAATGGCTCGGAGTTGCATGTTCTGGAGTTGCAATGGACACTTCGGACTCGCTCGATCGGCGGGCGCATTTCAAGTTTCCGGAGGAGACGTTCCGGAATTTGGATGCGACGTCCTTCGGCGCGCTTATCGCGACGACTGCGGACGTGGTTCTGGTCGTCGACGGCGACGGTGTCATTCGCGACGTGGCGGTTGGCAACGGAGACCTGTTGTCCGAGGGGCTTGACGAGACGACCGACCGGCGCTGGATCGATACGGTCACCATCGAGAGCCGGCCGAAGGTCGAAGAGATGATCGCCGCCGCATCCAACGGGGGCGCGATCCGGTGGCGCCAGGTCAATCATCCTGCCAGGGATGGTGTGAGCATCCCGGTGAACTATCTTGCACAGCGTCTCGGTTCCGACGACCGGATCTTAGTCGTCGGGAAAGAAATGCGTGATTTTACTGTCCTGCAGCAGCAGGTGGTCGAAACGCAGCAATCGATGGAGCGGGAGTACGCCCGACTTAGGCAGGCGGAAATGAGGTACCGACTTCTGTTTCGACTCGCATCCGAACCGGTTCTGGTGGTCAACGCGGCCACCGGCAAGGTTCAGGACGCTAATCCGGCGGCGTTGCGTGTGCTCGACCGAACGGCGGAGCGGACCAACGGGCGACGCTTCACGGAGTTCTTCGATAGCGAGAGCGCCCGGTCGATCGATCGCCTGTTCGCCGCCCTCCAGACCACGGGCGAGGCGCCTTCGGTGGCGGCCTGCCTGAGGGAGCAGTCGGCCCCCTGCATGGTGTCCGCATCGCTGTTCCGTCGCGACGAGACGGCGCACTTCCTGGTCCGCCTCGCTTTGCCGGAAGAGGTCGATCGGTCCGGCGACAATGGGACGAGCGAGAGCCTGCAGGCCGTGATGCGGCATCTGCCCGACGGATTCGTGGTCACCGACCTCGACATGAACGTGCTGACCTGCAACGAGTCGTTTCTCGACATCGTCCAGTTCGCCACGGAAGATCAGGTGAAGGGACAGAGCCTGGAGCGCTGGCTCGGCCGCGGGTCGATCGACACCAGCTCGCTGTCGGCGAGCCTGCGCGAGCACGGCACGGTTCGCAACTTCGCCACCTTCATTCACAGCGAATACGGGCTCGACGAGGACGTCGAGATCACCGCGGTCTCGGTGCCCAAGGGCGAGGCGCCGTGTCTCGGGTTCATCGTCAGGCGCGTCACCCGCGCCGCCAAGACGACCGGCGACATGCCGACCGGGCTGCCGCGCTCGGTGGACCAGCTCACCGAACTGGTCGGCCGCGTTCCGCTCAAGGATCTGGTTCGCGAAGCCACCGACGTGATCGAGCGGCTGTGCATCGAGGCCTCGCTGCAGCTGACCCACGACAACCGTGCCTCGGCGGCCCAGATGCTGGGACTGAGCCGGCAGAGCTTCTACGCCAAGCTGCGCCGCCACGGTCTCGGCGATCTCGATTCCTGACCAAGCAGCGTCCGCCGGCGCGTGTCCGGCCCTGTCGCTGGCTGCCTGATGCGGCTGCAACACCCGTCGCGGTCATGGGTCCAGACCATCTTCTGCCTGACATCGATTGAGTGAGCGACGCCAGCGTTCCGGCGCCGAGCGGCGGGGCCTGCAATTTTTACGTGCGATCCGGGGGTCCGTCGCTGTGAAGACGGCGCGACAGAGGCTGCGGGTGTGTCAATCTTGATTGACATTAAAGAGTGTCAATCATACCATTCACCCCATGACACGCGCCGCCCTCACCATGAAGCGATCGGACCGTCCGTCTCCACCGGTGGTGGTGGAATTTCTCAAGCCCATTACCTGGTTTGCGCCGATGTGGGCGTTCGGCTGCGGGGTCGTCTCGTCCGGGGCGGACCTCTCCGGCCGTCTCCTTCCGGTGGCAGCCGGCATTCTGCTCGCCGGTCCGCTCGTCTGCGCCACCAGCCAGGCGGTGAACGACTGGTACGACCGGCACGTCGACGCCATCAACGAACCCGACCGGCCGATCCCCTCCGGACGCATTCCGGGCAACTGGGGCTACTATATCGCGCTTCTGTGGACCGTCCTGTCGCTTGGCGTTGCTGCCGGGCTGGGGCCGCTCGTGCTCGCCGCTGCGATTGTCGGCCTCGCCTTCGCCTGGGCCTACAGCGCGCCGCCGCTCCGGCTGAAGCGGGACGGGTGGGTCGGCAATGCGGCGGTGGCGCTGTGCTACGAAGGCCTTCCCTGGTTCACCGGCGCCGTCCTGATGACCGCTACGATGCCGGACGGGCGGATTATCGCCCTGGCGGCGCTGTTCAGTCTCGGCGCCCACGGCATCATGACCCTGAACGACTTCAAGTCCGTCGAGGGAGACCGCCGCATGGGCGTGGCGTCGCTGCCGGTCCAGCTCGGAGTCGGCAACGCGGCGCGGCTGGCCTGCGTGGTCATGGTCGCCCCGCAGATCGTTGTTATCGCGCTCTTTTTCTCCTGGGGCAGCCCGGTCTTCGCTGCTGCGATTGCAGCGCTCGTGGTTGCGCAGATCGTGCTGATGGCGACGATGCTCTTTCCCCTGGAGCGGATCCTGCAGCAGCCGCGCGAACGCGCCGCGCTCTACAACGCCACCGGCACGACGCTGTTCGTCGTGGCCATGCTCGTCGCCGCCTTCGGCGTCCGGGCGGGCATCTGAGCCATGAGCGGGTCCGCCCCTCTCGGCTGGGTCGCCATCGTGAGGTTGGGCCTGGTGCAGACCGCGCTCGGCGCGATCGTCGTACTCACCACGTCGACGATCAACCGGGTGATGGTGGTGGAGCTGATGCTGCCCGCCATCCTGCCGGGCGCCCTCGTCGCGTTGCATTATGCCGTCCAGATTCTGAGGCCCCGCTGGGGCCATGGCGCCGATCGCGGCGGACGGCGCACCGTCTGGATCATCGGCGGCATGGCGCTGCTTGCGGCGGGCGCCACGGGCGCGGCGATCGCGACCGCTCTCATGGCGGTGTCGACCCTTGCCGGCGTCGCGCTCGCAGTCGCGGCCTTCCTTCTCGTCGGCATCGGGGTCGGGGCGGCCGGGACGAACCTGCTCGCCCTTCTGGCCAGTCGGGTCGCGCCCGGGCGCAGGGCGCCGGCGGCCACCATCGTCTGGCTGATGATGATCGCCGGTTTCGTTGTGACCGCGACGGTCGCCGGGCACTTTCTCGATCCGTTCTCCAGCGTACGGCTGGTGACGGTGACGGCGGTGGTCTCCGTTGCTGCCTTTCTCGTCGCCGTGGCGGCGCTGTGGGGCGTGGAAGCGCGCGGGGGCGACCGGTCGCCGGCGGTCGCAGAGCAGCAGGCCCACAACCGGTCGGATTTCCGCGCGGCGCTGGCTGCCGTGTGGGCGGAGCCCGAGGCGCGCCGGTTCACCATCTTCGTGTTCGTCTCCATGCTGGCCTACAGCGCCCAGGATCTGGTGCTGGAGCCGTTCGCCGGCGCGGTTTTCGCCATGACGCCGGGACAGTCGACCCAGCTCGCCGGCGTCCAGCACGGCGGTGTTCTGATCGGCATGATCGTGGTCGCGCTCGCGGGCGCGGGCATCGGAGGCGTCCGTCTCGGAACGCTCAGAGGCTGGACCATCGGCGGGTGCCTGGCGTCCGCCGCGGCCCTTGCGCTGCTGGCGGTCGGGGGCTCGTTCGGGCCCGGCTGGCCGCTGGTGCCGACCGTCTTTGCGCTCGGCGCCGCGAACGGCGTCTTCGCCGTGGCGGCCATCGGCTCGATGATGGCCCTTGCCGGCGCCCGCGAAGGCGGGAGCGAAGGCATCCGGATGGGGCTGTGGGGCGCGGGTCAGGCGATCGCGTTCGCGCTCGGCGGTTTCGTTGGCACGGCCGTGGTCGACGGGGTGCGTCTGGTGGTGGCCGACCCGGCTGCCGCCTACGTCACCGTATTTGCGCTCGAGGCGCTCCTGTTCCTCCTGTCAGCCGGTCTCGCCGCGCGGGTTTCGCGGGCGCCGGCGTCATCGGTGGATCCGGAGCCGGTATTGACGCGGGGAGGCGCGGATGTCCGGGCATGAGATGTTCGACGTGATCGTGGTCGGCGGCGGCCCGGCGGGAGCGACGGCTGCCACCGATCTTGCCCAGCGCGGCCATTCGGTGATGCTTCTGGATCGGGACGGGCGGATCAAGCCCTGCGGCGGCGCGGTTCCACCGCGGCTCATGCGGGAGTTCGCGGTGCCGGACAGCCTGCTGGTCGCCCGGGTGGGCGGCGCACGGATCGTCGCGCCGAGCGAGCGCAAGGTCGAGATGCCGATCGCCACCGGCGGCTATGTCGGCATGGTCGACCGGGAGACGTTCGACGAATGGCTGCGGGAACGGGCGCGCTGGGCCGGGGCCGATCGCCGGACAGGCCTGTTCGAAGACCTGGATCGGCAGCCCGACGGATCGGTGGGCCTCACCTACCGCGATCCGGAGGGGACGCAGCATCGCGTCGGCGCGCGGTTCGTGATCGGCGCCGACGGCGCGGTCTCCGCCGTGGCCCGACGGGCGATGCCGGCCTCCGGCCGGGCCCCTTACGTGTTCGCCTATCACGAGATCGTCGAGGTGCCTGATGCAGCACCTGGCTACGATCCATCGCGCTGCGACGTCTACTATCAGGGCCGGCTCTCGCCGGACTTCTACGGCTGGGTGTTTCCCCACGGCCGGACGGTCAGTGTCGGCACCGGCACGGCGGTGAAGGGGTTTTCGCTGCGCACTGCCGTTGCGGCGCTGCGTGACGACGCCGGCCTTGCCGGCGGCCGCACCGTGCGGCGGGAGGGCGCGCCGCTTCCGCTGCGGCCGCTGCCGAAATGGGACGACGGCCGCAACGTCGTGCTGGCGGGAGATGCCGCCGGCGTCGTCGCCCCAGCCTCGGGCGAGGGCATCTACTACGCCATGCTGAGCGGCCGGCTCGTCGGGGAAGCCGTCACGGAAGCTCTTGTGACCGGCGACGCCCGCGCGCTCGCCGGGGCGCGCAAGCGCTTCATGCGGGAGCACGGTCGGGTGTTCTGGATCCTCTGGATGATGCAGCGCTTCTGGTATTCCAGCGACAAGAGGCGCGAGCGCTTCGTCAGCATCTGCAACGATCCCGACGTCCAGTCGCTGACGTGGACGGCCTACATGGACAAGAAGCTCGTCCGTGCGCGGCCCGCCGCCCATGCGCGCATTTTCCTGAAAGACATGGCGCATCTGCTGCGCCTGGTCTCCCCGTGAGGACGAAGCGTCCGCGCCGCCGAACCGGCGTCGGCTCTTTCGCACGGTGATGGCCGAGCTGGTCGCGAGCGGCCGGCTGGTGGACATCGCGCTTGCGCTCGTCTGCCTGGAGGCGCTCGCGCTTCTTGTGGTCGTCGGCCGCCGCCGCGGGCTGCGAGCCGGCGCCCTCGACATCCTGCCCAACCTGGCCTCCGGTGCCTGCCTGATGCTCGCGCTGCGGGCTGCTCTCGTCGGTTCCGGCTGGGGCTGGGTCGTCGTTTTTCTGACGCTGGCGCTGATTGCTCACGTCGCCGATCTCGCACGGCGGCTGCGGCGGTCCTGAAACTGCGGAGTTCGCACACACACACACGAGTGCGGGCCGATTCCATTCGGGCTAGCAGGACAATCGGAGGCCGCCCAGGCCGGTGCGGTCTGAGCAGCGTCTTGCAAAGAGTGGAGATTGCCGCCGGGTCCGGCGGTCGTTCAGGAAGGACGAATGTCCTACTTCTTCTCGCCGTCGATGTTGAACTGGGCGAGATAGGTGATCACGTCGCGGCGGAACTGCTCGTCCGGGAACTTCATCGGCATCTTGGAGGCACCACCGACGAATGCGGCCGGATCGGCGAGGTATGTGAACAGCATGTCTTCGGTCCACACCGTGCCGTCGGCGCCCTTTTCCTTCGTCGCCTTGCCATAGCTGTAGCCCTCCCAGGAGCCGATCTGCCGGCCGACGATGCCGTTGAGCGGCGGGCCGACCTTGATCGTCGCGTTGGGGCCGATGTTGTGGCAGACCGCGCATCGCTTGAAGTCCTGTTCGCCCTTTGCGGGGTCGCCCGGGTCCATGGCGGCGGCGCTCACTGTCGAGGCGGCGAGGGCTGCAACGGCGAACCGAAGTGCTTTGATCATTGGGTCGTCCTCCTCAAATATCCGTCCGATCGCGGTCCCGAATCCTCCCGGAATGGCGATGCGACCTTTAGTTTACGCGCGACACCCCTTTTCGGATCCCTGGATGCGGGCTGAGCGACAAAAGAATTCCCCGCACCGGCCGAGTGGGCCGGGCGGGGAAGGCAGGTGGGACGCTTCAGTTGGCGGGTGAGGTCTCGTCCGCGGGCGCGGACGACGGGGAGCTGGCTGCCCCGCCGCCGGCAGTGTCGGAGGCGGGCGCCTCCTGGGTCATCGACGACCCGCTCGAATTATCTGCGGTTGTCGACGGACTGGCGGCGAGAGACGGGTAGTCCTTCAGCATGCTGACCCCGTTGAGCGGCTTCGACTGGCCGCGATGGCAGGTCGCGCAGCTCACCATCGGCACGTCGCCGGTCGGGCCGAGCCGGTTGTCGGGCAGGATGCCCTTCAGGCTTTCCAGATATTCCTGGTCGATGTTGCGCACCATCTGGATGCCGTGGAAGGCGGTGACCCGCTGCGGCGTGCTGTTGGTCCAGGACGAGAACGACTGGCTGTTGTGGCAGAAGGTGCAGTTGACGCCGAGCGCGTTCGACATGTGCATCATCAGCCCGTAGGTCTTTTCCGTGGCCTGGATGCTGGTGTCCTGGCCCTGGGGAAGGGCCGTATTGGACACCACGCGGATCTCCTGGGCATAGCCGATCAGGTCCGTCAGCGGGTCGTAGGGCAGGGACGTGTCGCCGACCGAGTCGGAGGCCAGGTTCTGGCCTTGGCGCAGGGCCGCCATGCCTCCGGCCTGGCGCGGTCCGGGGTCGGTGAACCAGACCTCCGAAGGCACCGGCTGGCCCCTGTGGCAGGTGTAGCAGGTGACACCGGTCTGGGCGACGTGGTCGGTGAAGGCGGTGTTGATGTGCATGTTCATCTGCAGCATCCGGCGGGCAACGACCTTCGGATATTTCTCGTCGGACGCCAGGTTTTCGTAGTTGTGGCAGTAGCCGCAGCTTTCCTCCGGCGACACCCATTCGGTGATTGCCGTCATGAGGCGGATGAATTGCGGGTCGGGGAGATCGCCCAGAACCTGGACGTTCTCATAGACCTCTCCGGCCGTCTGTCCCTCCGCCGGCATTTCCGGCTGGGGCTCGGGTGCCTGGTTCTCGGCAACCACCCGCTCCGCCGTGCGCGGGTTGATGATCTGGTCCATGCCGGTGCCGCGGTAGCCGAGCTGGACGGCGTCCATCGGGGGACGTTCCCAGGTCAGCATCATGGCGATGAAGAGCAGCGTACCGAAGACGACACCGACGAGTGCGAGGGCGAGTTTCATTGCATTCCCCCCTGGATGGAGGCCGGGTCGGTGATCGGACCGAACACCTGCGGATAGGTGGGGGCGAGGCCGTGCTTCACGCCCCACAGATACCAGTTCTCGACCACCGTGCCGGTGAGCAGGATCCCGATGCCGCCGACGAGGGTGCACAGGACCGCGAACCACCATGCCCAGCGGTGGATGGATTCCATCGTGGCGTTGAAGCCCATGGTCCAGCGCCAGAACAGGGCGGCCCGTTCGGCCGCGGTGCCGCGGTCGACCACCTGCTCGATCTCACGCTCGCCGCCGTAGCGGCTGACGGCGAGGATCGTGGCCCCGTGCATGGCGAACAGCAGCGTCGAGCCGTACAGGAACACGATCGAGAGCATGTGGAACGGGTTGTAGAAGAGGTTGCCGTACCGGATCGAAAACGCCGCGGTCCAGTCGAGGTGCGGGAAGATGCCGAATGGCACCGCCTCGCTCCAACTGCCCATCAGGAGCGGCCGGATGAAGCCGAGCACCAGGAACAGCCAGATGGCTGAGGCGAAGGCCCAGGCGACATGGGTGCCCATGCGCAGCGCCCGGGCGCGGCGGTAGGTCCTGACCCACCACAACAGGACCGAGGTGGTGAGGAAGAATCCGGCGAGCTGCCACCAGCCGCCTTCGTTCAGCGGGCAGATGACGCACAGACCCCGCTCCGGCGGCGGCGGCTCGAGGCCGAGCCAGGGCAGCTGACGGACGAACTGGATCGGATCCCAGTTCACCGACGCCCACATGTTGAGGCCGATGATCTCGATCGCCAGGAAGCCGCAGAGCAGCGAGGCGATGCCGGTCCAGCCGAGATAGATCGGGCCGAGCTGGGCGTCGCCGAGGCGGCCGAGCCAGTAGTTGAAGCCGGTGCCGGCTTCCCGCCCCATCGAGCCCGGCTCCAAGGGGACCCCGGCGTAGGCGGGACCTCGGACCTGGGTCCGGGTGAATATGTTCTGATAGTCCGCCATGGATCCCTCCCGTGGGTCAGTTCCAGATCGGCAGGTCGAGCCACCAGCTCCACCATTCGGGCCAGCCCTGGGTCCAGAACGGTCCGCTGATGACGATGCACACGGCGCTCCAGAACCCGGCGTTGAGCGCCAGGAACAGGCCGAGCCGGTGGATGCCGAGGGTGCCGATGGAGTAGCCGATCGTGTCCCGGAAGAACGTGTTCTCGTGTTCCGGTGTCTTCACGGTCTCGCCGTCGCCGGGGTTGGTGGCCGACAGGATCAGCGAGCCGTGCAGCGCGAGCGCCAGCGTCGTCGTGAAGAAGAAGCTCACGGCGATCATGTGCGCGGGATTGTAGTGGAAGTGCAGGTACTGGTAGCCGGTGTTCGACACCCAATCGAGGTGACTGATGATGCCGTAGGGGAAGCCGTGGCCCCAGGCGCCCAGGAGCAGCGGGCGAACCACCACCAGCACGAAATAGGCGAAGATCGCGACCGAGAAGGCGAACGGCACGTGATAGCCGATGCCGAGCTTGCGGCAGATCTCGACCTCTCTGAGCGCCCAGGAGCCGAAGGCGCCGAGCGCGCAGATGGTGATGATCTGCCAGAGGCCGCCTTCCTTCAGCGGGGCGAGGGCGAGGCCGTAGCTCAGGTCCGGCGGCGCGATGTTGATCTGCCAGACGTTCCACGTCGGCCCGATCGCGGCTCCCCAGAGGATCAGCGCGGTGCCAAGGGCGGAGAAGAAGATCGTGGTGACGCCGAAGAACCCGACATAGAACGGCCCGACCCAGAAATCGAAGAGGTCGCCGCCGATAAGGGTACCGCCGCGAATGCGATACTTGCGTTCAAAGCTGAGCATGGCCATGCCAGGATCCTCCGGTCGACGGCATGAGGGGCGCCCAGCGGTCTGGGCTCCGGCGCAGTGGGCATGGCGGCGGTCAGATCTCCGCCACGCCCACCGCTTGCCGTCCGCACGGGACGGCGGGGTCGCCTAAGTCAGTGCGGTATCCAGCTGCATCTCGACGGCACTGGTCGCGGTCGACGGGCCTTCCAGCCAGTTGAAGCGATCGGTGCTGAGCAGGATGAAGTGGATCAGCAGGGCGAGGACGAACAGGAAGGTGAACAGAGCCACCAGCGTCCGCCGCGGATCGAACAGGAGCCAGACTTTCCACATGTCTCCAGCTCCTATCCGACCAGCGGAAGCAGGTTCGCCGCAGCGAACTGCATATTTGTCATCACTTCGGCATACCCTTCCGGACCAGGCAGCCAGGGCCGCCAAAGCCACGCAAGAATGTGTGCGACGACTGCAACTCCGACGAAGATGAGGAAGCTCGTCATAAAGATGGAGTGGAACTCCTTCGCCTCTCCCTCGGTCAGGCCGGACAAGGAACCGTCCGTTGGTGTGGCCATTACGACCTCCGTAGTTTGGCCCGCGGGCCTTCACCGCATGGCCCCATGCGGCAGGGAACGCCGCAGAACATCCGCGACGCACTGGATCGCCCGGCGGTGCCGGGAGACTTCCGGCCGCCTACCTGATGAAGGCGAACGGAATGGTGGAATTCGCCAAGGCCTTGGCCTCGCCGAAAATCGTCTTGCGGTCGCCCGTCCGGACCAGGAGGTGGCCGGGCCAAACCGATGCCAGCCGGGCGATCAGCGCCGCGA
Source organism: Amorphus orientalis (assembly GCF_030814015.1). Taxonomy (NCBI): domain Bacteria; kingdom Pseudomonadati; phylum Pseudomonadota; class Alphaproteobacteria; order Hyphomicrobiales; family Amorphaceae; genus Amorphus; species Amorphus orientalis. The sequence goes on from NZ_JAUSUL010000002.1 coordinate 392,727, forward strand.
GCAGGAACAGGGGGAAGGTGAGCAGGTAAATCCGCCGAAAGGCTTCCTGCTCCTGGAGGTTGCGCTGGGAAAGCGACAGCGGTCCGTGTTGCATGGCGGTGAGCTCCCTTCGCTTTGTCGATCGTCCCGACCGTCCCGCCGCAGGCGGGCTCAGGCCGGTCTCCCCAGAGGCGTGTGTCAGGATCGTCATGCCGCGTGCGCCTCCGACGCCTGTGTGAGGTGAGCGGTGGTGACGCGGTCCGCGCCGACGCGGCGCGCCTCGCGCTCGGCCGCATCGCGCAACTGCTTGGCGGCGGAGATCCGGATCAGGACGGGGGCGGCGGCGACTTCCGTTTCCAGCCGCTCAAGCGCCTCGTCGTCCCAGGGCAGCTCGGTATGGGGCCGGGCAGGCGTCGCATCGATGCGATCGAGGTCGGCCTGCAGCGGAAGGATGTTGAACAGCGCGTCGAACAGCGCGTTGCAGACTTCCTGGACCGCGTAGACGGCGCCGGAATAGCCCATGAACGGCGTGCCGGTGTGGCGGCGGATGATGGCACCAGGAAAAGAGGCCGGGATGAAGATGGCCCGGGCGCCGGTCTCCGCCAGATACATGCGCTCGTTGAAGCTGCCGAACACGACCAGCGGCGGGTTCTCGGCGATCGCCTGCTGCACGGCCGCGTTGTCGGTCTTCTCGCCCGGCTTGCGGGCGATCGCGAAATTGCAGGGCAGGCCGAGCTCTTCCGACAGGAAGGCGGAGATGCCGCGGGCGTAGGTCTCGTTTGCGACGATCCCGAAGCTGGCCGTGGCGAAGAAATCCTGGGTGACGGAGCGCCACAGGTCCCATAGCGGCTTGATGGTCGTGTGCTTCTCGCGCTCGATGAAGGGCTCCGGATCGAGCCCGAGCTCGGCGCCCAGTGCCCGCAGGAACTTCGTTGTCGACTGGAGGCCGATCGGCGCCTGGAAATAGGGCCGGTCGAGCGCCTCGCAGAGCATCCGGCCGTATTCGCGGTAGAGGCAGACGTTGGCCTCCGCGTCGGCCAGGCGGGCGACGTCGGCCAAGTGGCTGCCGAGCGGGAAGGTCATGTTGACCTTGGCGCCGATCCCCTCGATCAGCCGGCGGATCTCCGCCAGGTCGGAGGGCGTGTTGAAGGTCCCGTAGATCGGGCCGATGATGTTGACGCGCGGCGGTTCGCCGTCCTTGCGCGGCCGGGCCTTCGGGGCGCGGCCCTTCTTGGCGCCGTGCTCGGTCCACAGCCAGTGCATCGCGCGGTCGGCGCTCTGCCACTGATCCTCGTCGATGGTGCGCGGCAGGAAGCGCTGCAGGCCGGTGCCTTCCGGCGTCACGCCGCCGCCGATCATTTCGGCGATCGATCCGGTGACCACGACGCTCGGCAGGCTCGGGTCGAGGGTGGCGTGGGCCCGTTTCATCGCCGCCTCGGTGCCGTGCTGGCCGAGCTCGTCCTCCGACAGGCCGGTGACGACGATGGGCAGCTCGTGCGGCGGCAACGCGTCGGTGTAGTGCAGCACCGAGGTCACCGGCAGGTTCTCGCAGCCGACAGGACCGTCGATGACGACCTGCAGCCCCTTGATGGCGGTGAAGACGTAGACCGATCCCCAGTATCCGCCGGCCCTGTCGTGATCGAGCACCAGCATCACACGTTCTCCCCGCCGATGGCGTCCGCGAGGGTGGAATCGGCCGGCCGGGCGGCCTTGAGCTTCGCCGCGGTCTTCTTGCGGAAGGCCGGGCGATCCTGGGGAACGTCCTCCCAGACGCCGGCGGCATAGCCGGTGCCGACGCCTTCGAAGAAGGAGCGCATGGCGGTCATCCGCTCGCCGTTGGCAAGCGCCGCGTTGATCACCTGGGCCAGCGAGCCGGCGCCGGCCGGCCCGAACAGGGGCCGCGCCGAAATCAGGTTGGTGAAGTAGAGGGCGGGCCGGCCGCTTTCCTTCGCCTTCTGGACCACCGGGGTGGTGCCGATGGCGAGATCCGGCCCGAATTCCTCGAGCGCGGCGAGATCCTGTTCCAGCGAGGCGCGGTACTGGACGCGGACGCCCTTCGCCTCCAGCCACTCACGGTCGGGATCCGACCAGCGGGTGCGGGGGCAGGCGGTCCCGACATAGGGCACGTCGGCGCCGCTCTCGATCAGGAGCCGGGCCACCAGAAGCTCCGAGCCTTCGTAGCCGGAGACCGTCACGCGGCCGTTGATGCGGGCGGCTGACAGGGCGCCGGAGATGGCCGGCAGCGTGGCCGCCTTGGCCGCGTCGAGGGTGCTGCGTGCAACGCCGCAGGCGTCCGCCATCGCCTCCAGCCAGGCGGCGGTGCCGTCCAGGCCGACGGGCGCCGAGCCGACGATCGACCGGCCGGCCGCCTCGAACTCCCGGAACGAGGCCGTGTAGAAGGGATGGATCGCGGCGACGGCGGCGCAGTCGAGCGCGGCATAGAGCTCCCGCCATTCCCGGGTCGGCACGACGGGGCCGGCGGCGAGGCCGAGGGGCTCCAGCATGCGGCCGATGCCGACAGGATCGGCGGGGAACATCTCGCCCACCAGGGTGACGGTCGGCCGGCTGGAGCGGCCTTCGCGGGGCGCCTGGACCGGGCCGGTCTCCGCCTCGTTGCGGGCATAGGCGAGCATGGCGCCGGCGAGCACGTCCTTGGCCTCGGCATGGGTCGGCACGCCGAACCCGGGAACATCGATGCCGATGATCCGCACCCCGTTGATCTCCTTGGGCAGGAGCTGCAGGGGGACGCCGGAGGCCGTCGGAACGCACAGATTGATGATGACGACGGTGTCGTAACGCTCCAGGTCGGCGAGCTGGTGGACCGCCTCGCGGATGTCCTCAAAGAGCTTGCCGGTGACCAGCGTCTCGGAATTGAACGGCACGTAGCCGACGGTCCGCCGGGCACCGTAGAAATGTGACGTGAAGGTCAGGCCGTAGACGCAGCAGGCGGAGCCGGACAGGACCGTCGCCGTGCGCCGCATTCTGAGGCCGACCCGGAGCGAGCCGAACGCCGGGCACATCGACTGCGGCTGGTCGTGGGGACCCGTCGGATAGTCGGCGGCGTAGCGCTCAAGCGTCTCGCTCTTGCCGGCTGCCGCGGCAGCCCTGGCGAGCCGGTCCGCACCGCCGTGGCAGCCCTCGCCGGACGCCGCAGTGTCCACGGCGTCGTCCGGGCTCGTTGCGTCTGCTTGGGGGGCCGTGCCGTACATGAAGCTGCTCCCTCAAACCGTGTCGTAGATGACTTCGAGGGACGGCTTGTCGACGGCGTTCGCGCCGCACATGTCGGCCATGGTCGCCGGGGTCAGCGTGACGCCGCGGCCGACCGCCTCGCCCTTGAACAGCCCGAGAAGTCCGTCCTGGTCGAGGGGCGTCGGGTGCAGCGGCGGGGCTTCGGCGACGTTGGTCGCCAGCTCGCCGAAGAGGGAGCCCCACGTGCCGTCCGGATGGCCGATGATCTCGTAGTTGGCGCTCTTGCGCCGGATCTCGTCGTGGGCCGGGATCGAGGCCAGCACCGGAATGCCGACCGTCTCGGCGAATGCGGCCGCCTCACCGGTGCCGTCGTCCTTGTTGACGACCATGCCGGCCACGCCGACATTGCCGCCGAGCTTGCGGAAATATTCCACCGCGGAGCAGACGTTGTTGGCAACGTAGAGCGACTGCAGGTCGTTGGAGCCGACCACGATGACCTTCTGGCACATGTCGCGGGCAATCGGCAGGCCGAAGCCGCCGCACACCACGTCGCCCAGGAAGTCGAGCAGGACGTAGTCGAAGTCCCACTCGTGGAAGCCGAGCTTCTCCAGGAGTTCGAAGCCGTGGATGATGCCGCGTCCGCCGCAGCCGCGGCCGACTTCCGGCCCGCCCAGCTCCATGGCGAAGACGCCGTCGCGGACGAAGCAGACGTCGCCGATCTCGACGGTGTCGCCGGCGGCCTTCTTGCGCGACGAGGTCTCGATGATGGTCGGGCAGGCCCGGCCGCCGAACAGGAGCGAGGTGGTGTCGCTCTTCGGATCGCAGCCGATCAGCAGGACCTTCTTGCCGAGCTGCGCCATCATGTAGGACAGGTTGGCCAGCGTGAAGCTCTTGCCGATCCCGCCCTTGCCGTAGATCGCGATGACTTCGGTTTTCTTGGTGACGGGCGCCGTGTGCGCCGGATCCGGCTCGATCGCAGCTTCCTGCCGCAGATTTTCGTGGATCGTGCGCTGCTCGTGCGCGGTGGGCTTGGGGCCGATCGCGTTCATGCTGGCGTTCTCCAATCGAGGATCATCTTCAGGCAGGCCGGGTCGTCGAAGGCGGCCTGATAGGCAGCCGCCGCCTCACGGGCGTCACGGCGATGGGTGATGAGGCCGGACAGATCGAGCCGGCCGGCTTCCACGAGCGCCAGCACGCAGGCGAGATCGTCCGGCTGCCATTCGGCCGCCACGCGGATCCGCGCCTCGCGCATGAATGCACCCGGAAAGTCGAAGCCCAGCCGGTCCTCGTAGAAGCCGGCGAGGGCGATCTGGCCGCCGCGGGCAAGACGCCCGATCAGCGTGTCGAGGACGCGGGCGTCGCCGCTGACGTCGTAGATCGCGCTGTAGCCGCTGCGTGCATCGCTCTCGGGGTCGATCACGCTGTAGCCGACCGCGCCGGTGCGCCTGGCCGGATCGCGTTCCCAGACCACGGGCGCCAGCCCGAAGACGGCCAGGGTGACGCGGGCAAGCAGCCGGCCGAGCACGCCGTGGCCGACGATCAGGTCCGGGCAGGCCGCGTCTTCGGCGGCGATGGCGTGGTAGGCGGTCGCGGCGAGCGCCAGCAGAACGCCGTCCTCGGAGATGGTGTCATCGATGGGCGTCACCCGGCGCGCCGGCACGACGAGACGCGAGGCCGCGCCGCCGAAGAGCCCGCGCACGGAGCCGAAGCATCGGGCGCCTGGAACGAAGACGCGCTGACCGATCCGCAGGCCGGCGTTGGCGCCGGTCGCCGACACGCGGCCGACCGACTCGTAGCCGGGAACCAGCGGATAGCCCATGCCGGGGAAGGGCGGCATGCGGCCGCTCCACAGGAGGCGTTCGGTGCCGGTGCTGATGCCGCTCCACTCGATCTCGACCACCACGTCGTCGTCGCCGGTCGGCGCCAGATCGAGTTCGCGCAGTACCAGATGTTTCGGTTCTTCCAGAACGACGGCGAAAGTCTGCATGTCGTTTGCCCCTCCGTCGCTCAAGGTGGCGACGTTCAATGAGTGTAAGTCTAAATGGACTTTAGGTAGTGTCAAGATAAATAGACAGTGCAGTGCGTCAGGCCCGGGCGACCACGAGGCTGCACAACAGCCGCTGGCGGGTCGGGACGAGGCGGGCGCGGGAAAAGCCGGCTTGCTGCAGAAGGTCCCGGAACTCGTTGAAAGTGCGGGATCTTCCGTTGCCCATGGCCATCAGATAGAGGCCGAAATAGGCGTCCGTGATGCGGGCCGCGCCGGCGGTTCCGGAAATCGGTTCGGCGATCACCAGCGTTCCGTCCGGTGGCAGTGCGCGGCGGACAGCGCGAAGAATCTGCAGGACGGTCGCGTCGTCGTGGTCGAGGGCCACGCGGACCAAGGTCACCAGATCGGCGCTCGGAATCGGGTCGGCGAGGAAGCTGCCGCCCACCGCTGTGGCCCGGTCACCGACTCCGGCCGCGGCGAAGCGCGCGGCGGCCCGGTCGCTGACCGCGGGCAGGTCGAAGCAGACGCATATGAGATCCGGGAACCGCCGGGCAGCGGCCGCGACGAACGCGCCGTCGCCGCCGCCGACATCGACCAGCCTGCGGTGCCGTCCGAACGGGCAGGCGGACAGGATCTCGTCGGCGAGCATCGACTGGGAGGCGGACATCAGCGCCGAATAGTCTGTCACGGGCGCGCCTTCGAGTGCCTCCGGCCGGTCGGCGGCGGCATAGGGCCAGTAGCTGGCGAGCTCGGTCGGGCCGGCGGTGCCGCGCACGAGTGCGAGCGGATCGGCGAGATCGGCATAGAGAAAGCGGTGGTGGCGGATCATCGCCATCAAACCGGGGTCGGAGGCGACTACGGCGCCGGCCAGTCCCAGGCCATAGGTGCCATCACGCCGCTCCTCGACCAGATCGACCGCGGCGGCGGCTGCGAGAAGACGGCGCAGCCGGTCCGGCGGGACATCGGTCATGCGGCCGAGCGCCGACGCGTCGTGCGGGCCTTCGGCGAGCTTCTGGAGAAGGCCGAGTTCGACACAGGCGAAAAGCGTCTGGGAGTAGACGAACCCGGCCAGCAGATCGAACACCTGCCGGACGTTGCGTTCGGCCAGCGGGCGGATGAAGGGCAGCGAGAAGGCGAGGCGCTTGAAGCGCGGGCTGGCGATCAGCCGGTTGCGCAGGTCCTGCCAGGCGCCGCTGACAGATGGCCGGCGGCGCCGCGGTTCCGACACGACCTGGGCGTCGCCGGCGGCCATTTCGGCCTCAAGCGGCCACGCGGGCGAGGCCCTTGGGCAGGAAATGCTTGGCTTCCGCCCCGATCTGAGCGCGCAGGTCGTCGGCGCCCGCACAGTCCGGGATCGACGCGATTGCCGAGGCGATCAGGCCCTCCAGGCGCTTCACGGCTCCTTCCAGACCCAGCTCGGATACAGCGTTCGGCCGGTCGAGCGCGGCGTCCTGCCGGGCAGGCTTGCCCATGGTCGCGGCGTCGCAGACGGCGTCGCGCAGATCGTCGGCGACCTGATAGGCCTCGCCGATCCGTTCGCCGAGCATCCGCCAGGCATCGGGGTCGGCGCCGACCGAGGCCGCGCCGGACATGGTCGCGGTGGCGAACAGCGATCCGGTCTTGGAGCGGTGGTAGGCGGCGAGTTCGACGTCTTCTTCGGATTCCCACGCCTGACCCGCGGCGATCCCGTCGGGGGCGCCGGCGGCGCGACCGATCAGGCAAGCGAGCCTGGCGCTGAGCGCCGGTCCGGCAACCGCGGCGCGGGCCAGCGTCTCGAAGGCGAGCACGATCAGGGCGTCGCCGGTCAGCACGGCAAGGGGTTCGCCGAAGGCGACGTGGACCGACGGCTTGCCGCGCCGAAGCGCCGCGTCGTCGAAACACGGCAGGTCGTCGTGAACGAGGGATGCGCAGTGCAGGAACTCGATCGCGGTGGCCGCGGCGTCCGGCAGCGTCGGGTCTTCTTCCGCGCAGGCATGGGCGACCGACAGGCAGAGCCGGGGCCGCACGCGGGCCCCTCCGGGGAAGACGGCGTAGTGGAGCGCCCGGGCGAGTTTCGGCGGGCAGCCGGGGGTGGCGGCGTGGCCGAGGGCGGCTTCGAGAGCGAGTTCAATGCGCGAGGTCGGGTCCATGACGCCACTCCTGTCTGAGTCCGGTATGTAAAAAAGTATTGACGTTTTTTTGTGTAAGGTAAAGTAGACAATAGACTCGAACGATCGGAGGTGAGGGCGTGCGCCAGCGCAGGGTCGTTATCGTCGGCGCCGGAATGGCCGGCCTCGCGGCTGCGATCGATCTCGCGGCGCGAGGGGTCGAGGTCGTCGTCTTCGACGCGGCCGACGCGCCCGGCGGCAAAATGCGGGAGGTCCGCATCGCCGGTGAGCCGATCGATGCCGGGCCGACGGTGCTGACCATGCGGTCCGTGTTCGAGGAGCTGTTCGAGGCCGCGGGCGCGTCGCTCGCCGACCGCGTGCCGATGGATCCGGCGGAAACGCTCGCCCGGCATGCCTGGGACGAGGGTGGGCGGCTGGACCTGTTTGCCGACCGGGAGCGATCCGCCGATGCCATCGGCGATTTCGCAGGCGCGGCAGCGGCGCGGGGCTATCTCGCCTTCTGCGCCGAGTCGCGCCGGATCTTCGAAGCGCTCGACACCACATTCATGCGAGCCCAGCAGACCGGGCCGGCGGGTCTGACCCGACGCTTCGGGGTCACGGGAGCGGCCGACCTGGCAGCGATCAAGCCGTTCACCACCCTATGGCGGGCGCTCGGCAAGCATTTTCGCGATCCCCGGCTGAGGCAGCTGTTCGGCCGCTACGCCACCTATTGCGGGGGCTCGCCCTTTCTGGCGCCGGCCACGCTGATGCTGGTCGCCCATGTCGAGCAGTCGGGCGTCTGGATGGTGCGCGGCGGCATGCACCGGCTCGCCCGCGGGATGGCCGACCTGGCCGGGGAGAGCGGCGCGGTGGTCCGGTACGCCAGCCCGGTCGCCCGGATCGCCGTCCATGGCCGGGTGGCGACCGGCGTGGTGCTGGAGAGCGGCGAAGAGGTTGCGGCCGACGCCGTGATCTCTGCAGCGGACGTGTCCGCCATCGCGGGCGGCGCTTTCGGCGAGGCGGTCAGCGGCGCGGTGGAGGGCGTGCCGCCGGCGGAGCGCTCCCAGTCGGCGCTCACCTGGGCGGAGGTCGCGGTGCCGGACGGATTTCCGCTGGCCCGGCACACCGTCTTCTTTTCCAGCGACTACGAGGCGGAGTTCCGCGACGTGTTCCGGGACCGGCGCCTGCCGGAAGCGCCCACCGTCTATGTCTGCGCCCAGGACCGCGACGCGTCCGGCGGTCCGGCGGACGGCGAACCCGGAGCGGAGAAGGGAGGCGACCGCCTGGCCTTCATCGTGAACGCACCACCCGATGGCGACCGGCGGCGGTTCGACCCGGAGGAGATCGATCGATGCATCGAACGCGCGAAAAGCCTGATGGGGCGCTGCGGCCTGACCCTTCACGCGGGTCCGGGCGAGCGGACGACGACGACACCGGCGGACTACGAGCGGATGTTTCCCAACACCGGCGGGGCGCTCTACGGGCGGGCGCCGCACGGAGCGATGGCGGCGTTCCGCAGGCCGGGATCCCGCAGCCGGGTCTCCGGCCTCTATCTGGCGGGTGGGAGCGTCCATCCGGGTCCGGGCGTGCCGATGGCGGCGCTTTCGGGACGTCTGGCGGCGGAGGCGGTGATGCAGGATTTCGCTTCGACCGGCCGGTCCCGCCCGGCGGCTACGCCTGGTGGTATCTCGACGGGCTGAGCGACGATGGCCGCTCGGGGCTGACGATCATCGCCTTCGTCGGCAGCGTGTTCTCCTCCTACTACGCCTGGAGCGGCCGCGCCGATCCGGAAAACCATGTCTGCCTCAACGTCGCGCTCTACGGCGACGGGGGAAACCGCTGGACCATGACCGAACGCGGACGCCGTTCACTCCGGCGGACACCGGACACGTTCGAGGTCGGGCCGAGCGCCGTCTCCTGGGACGGCGAGACGCTGGTCTACCGGCTCGCGGAACGCGGGGCCCCGCTGCCGAGGGCGGTGTGCGGCGAGGTGAGGGTTCGTCCCGAGCCCCTGATCGACGAGGCGTTCACGCTGGACGCGCGGGGGCGTCATGTGTGGGCGCCGCTGGCGCCGGCGGCGGCCATCGAGGTCGATCTCGAGCGGCCGAAGCTGCGCTGGCGGGGTCGCGCCTATCTCGACAGCAACCGGGGCAGCGAGCCGCTGGAGGCCGGCTTCCGGCGCTGGCACTGGGCGCGCGCCCACATCGGCCGCGGCACCGCGGTGCTCTATGACGTCGAGCCGCGCGACGGGGAGCCCTTTTCGACCTTTCTTCGCTTCGGTGCGGACGGACGGCCCGAAGAGCTGCCGACACCGCCCGTAGCCGGGCTTCCGACCACGCTCTGGCGGGTCGGCCGCCGCATCGGCGCCGATGCGGGAACCGATCCGGCCGTGGTCCGGACGCTGGAGGATTCGCCGTTTTATGCGCGGTCGCTGGTGGAAACGACGCTGCTCGGTGAGATGGCGACGGCGGTGCACGAAAGCCTGTCGCTGGACCGGTTCGCCCGCGGCTGGGTCAAGGTTCTGCTGCCGTTCCGCATGCCGCGGATCACCTGGTAGCAGCCACAGTCACTCCCGATCGGCGCGGTCCTTCGTCTCCCGGCGCAGGCGCCGAATGGACATGATCTGCCAGACGGCGAACGCGAGCCCGCCGCCCAGCACAAGGATCAGTTCGGCGATGGCGAGCCAGGTGGGATCCATCGCGACACGTCAGCTCCGGACCCGGGCCGAGGGCAGGTTCAGCCGCCAGACGGCGACGTTGAGCGCCGAAGCGATGCTCACCCAGACGAGATAGGGCAGGAGCAGCAGCGCGGCCGTCTGGCTGTGGGGGTAGAATGCGACGATCGTGGCGAGGATCGAGAGCCACAGCGCGGCGACGTCCACGATCGCGAGCCCGGGCCGCCGCATGCCGAAGAAGATCGCCGACCACAGCGCGTTGAGGGCGAGCTGCACCCCATAGATCGCGAACGCGACCGGCGCTCCCTCGAATCCGGCTGCGCGCCAGACGAGCCAGCCCGAGACGGCGATCATGACGTAAAGAACCGTCCAGACCGGGCCGAAGACGTAGTTCGGCGGCGTCCACGAGGGTTTGGCCATTCGCTCGTACCACGGGCCCGGCCGGAACAGCGCCCCCGACAAGGCCACCAGCGTGCACGCCACGATGAAGCCAAAGAGGACCAGATAGGGTTCGAGCGTCATGCAGCCGGCTCCCGTGCCGTGCGGTGTGTGGTCCGGATGATACGGCGCATCAGGTGGCGCGGATCGACGGGATCAGGATTCCCCGACGGCTCGCCGGACCCGTTCGCGCCGTTCCAGCCGGTCGAACAGGTCGATGGTCGCGGAGATCCGGGCGCCGAAATCCCACCAGGGCGGGACGGCGGCAGGAGACGGTCCGAGCGGGCGGACCGCGTCGACGAGAAAGCCGGCTTCGGCAAGTGCCGGCGCGCCGGCTACCGTTGTCCGTCCGCCCATGCCGGCGAGCGAGGTGACGAGAAGCCGGCCCTTTCGGGCGTTGGAGACGACCGCGCGTCCGGCAAGCGGATCGAGCCCGCGCCGCTCCAGCTCGCGGCCGATCTCCTGATAGAGCCCCCGGGCGGCGCGGATGCCCGGCTGGCAGTCCAGCGGCAGGCGGGCGATCCCGGCGTCGGCCCGGGCGTAGAGGTCGTCGGCTGCGGACAGCAGGTGCTGAAGCGGCCCCTGAAGGCGTCGGGCACAGGAAGGATCGCCGCGCAGCAGCCTGTCGCGGTCGATGCCGGCCTCGTCGAGCCAGGCGGTCGGCAGGTAGATCCGGCCGTTGCGGGCGTCCTCGCCGACGTCGCGGGCAATGTTGGTGAACTGCATGGCGATGCCCAGATCGCAGGCCCGGGAGATCTGCTCCGGACTGCGGGCGCCCATCAGGAGGGCCATCATGGCGCCCACCGATCCGGCGACCCGCGCGGCGTAGGCGCTCAGGTCGGCCAGGGTCTCGTAACGCCGGCCTTCCGCGTCCCAAGCGAGGCCTTCGATCAGCGCCATCGGCAGCTCGATCGGGATCGCGAAGCTGTCGACCGTGCGGGCGAGCGCCCGGTCGACGGGGTCGGGGACCGGGTTGCCGGCATAGGCGCGCTCAAGACGGTCCCGCAGCCGCGCGATGGTCGCCGTCCGCCCGCCGGCCACGTCGACCGCGTCGTCGGACAGACGGCAGAAGGCATAGAGCGCGTAGGCCGGATCGCGGACGCGGCCCGGCAGCAAAAGGGAGGCCGCGAAGAACGACTTGGAACCGCCCTTGATGGTGGCCCGGCAGGCGGCGATGTCAGCAGCCTTTTCAGCGGAAGGTCGTTGCATCGGGCACCACCGTGTCGAGTACGCGGGCGGACGACAGGACCCCGGGGAGACCGGCGCCCGGATGGGTTCCGGCTCCGACCAGATAGAGGCCATCGACCTCTTCGCTGCGGTTGTGGGGACGGAACCAGGCGCTTTGGGTCAGCACCGGCTCGAGACCGAATGCGGCGCCCTTGTGGGAGGACAGACGGCTCTCGAAATCGGGCGGGGTCATGAGGCGCGAGGTCACGATCTCCAGGCGCAGACCGGGCAGCAGCGTCGCCTCCAGATAGGCTTCGATCCGTTGCCGGTAGGGTTCGGCGAGGGCCGCCCAGTCGAGGCCCGCGTCCATATGCGGAACGGGAGAGAGGACGTAGAAGGCGTCGGAGCCGGGCGGGGCGAGGCTGGGGTCGGTGGCGGTCGGCCGGTGCAGATAGAGGCTGAAGTCGTCGGCCAGGACCTTCCGATCGAATATGTCGCGCAAGAGGCCGCGATAACGCGGACCCATCAGGATGGTGTGGTGGTCGACGTCCGGGTATTGGCGGCGGGTGCCGAAATACCAGACGAACAGGCTCATGGAATAGCGCGCCTTGTCGATGCGGCGGTTGGTCCAGCGGCGCCGCGCCGAGGCAGGCAGCAGCTTGCGGTAGGTGGTCGCGGAATCGGCGTTGGAGACGACGATGTCGGCCGCGATCGTCTCGCCTGAGGCAAGCCGTACGCCGCTGGCGCGGCCCTGATCGAGGGTGATCTCGGCGACGGGCGCGTTCAGGCGGACGCGGTTGTTCTGGCCTTCGATGAGCTTGACGAGCCCATCGACGAGCTTGCCCGTCCCGCCCATCGCGAAGTGGACGCCGAAGCGCCGCTCGAGGAAGGCGATCAGGCAGTAGATGGCGGTGGCGCGGAACGGGTTGCCGCCGATCAGGAGCGGATGGAAGCTCAGCACCGTGCGCAGGCGCTCGTCGCGGACGTAGCCCGACACGAGGCCGTAGACCGACCGGTATCCGCCGAGCCGGACCAGGTCGGGGGCGATCTTCACCATGCTGGAGGGCGCGTCGAAAGGCACGTGGCCGAGCTGTTCGAAGCCGACCCGGTAGACCGCCTCGCTGCGGTGCATGAAGGCGTCGTAGCCCTCCACGTCGCCCGGGGCGAACCGGCGCACTTCGGCCCGCATGGCCTCGGGATCGTCGCTGCAGTCGAACCAGGAGCCGTCGTCGAAGCGGATCCGGTAGAACGGCGTCATCGCCCGGAACTCGACTTCGTCGGCGCGACGGCGGCCGCACAGCTCCCAGAGCTCGTCGAACAGGAACGGGGCGGTGATGATCGTCGGTCCGGCGTCGAAGGTGAAGCCGTCTTGGCGGAAGACGCAGGCGCGGCCGCCGGCCATCTCCAGGCGTTCCAGCACGGTGACCCGGTAGCCGCGGGCGCCGAGCCGGATCGCGGCGGAAAGACCGCCGAAGCCGGCGCCGATCACCACGGCGTGCGGGCGGTCGGCCCGCTCCGTGGTGGCAAATGCCGGAGGTGGAACCGGGGCCGTCATGCCGCTTCGAGCGCTCCAAGCGCGTTGGAGCGTTCGACGATGATCTCCGCCACCCCGGCCGGATCCTCCTCGTGCATGAGGTGGCCGCGACCGGGCAGGACCACGCGCTCGCAGTGCGGAACCAGACGGCAGACCTTGCGCGCCTCGATCGGATCGACGAAGCGGTCGGCGCTGCCGACCAGAAGCAGCGTGGATGCGGCCAGCTTCGGCAGGTCGCGTTCGAGCGTCGCGAGATCCCAGTTCGCCATCATCTGCAGGGCAGCACCCACATGGGTAGGGTCGCGAAACAGCTGGCCGTAGAAACGCAGGCCCGCGGCATCGAGGGTCGAACCGCTTCCCGCGAGCATCCGTGCGACGGCCCCGCTGCCGGCCGACAGGGCGACGGCGTGGGGGACGAGCGGGTTGGCCACGAGAGCTCTGGCGAGCGACGGAAACAGCTGTCCGGCCGCGCCGCGGAAGGGCAGGAAGGCGCCGTTGAGCGCGACCAGGAGACGGGGACTGAGCGCGCCGTCGAGAACCAGGCGGGCGGCGATCGCAGCCCCCGCCGAATGCCCCACCACAATCGACGGCCGGCATCCGATCTCCTCCAGGAGGTCGCGAACCGCAGCCGCCATCGCAGGCAATGTCGGCCGGTTCCGCCGGAGCGTTTCGGTGAAGCCGTGGCCGGGCAGGTCGGGCGCGGTCACCCGGAAGTGCGCGGCGAGCAGCGGCATGAGATCACGCCAGGAATGGGTCGAGGCGGCTGTCCCGTGCAGAAGCAGCAGATCGGGACCGTGCCCCATGCGCTGGACGTGCCATCTCAGCTCCCCCGCGCGCACGAAGTCGCTTGTCTCCCGGTTCGGCCATTGGCGTCCGTCGGTGTCCCAGGTCAGCATGGCACCCGCTGCTCCCCTGCAGCGCGGTGGGGCGCGTGCCGCTCCGTCTCCACGGCACCCCGCACGATCGCGGACATGGCCTGGGCGCCGGCCTGCGGCATCGGAACGTAGCGGGCGGTCATTGCGTCGGCGAGTGTGCGGGCGCGCGGATCCGGCCGCGGCCCCGTATCGATCAAAAGGGCCGGCACACCGGTGGCGCGAAGGCCGGCGGCCTGGGCCGTTGCGTCCGCCGTGGCGACGCCCCGGTCGTGGCGCCCGTCCAAGGTGATGTTCGCCCGCCCGTCGGTGAGCAGCACCACCATCGGTGTGCGGTCGCGCCGGCGTTCCTGGTCGGCCAGGGCGACCGAAACCTGCAGCGCGCTGGCAAGCGGAGTCCCGCCGCCGCCCCGCATGCCGGCGAGGTTCCGCTTGGCCCGGAACAGGGACCGGGTGGCCGGGAGCAGCAGCTCCGCGCCGGTGCCGCGAAAGGTGATCAGGGCGACGTGGTCGCGCCGTGCATAGCATTCGGCAAGCAGCAGCTCGACGGCGCCCTTGGCTTCGGACAAGCGATGAAGGGCGGAGGAGCCGGACGCATCGACCACGAAGATCGTGGTGGTCTCGGTCGGGCGCTTGTGGCGGGCGATCCGGAAATCGCTCTTGCGGACGTGGATGCGGCCCGCCGCGTCGTCGGGCGTTGCGCGCAGGCGCTGCCAGGGAGCCGCAGCGCGCAGCGTCTCGATCAGGTTGAGGCGCGCGCCATCGCCGGGGCTGCCGGCGGTTGCCCCGACCGGGCGCCCCCGACGACGGGAGGCGGCGACGGCGCCGGTTCGCCCGCCAGCCCGGTCGCCGCCGCGGCCTGCGGCCGGCGTGCGCCAGCGTTCCAGCAGCTTGTCCGGGATGCTGGCGGCGGTGGCCGCGATGACGATGTCCTCGAGGCTTTCCGGATTGATCTTGTCGTCGTCCGGACCGGCCTCAGCCGTGTCCTGATCCTCCGGCGACGGCGGCTTCTCGCCGTCCTGGGGTTCGTCGATTTCGTCCGGGTCGGCCGGAAGGCAGGTTGCGCGGGGAGCCAGCACCAGGCGGGCCGCATCGACAACGTCGGCCTCGCAAACCTCGGACCGCCCGTCGAGCATGGCAAGGGTGCGGGCGACGGCCACGGCGAACCGGGACGGGCGCAGCGAGTCGATGCCAAGGGCGGCGGCGGTCGCGCACAGGGCTTCCAGGGCTTGATCGGGGACCGTGACCTCGGTGCGCAGGCTGCGGGCTTCGCTGACTGCCCCGGAGAGACGGTCGAGATCCGCCACCGCCTGCCGGTGATCGACGCCCGTCAGATCGAGATGAAGGGCGAGCCGGTCGCGGAGACCGGACGGCACGGCGTCCTCGTCGGTTGCGCCCTCGTCGAGGGCGACCATGGCGAAGCGGGCCGGCAGGCACAGATCGAGGCCGTCCCGGGCCACGGTGACGGTGCCGGTGTCGAAGGCCGCCGCAAGCCGGGCGGCGGTGGTGGAAGCGAGACGCTCGGCCATCGGCACCACGACCAGTCCGCCGTGGCTGGCGGCAAGCAGGCCATGGTCCGCCACGCGGCGGCCCGCGCTCAGGCTGGCAGCCAGGTCGAGACCGCCGATCAGACGGTCGTCGCCGATATGGGATGGCATCTTGCGGACCGGAACGCCGGCCGGCATCAGGGTGGTGAGGATGTCGAGCCAGCTCTGGCGGACGGGGCCGTGCGGCGCCCGCAGGACAACGCCGCCGAACCGGGCGCCGTCTATGGCGGTGATGGCGGCGGCGAGCAGCGCATCCGACCATGCCCGGTCGGCGGAGCCGTCCTCGTCGGTCATGGCCCGAAATGCTCCTGGAGTGCGCGGTCGAGGCGCGCGGTCGACCCGGTCTCGTCGAGAGGGTCGCGGCGCAGCCGGTGCCGGAGGGCCGGCAGCGCGACGCGGCGCAGATGATCGGCGGCGACGGCGTCCTTGCCCTCGAAGGCGGCGAGCGCGCGCGCGGCGCGGACCAGGGTGAGTTCGGCGCGGAGCCCGTCGGTGCCGATCGCCATGCAGAACGTGGCCGCCTCGCCGAGGATCTCGTCAGTGAGCGGCAGCGCATCCAGCCGGTTGCGCGCGGCGGTGATCTTGCGGCGGAGCGTACGCTCCCTGGCGGCCCAGTGCTCCACGAAGTCGGCGGGGGCGCGGTCGTAGGCGTCGCGCCGCTTCACGATCTCGATCCGGTCGGCGAGCGCCGTCGGGGTGTGGACGTCTACGGCCAGCCCGAATCGGTCGAGGAGCTGCGGTCGGAGTTCGCCCTCTTCCGGGTTGCCGCTTCCCACGAGCACGAAGCGGGCCGGGTGGCGGACGCTCAGGCCTTCACGCTCGACCACGTTCTCGCCGGAGGCGGCCACGTCGAGCAGCAGGTCGACGATGTGGTCCTCGAGCAGGTTGACCTCGTCGATATAGAGGAAGCCGCGGTTGGCGCGGGCGAGAAGGCCCGGCTCGAAGCGCTTTTCGCCGTGTGCGAGGGCGCATTCCAGATCGAGCGCCCCGACCACCCGATCCTCGGTCGCCCCGAGCGGCAGGTCGACCACGGGAACCGGACCCTGGCGGGCGGGCAGGTCCGCAGCGGCAAGGCACGTCTCGCACTGGCCGGCGGGATCGTCGGGGGGGCAGTGATAGGGACAGCCCGCAACCGCCCGCATCCGGGGCAGCAGCGCGGCGAGCGAGCGCACGGTGGTCGACTTGCCGGTGCCGCGATCGCCGAAGGCGAGCACGCCGCCGATGGAGGGATCGATGGCGGCGAGCGTCAGGGCGCGCTTGAGTTCGTCCTGACCGACGATGGCGGAAAACGGAAACGCCGGCCGGGTTTTGGTGCCGGAGCCCGGCTTGCCGGCGCCCGCACCGCTGTGTCGATCCCGACGATCGGCTTTATGCGGCATGTCGAGCATGTTGGCTCCTTCGCGTTACGACGATGTCAGGCGGCGGACTGGTCGAGGCTCCGCAGGCGCTCCGGCAGGGGGAACTGGACCGCTTCCTCGACGCCGTCGCGCTCTTCGACCGTGACCCGGCGCCAGTCGCCCAGACGGGCGACCACGTCCTGGACCAGGGCTTCGGGCGCGGACGCGCCGGCGGTGAGTCCGACGGCTCCGACGCCTTCCAGCCAGTCCGGATCCAGCATTGCCGGACCGTCGATCAGATGGCTCGGCACGCCGTGCCGCGCGCCGAGTTCGCGCAGCCGATTGGAGTTGGAACTGTTGGAGGCGCCGACCACGAGCAGGAGATCGACGTCCTCGATCAGATCGAGCAAGGCCTTCTGCCGGTTCTGGGTGGCGTAGCAGATGTCCCGGGTGTCGGGCCCGACGGCCGCCGGAAAGCGTGCGCGAAGGGCCGCGATCACGTCGCGGGTGTCGATCACGCTGAGAGTCGTCTGGGTGATGTAGGCCACACGTTCCGGATCGGCGACCTCGATGTCGGCGACCTCGGCCGGGCTGGCGATGAGATGAAGGCGGCCGTCGATCCGGCCTATGGTCCCGTCGATCTCGGCATGGCCGCGATGGCCGATCAGGACGACGTCGTAGCCGAGGCCGGCATAGCGCGCGCCCTCCTTATGGACCTTGCGCACCAGCGGGCAGGTCGCGTCGATGACGTCGAGGTCGCGGAGCGCGGCCTCGCCCTCGACCCGGCGCGACACGCCGTGGGCGCTGAAGACCGTGACGCCGCCGTCGGGGATCTCGTCGATCTCGTCGACGAACACCGCACCGCGGGCGCGCAGCCCCTCGACCACGTGGTGGTTGTGAACGATCTGATGGCGGACATAGACCGGCGCCCCGTAATGGCTGAGCGCGCGCTCGACGATTTCAATCGCCCGGTTCACGCCGGCGCAGAAACCGCGCGGTTGAGCCAGGACGACGAGGAGAGGGGCCGGTTCGCTGAGCATGGATGTGTTTTATCATCCTTACACAGCATATGTCATCTAAAATTGACACTGCGTGACGCTCCGGGATTGAGCGTCTGGTCGATGCGCCAACAACGGATCGTCACCCGCCGCCATAGGGTCTTGATGTCAGGATGGGGTATCGGCGTCGAGCGCTTTGAGCATGGCAACCAGGGCCGCGCGGGCGTCGTCGCCGCCGAGCCGTTCCGTCAGGCGCCGTTCGTAGTCGGCCCACAGCGCGGTCACGTCCCGGCAGATTGTCTGGCCTCCAGGCGTCAGAAACAGCATGCGTCCGCGCCGGTCGGTGGGCGACGTTTCGCGTCGCACCAGGTCTCTCGCCTCCATCTGCGCGATCAACGTGGCGAAGTTGGTGGTCTTGACCGAGATCGACTCGGCCGCCTCCGACTGGCTGATGCCGGGGCGGGCCTCGATCACCTTGAGCACCGCAAACTGCGCCGGCCGGAGGTCGTAAGCACCAAAGATTCCGGTCAGCTCCTGAAAGACACCGAGCTGTGCCCGCCTCAGAATGAAGCCGAGATGGCCATCGAGCGGATGGGCGGCGGTCGTCGCGCCGGCGCCATCGGATCTGGCGTGGTCGTCGTGCTTCTGGGGGGCGTCGGTCACGGGCATTCCGATCCGGGCTCAAATGCCGGTTCCCGGCGCGGAGCGGAAGCGCCATACCGGGAACCGGCCGCGTATGGACACGGCGGACGCGCGGAAGCCGCGCTCCGCCGCCGCTCTCAGTCCGTCAGCTTGTCCGTGATCTGGCGGAACAGTTCCTCGTTCTCCGCATCCCGACCGACGGGCTCGGCCGTGTAGCTCGCCTTCACGATGACCAGTTCGTTGGCGGGGTCGATATAGATGTACTGATGGTGAAGGCCCAGCGCGGCGTAGACGTCGCTGTCGGTGAAGGTCCACCACTGATACTGGTAGCCGAGATCTTCACCTTCGGCCGTGGGCTCGTACCCTTCGTCGGGGACGGTGGCGTCCTCGACCCAGTCGGCCGGCACGACCTGCTTCCCGTTCGCCTTGCCGCCGTTCAGGAACATCAGTCCGAAACGGGCATGGTCGCGCGCGGTTGCGTTCAGGCCTGCCCCGTAGAATTCGCGGCCCACCGATTCCGGACCGTCCATGATCCAGTAGGCGTCGCTCTCCATCCCGGCCGGCTTCCAGAGCTTTTCGGACATGTACTCGGCGCCGGGCTTGCCGACCGCCTTCTCAACGATGCAGCCGAGGACGCTGGTGTCGAGTGTCGCATAGTTGAAGACCTCGCCCGGTTCGTGGGCGCCGGGCCGCGATTCATCGGCGGCATAGTCGCACCAGCGGTACTTGTAGCCGACGAGCGAATTGTCGTGGACCGTGGTGAGCTGGGTCTCGCTGCCGAACTTGTAGACCTCGAGCCAGTCGACCCCGGAGCGCATGCGCAGCAGGTCACGGATGGTCGTGCCGTCGTAGCCGCTGCCCTCCATCTCCGGGAGATATTTCGTCACCGGGTCATCGAGGCTGTCGATCGCCCCGTCGGCGAGCGCCAGGCCGACCAGCGTCGACACGTAGGACTTGGCGACGGAGAAGGTGATGAACCGCGTGTCGGCATCACTGCCGTTGCGATACTCCTCGAAGACGATCTTCCCGTCCTTGACCACGACGAGGGCGTTGGTGGCCGTCGCCTCCAGCGCGGCCTCCAGATCCATCTCCTCGCCGTTGATCGTGTACCGACCCTCCAGCGAGACCGGCTCGCTCGGCAGCTCCCAGGTATCGGGACCCGCCTCGACGGTCCGCGTCGCAAACATCTGATCCATGTGCTGGAAGGTCAGATAGTTGAGCGCCGGGTCGAACATGTGGGCCCGGGCCTGGATCATGGTCGGTGTGAGCCAGCGCGAACCGTCATTCTGTGCCGCGGCCGGGGAGCCGAGAGCCGAGACCGCCAGGGCCATTCCGGTCATTCTGGCGAAGTATCGAAGTAACGCCATCACTTCCTCCCAATCAGATGTGCGAACCGATGGCCGAAATGATTATGGAATATAACTATTCAGTCAATGCGCGCCGAAGGAGAGGTCATCCACCAGCGTGGTACGTCAAAGCGGGCCCCGGGATCGGCGATTGACCGGCATTTCCTCATGAGTCTCTCTTGAGCGTGTGACAAGGATTGAGCGGAGCATCCCGTTGCCAAAGCCCTCTCCAGACGCCTCGCCTTGGTTGAGCCGGAAGTCGCGCGCGATTGAATCTATTAGGGACGCGGCCGACGCACGCGGCGGAAGCGGCATGGAGCGGTTCGGACGCCCGGGACTGGCGCCCCGGGACGGCCGGCCATGCTGCGGGATCTGCAGTGCCAGGGGTCGAAAGGCGGCCTGACCTCGTTACCCGGCAGATTGCCGCCTGCCGGGTGCCCAGCCTGCGTTTGACACGAAGAAGGAAAGCTGACCGATGCCGCTACCGGACGCCCTACGAGGCAGGCTGAGCGCCCCTGTCATCGCCGCGCCGATGTTCCTGACGTCCGGTCCGGATCTTGTCGTGGAGGTGTGCCGCTCGGGCCTGCTGGGAACCTTTCCGGCCCTCAACCAGCGCACGACGGAAGGGCTTTCCGACTGGCTGGACGAGATCGAACAGCGGCTTGCCGACGTGCCGGGTGCGGCTCCCTACGGCGTCAATCTGATCGTGCATCGCTCCAACCCAAGGGTTGAAGACGACCTGGAGGAGGTCGTGCGCCACAAAGTGCCGCTGGTGATCACGTCGCTCGGCGCGGTGAAGGACGTGGTGGACGCGGTCCATTCCTATGGCGGCCTGGTCTTTCACGACGTGGTCAACGTCCGCCATGCGCAGAAGGCGGTGGAGGCGGGCGTCGACGGGATCATCGCCGTGTGCGCCGGCGCCGGCGGCCATGCGGGTGTCCTCAGCCCGTTCGCGCTGATCCCCGAAATCCGGTCGATCTTCTCCGGCACGATCGTGCTGTCCGGGGCGATCAGCACCGGCAGCCAGGTGGCCGCGGCGCGGTTGATGGGAGCGGATCTCGCCTATCTCGGGACACGGTTCCTGGCGACCCGCGAAGCCATCGTCGACGACCGCCACAAGGAGATGGTGGTGGGCGCGAAGGCGGCCGACATCGTCTATACGCCCAACATCTCCGGCGTGCCGGCGAGCTTCCTGCGCCAGAGCATCGTCGAAGCCGGCCTAAATCCGGATAACCTGCCGCCGCACGGTACCCTCGACATGACCAACGAAGCGCGGGCCTGGAAGACGGTCTGGTCGGCCGGGCAGGGCGTGGGGTCGATCGACACGGTGCCGGGTGCCGCCGATCTCTGCCGCACCCTCGTCAGCGACTACCGCGCGGCGATCTCGGGCCTTGCCGACGAACTGCTGTAGTGGGGCACGGAGGGCCGGCTGAAGGCCGGCCGTAGCGTCGGGGTCGCCGATGTGACGCTGCGCGATGAAGACGATGCGGTCTCTGCGATCGGCCGCGGTGCGGTCCTGACCGCCGAGGCCCCACAAGGGGACTGTCAGGGGCAGGTCGTCACCTGATTGGAACAGGTGCCGACGGACCAGCCGCGCAGCTTTGCGCCGAAGAACTGCCCTTCGACGTCAACCCACGACCCGGTGCAGGCATGAAGCCGATCGACGACGAACCCGTCCGGGCCCGATCTGGCAGAGGCACTGTAAAGGTCGGCGACTTCCTCGGCATTGGCGGACGGCTTCGCGTAAAGCGTGCGATGGTTGAGAAGAAGCGCGAGCTTGTCGCCGTTAACCCATCCACGTCCCTCGAAGACCACCGTCGACGGATCGCTTCTGTAGTAGTCCACGACGACAGCCTCCCGGATCAGAAACCAGCCATTCCTCGATCCGGCAATCGACACCTCTGTTCCGATCGGGCTGCCGTCGAACCGCTTCGATGGCGGCAGGGTTGCGAGGACAGGAGTGCCGATCCCAGGCCCTTCGTGCACGGTCAACCCGTGTGGACGGTCGTCCTTCGACCAGGCGGAGATGGTGCAGGGCACGACATCTGCGGTTTCGGTGTCGCCGAGCGCCGCCGGGGAGGTGAGGCACAGAATCGCGGCAACTCCGATTGCTCTCCGGCAACACCTGAACGCAGTCCGTTGCTGCATCGCTACAGCTCCTGAACGTCTCCAATCTGTTGTCCCGGAGGACGGTAAGTCCGGGCCTCGGGAAGAGATGGGAACTGAGCCGTTCCTGCGCCACCGCTCCGCGATCTCCCGGTGCCATGCCGCGGGCGGAGTGGCTTCGCCGTAAAGGACGGGCTCGCCGGCCTCGACGACGGCGAGGCCGGTCGATGCGATAGGGCCGCTGGGGGGCTTCACTCCCTCAGATGCGTATCAAAAAATGCGAGCGTCCGTTCCCACGCAAGCTGCGCGGCCTCCTCATCGTACCGAGGCGTGGTGTCGTTGTGGAAGCCGTGATTCACGTCGGGATAGAAGTGGACCGAGAACTCTTTTCCGTTCTCTTCGAGCGCTGCACCGTACGCCTCCCAGCCCGCATTGATGCGGTCGTCCAGCCCGGCATAGTGGATCATCAGCGGGGCTTCGATCGCCGGAACGTCCTCTACGGCTGGCTGCCGGCCGTAGAACGGGACGGAGGCCGCGAGGTCCGGATACGCAACGGCCAGCGAGTTGCAGACGCCGCCGCCATAGCAGAAACCGACGCAACCGACCCTGCCTGTGGACTGGTCGTGATCACGCAGGAATTCGAACGCGGCGAAGAAGTCCTCCATCAGCCTGGCGCCGTCGAGCTGGCGCTGCATCTCGCGCCCCTCGTCGTCATTGCCGGGATAGCCGCCCAGTGGGGTCAGGCCGTCGGGTCCGAGCGCGAGATATCCCGCCTTGGCGGTGCGACGGACCACATCCTCGATATACGGGTTGAGGCCACGGTTCTCGTGCACGACCAAGACCGCCGGCAATGGGCCTTCCGCGTCGGCCGGCCGCGCCATCAGCGCGCGGATCGTGCCGTGGCCTTCCGGGCTTTCGTATTCGATGATCTCGGTCGTGATCGACGGGTCGTCCGGCGCAACCTGTTGGGCGAGCGCGTAGTTCGGCTTGAGCTGCTCCAGGATCATCGCGCCGGTCACGCCCGCCGCGGCGTACTGGCCGGCCTGCATGATGAACGCGCGCTTGGATATCTTGCCGTGCACGTAGCCGTCGAAGATCTCCAGGATGCGCTGGTCGAAGTCGCGCGCCCGTTTCCGTGAAGTCTGCGTCATCTGAGCATTCCCCGCTGAAGATGTCTCCGGCAAGTATGGCCTCACTTGCCGGTAACGGCGTTTGCACATGTCCGTGTTCCCTGCGCGCGTCCATCTGGTCGCGTTCCAGCGCGCGAGCGAAATACCCCCCCGGTGCAACCTGGGTCGCGGCGAATGGTGACAGCTTATCCCCGCGCAGAGGCGGCCGCTCCGGGACCTGTCCCTGCGGATGCCGAGGCGATCCGTCGTGGGCCCACCAAGGAAACAGACGAGTGATGACAACACCTTGGCCGCGCCCACGGCTGATCGTCCGGTCTTCGGCCCGGGTACGGTTCGGCCGACGGCCCGCCGGGCACCGGGCCAACTAATCCCCCCATCCTCCGACGCCCGCATACTTCGTTCGGTCAACGGAGCATGGAGCGGCGATGCGCGCGGATGATCGGGAGCTGCTGGGTCTGCGGATGGAGATGGCGGCGATCCGCTTCGATCCGCGTGCGGCCGGAAGGTCGGTGCCGGCCACGAAGAGGGCGGATCGCAGCTCCAAGCGGGCTCGGTTCGCTGCGCGCCTGAATGCCGACGCCCGGGCCAACGGCCGGATGCTGCTTTCGACACTGCGCGCGCTCGATCTTTCTCCGCGTGATCTTCCCGACATAACCGAGCCGCGGGCGGAGGCGCTCGCCGAATGGGACCGGCGCGCCCCGCTTCTACTGGGGGACCCGCAGGGCGGGGCCGAGCGCCGGCCGGCGGCGCTGCAGGTCCTGGAAGACGACATCGCGCTGCGGTTCACCAGTCGGATCAATGCCGAGCGACAGCAGGCGCTCGGGATCGACCGCTATGTCTGGCGAAGCCGCGACGACGCGCTGGTGCGGCCTGGCCATGCCGTCCGCGACGACCGGGTCTTCTTCTGGGACGAGCCGCCGGAAGGCGGGCATCCGGGCGAGGCCTACAACTGCCGATGCGTGGCCGAACCGGTGCTCGCCGACGAGCCGGAATGGCGTCCGACGATCGACGGCAGCTACGGCCGGGCGATCGACCGGGCGATCCTCGAAGGCGCCTTCGACGCGGCCATCGACTTCGCGTCCGATTTCCTGCCGTCGGTGGACGATCTCTGGGCGCTGCTCGACGCCTTGGCCGAGCTTGCGGAGGTTGGCGCCGACGCCGCGGAACTCGCCGCCCTCGTCGTCAGGGACGCGCTCGTCGGCCTCGATGACGGTGAGGTCGCCCGCCGCGACGCGCTGCTCGGGGCAGCCGGCGCCTGGGCGCGCGGACTTAGCAGGGCGCTGCGCGATGCGCCGGCGCTGGCGGAGGGCCTCGTCGCCTATGTCGGTGCGCTGGAGGCGCGTCCGGCCGAACTCGACCGGGCCTATCGCCGCGGCCTTGCCACGCGGGCGGATGTCGAGGAGGCCCATCGCGAACGCAGCTACGTCCGCACGTCGGCCGCCCTCTACGGACTGGCCACGGCCCTGTCGGCGCGGACCGCGGCCAAGGGGCTGACGACCCGGCTTATGCGACGCCTCGGGCGTCGGACGGATCTGGGAGACGAGGCGGTCGGCGCCAGCCTGTTGGCCCGTGCGCGGCGGGCACGCGCCGTGTCTCCGCACGCGGATTGGCGACGGATCGACAATCCAGGCATCCAATGGGGCAGGGGGATCAGGCAGCAGGGCCACCCCTGGGAGCAGCATCTGGCGACGCGGGGCGATCTCGGCGAGTGGATCGCAGAGCGCGCGCCGAACTTCAAGACGTTTGACTTTTTTGATGAATCAAAAGGCCTCGCAACCAGCGCGAAGACACTTGACACGAGAGCGCTAAGCTATGTGCGTCAACCGCGAAGAATTTTCGTAGCGATGAAGGGCTACATCGATAAGGCGTATGCTTTCGATCGCCACAGAGTTGGGAGATACGAGATTCGAGTTGCTCAGATTGAATCAATTACACTTAAACTAGCTGTACCCGTTGGTACTTCTCATGAACAAATAAAAGAGATCAATCGCGCCCGGGCCTATGCCGAGAGCCTCGGCATCGAGATGGAGGTGACGTTTGTCCGATGAAAGATCGAAGTCAGCGCAGTGCGCCACCCCCCGAAGAGCGGAAAGAGGCCAGCGTCACCGCCTTCAAGAAATTCTATCGGATCCACTCCTGGGCGGTCTTTCGGGCCTGTCTGCTCGACCCCGATGGAATCGATGGCGACCATCCACCGGATCTGGACGATGCGGCTCTCGGGGCGGCCGCGCGCGAAGCGCTGCTGGCCAGCCGCTTCATCGGCCCCGATCATCCCGACTGGGGTCGCGTGAGGGCCTCAGTAACGCCGGAGGCTGCTCGATCCGATGAGGAACGTTTAAAGGCTCGTGCTGGAGTAAAGACCCAACAGGCACTCTACAGCGGCGTGGGCGAAGTCAGTCTGACGCTGAAGGATGGCAATATCAGGCTGCTTCCAGGGAAGTATCAGGGACGCGGTGGGTTTGGCTCATTGAACGGTGTCGACCCCACGGAGCTTCCCGAAACCGTTTCGGACGCGGAGCTGGGGGCCGCCATCCGCCACTTGGTCGATGTCAGCCGCCGGCCCTGGCGATACTGAGCGGGCAGTCAGGGACGATGGGCCGAGCTGGCGCGATCAACCGCGCCCGGGCCTATGCCGAAAGCCTGGGCATCGAGATGGAGGTGACGTTCGTCCGATGACGTTGCGCAAGCCGGTCAACCCGCCTCTTCGGAGAGAATACAAAGCGGCCGCCATTACCGCCTTCAAGAAATTCTATCGGATTCACTCGTGGGCAGTGTGGGGGGCACATATGCTCGACCCCGATGGAATAGATGCCGACCATCCGCCGGATCTGGACGATTCGAGCCTCGGCGCCGCGGCGCGGGAAGCGCTGCTGGCGAGCCGCTTCATCGGCCCGGATCACCCGGACCGGGAGCGAATCGATGCGTATTGGAAAAACCTGTCCAACAAGGAGCTTCTCGATCGGTTCAAGGCGCGGGCCGGGGTGAAGACGCACAGCGCGCTCTACACCGGCGTCGGCGAAGTGCGCCTCATCTTGGAGGATGGCATCATCAGCCTGAGGCCGTTGAGATATGAGGGCCGGGGTGGGTTCGGCCACCTAAGGGGCGCCAAGACCGTGGAGCTTCCCGAAACCGTCTCGGACGAGGAGCTGGGGGCCGCCATCCGCCACCTGGTCGATGTCAGCCGCCGGCCCTGGCGATACTGAGCGGGCAGTCCGGGACGATGGGCCGAGCTGGCGCGATCAACCGCGCCCGGGCCTATGCCGAAAGCCTGGGCATCGAGATGGAGGTGACGTTCGTCCGATGACAGATTGAAGTCAGCACAGCGCGCCGCCCCCCGAAGTGAGCAAAGAAGCCTGCGTCACCGCCTTTACGAAGTTCTACCGGATCCATTCGTGGGCCGTGTTCGGGGCCTCGAAACTGGATCCGGACGGCATCGATGCCGATCACCCGCCGGACCTGGACGATGCGGCTCTCGGGGCGGTTGCGCGGGAAGCGCTGCTGGCCAGCCGCTTCATCGGCCCCGATCATCCCGACTGGGACCGGGTTCATGCGTTCTGGAGCCGCGAGAACAGCGAACGGCTGCTCGAACGGCTCAAGGCCCGGGCCGGTGTGAAGACGCATGGGGCGCTCTACAGCGGAGTCGGCGAAGTGGGCCTCATACTCAAGAATGGCATCATTAACTTGAGACCGAAGAGGTACGAGGGTCGGGGCGGGTTTGGACCGCTCAGGGGCGACCATACGGTGGAGCTTCCCGAAACCGTCTCGGACGAGGAACTGGGGGCCGCCATCCGCCACCTGGTCGACGTCAGCCGCCGGCCCTGGCGATACTGAGTGGGCGATTGCGAAACCGTCGGGCGGACTGACGAACTTAATCGAGCCTGGGCTTATGCCGAGGGTCTCGGCATCGAGATGGAGGTCACGTCCGTCAGATGACGTTGCGCAAGCCGGTCAACCCGCCTCTTCGTAAAGAATACAAAGCGGCCGCCATTACCGCCTTCAAGAAATTCTATCGGATTCATTCTTAGGCCGTCTACGGAGCCGGTATGCTCGATCCCGATGGGATCGATGGTGATCATCCGCCGGATCTGGACGACTTGGCTCTGGGGGCCGTTGCGCGCGAAGCGCTGCTGGCCAGCCGATTCATTGGTCCGGATCACCCGGACCGGGATCGGGTCGACGCATATTCGAAGAACCTATCGGACAAGGAACTTCTGGATCGGTTCAAGGCACGGGCTGGGGTGAAGACGCACGGCGCGCTCTACAGCGGCGTCGGCGAAGTGGGCCTCCTCTTGAAGGATGGCATCATCAGCCTGCGGCCGCTGAGGTATGAGGGCCGTGGCGGGTTTGGACCGCTCAGGGGCGACCATACGGTGGAGCTTCCCGAAACCGTCTCGGACGAGGAGCTGGGGGCCGCCATCCGCCACTTGGTCGATGTCAGCCGCCGGCCCTGGCGATACTGAACGGGCGGGCGGGGGGTATCCAAAGATAGGGTTCAAGCGGTGGTAGCGGAGGAGGGACTTGAACCCCCGACACGCGGATTATGATTCCGCTTAGTGTCTATATAAGACGTTGATATTGTTTATATAATGGAATCCGTGTTGCAATTTTGTTGCGTCGACGGTTTGCGAATGAGTTGAAATCAATCGGAAAGCAGCCGGTCCTCCAGCGCCTTCATGGCGCCCCTGTCATCGTCAGGCGAAGGGAAGAGGTACCCGTAGGTATCGAACGTCATTTGGATAGATGAGTGCCCCATAAGGGCCTGCACGCGCTTGGGCGGGAAGCCCTGCTCGATGAACAGTGCAGCGGCCGCATGACGTAGTGCGTGCAGGCCGTAGCGCGCGCGTGGAACCTTGGTGGTGTGGCCGTTCTGGTCGGTGTCGTCGACCAGGTCGAATACACCGGCTGCGATCTGGATTGGCCAGAAGACGCGGCTCAGTATGTTCCGGTGGCTTTCGATGTTCCCGGCGCCGTTGGGGAACACGAGGCCGAGGTCGCCCTTGGGGCAATCGTCGCGCCATCCTTCCAGTAGCGATACGACGGTCGGCGTGAGCGGGATGTCCCGGTAGCCGGCGGCGGACTTGGGTGGGCCGATGACCCCATAGGTGTCGGCCCTTCGCGCTACAGTGAGGGTGCCCGCCTTCAAGTCGATGTCGCGCCATTGAAGACCGCGCAGCTCTGAAGAGCGAAGCCCGGTAAAGGTCGCGGTGTAGATGATGGGGCGGTGTTTGCCGATTGCCGCCTTCAGGATCGCTCGGATCTCATCCTTGGTCGGCATTTCAAGACGGGCAGTATCGCGCTTGGGCATTCGGATGCGGACATCGCGCACCGGGTTCGTCGCCGCTAGTCCGAGGCGCTGGGCTTCTGCAATGGCCCGGCCGAGCGAGCCGACAACGCGTTTCGTCATGGCGCGCGAGCGCGTCTTGGCCAGATCGTCGGCAAAGGCTTGCACGGCCGGGCCGTTGAGTCGGGACAGCTTAGTCGCGCCGATGTTAGGCACGATGTGTATGGCTACATGCTGGCGATAGGCGGCAATCGTGGAGCGCTCCAGGCCATCAGCTTCAGCGCGTTCCAGCCAGCGCTCACATGCTTCGGACACTGTTACCGAGGCGGAGTCGGCTACGTGCGTGCCCCTTGCGACCTCGCCGCCGACCTTGACGAGGTGGGCGTCGGCGTCCCGCTTCAAGCGGAACTGCTTTGATCGGCGCTTGCCGGCGCCATCGCGATAGTCGACCTGCCAAACAGTGTTTCCGGAGGGGAGGGATCGTTTTCTAACCGTGGCCATCTGCCATGGTTATTCGAGACTCGGAATCGTTGCAACACACCCGTCAGAATCTTAACGGGGTTGACTTTTTCATCAATTTATGTTACGGGAATCACAATACGGCAAAATCAAATCTACCTGACTCGATCCAAACATGTCAAGCGCTTTTTTGAGGGGGACCCATGCAGCATGCAAACGACAACCGGCCACTCGCCGACGACCTTTTGAAGGGCGCTGACGAAATCGCCAGCTTCACAGGATTTGATCGTCGTTCGATCTATTACTTCGCAGCAAAGGGTGGCTTGCCCGTCTTCCGCGTCGGTTCCCTGATCTGCGCGCGGAAATCAACCATGCTCGCCTGGGTTTCTGGGCAAGAGGAGGCGGCTGTTCGGGTGGCTTCCTAAGGTCCGATTAGGCGAAGCTGGCCAGCCCCAAAAAAGCCCGCGACCGAAACATCGGCGCGGGCAAAATTTTGCAAATCACATGCTGGAATGTAAGATAAGATGACTCAAAAGTCAAGTGCAGATCCACCTAAAAAGGTTTTTCTGGAGCCGGAAAGTTTAGCGCTAAAGTTCATGTTGCTGTCCCGCCTGCCTTTTGATCGACGGGCGGGTCGTAAGCATTCCCTGGTGTACGGATTTATACTTGACTATTTCCATTCAGGGTATGGTGACGCGCTTGCAAGTGTTCGCCATATCGTTGCGTGTCTGAAGGAGCGCGATCCGTTCGGAAGGGGGCTCTATATCGGGGACGTCCACAGTGCCTTGGCTGACCTGGTGGAGTGGGGCTACCTCACCCAGCAGAAGGGCAGCGGCCGGGCTGCGAGCCGCTACGTTCCGGTCTGGGGCGACGTTCCTAGTGTTCGGGGGGATCAGAACTCTACGGGTGGGGAAATTTGCATTCGGGGATATCCGAACACAACTGTTCGGGCTGCCCCGAACACTACAGCCACTAGCGTTCGTGAATCCCCGAACAAAGACCCCCTTACTGTGACCCGGTCACTAGACCCGGGTACACAGGAAGGGGGACCAGACCCCGCGGCGGCTTCGCCCACCACCGCGCCGGGCGCCTTGGCGGCGCCGGCGGGTGATGAAGCCGCGGGGGATAGCTTCGAAGCGGTCTGGCGCGCCTATGGGTACCGGCAGGATAAGGCGAAAGCCCGGGCTGCCTACGTCAAAATGAATCCGTCTCCGGATCTCCATGATGCCATGGTTACCGCCGCCAAGGCATGGCGGGAAGATTCTGAGTCAAAGGGCACGGTCCGCAAGCGGCTGGACAAATGGATTGCCGAGGAACTGTACGACTGCGACCCGCCAACCGGCTATCGCCCTAAGGCCGGCAAGCCCACACCAGCACCGGCACCGGCCAACGACAATGCTGTCGCCGCAGAACCGGCGGTGACGCCCCCCAGCATCCCGCGTGGAAGCCATAGGGCTACTGTCGCAGACGCGTGCATCCACAGCGAAGGGGGCAGTAAAATGCTACGTCTGACTTTCGAAATCGGGGGCGAGCACTATCGCCACGAGATCGCGGTCGAGTCCCCATCCTCATCTATCCAGGACGACGGGCAGCGGGAGCTTGACCTGGTTTGCTATGCAGTCGGACTTGGCGAGGTCTCAGATGAGAGCCAGCTTGTCGGGGTACCCTTCATCCTGACTGTGTCTGCGTCAGGGGCGTTCCGATATGCGCGGGCTGAAGCGGCATAAGCCCCACCCACGGCCTCCGACCGCGAAATCGCGCGAAGGGCTTCGTTCACAGGCTTTATCACGAGCAGGTATCTGTTCACGGTGAACAGATGGCAAAGCCGCAGATACGGACGGCCGAAAGGAACGGCACCACCTACACCATCGACACCACCAACATAGGCCGGCGCGCAACCACGCCCGTGGTGTTCGAACCGGAACCCGCGCCCGAACCGGCAAATGATAACGGGGTGGGGGCAATGCGGCAGCGTGGTGCATGCACAGATCGGGCCGCCAAGGGGTATTAGTAAGGGGCCGTGTTGCCGGTCATGACTAGATCCCGGCGCCACGGGGTAATAGTATGGGGCCTGAAAAACGACCGAGTGCGCTGTTGGTTTAAACCAGTTTGCCGCGCCATGGGGTATAAGTAAGGGCCATGCGATGTTGGGTATACCGAGATCGCTGTGCCGCGGGGTATTATTGAGGGCCGCGTAACGTTGGCGTACGCCAGATCGGGCTGCCACGGGGTAATAGTATAGGGGCGGCAAACCTGTAGTGCCGCCCTGGCCGCGTAGGCTTGGTGTACACCAGATCACCGCGTCACGGGGTAATAGTATAGGGCCTCGATGCTTCGGCTGCGATAGCGCCACAGCGAACCCCGGCCTAGGAAACCCATTCAGATCAGAATTCACCAGATCGCGCGCTGGTAGTCCTCCGGCACGCGATCGCCCGTTGATCGCGCCACGGGGTCGCCGAACCGGGCGTTATTTCGAAGTCGCTGCACCACAGGTGCGGCGGCTTTTTTTGTGCAGTCCTAAGTCTCGTAACAACTTACAAGGAAAATGTTATGCCGCATCAAGCGTCATCGCCGCCGGATGCGGCGTTGCCCGTTCCTGCGTGGTGGAATGACCATGTCTTCACGCTTCGTGAAGTCGCGTCGATTGTCGATGCGCCGCCAGATACTGTGTACCACTGGTTGGACGTGGCCGATTTGCAGGGATTCCCGACCGGAAAGAAGCGCGGCCACCGTTCGGAATACACCGCGCACCACATTTACACTGTAGCACTGCTTGCCTACCTGCGCGGGGCCGGTATTCGTTGCCCCAATAAACTGATCCGGTCGGCATTCGAATTCACCCACGCCGCCGGCGAACCGCGCGCGCCTGGTGAAGTGGAAGAATGGCGCCCGATCGCCGGGAACGGCGTGAAGCTGGCCGTCGAAGCCTGGCTCGTATTCGTCGCGGTCCGCCACATGTGCGAACCCCACTTCCAGGGCGACACACATGTTTGACCGGCTGCGCAAGATCCTCGAACGCCGCAGTTATGACGCCGCACAGGGCGGCCGCCGGTGGCGGGGGCAGCCATCCATGCCGGCGCCGGTCACGGAAACCCACGCGGCGCGATTCACGCTTGCAGCCCGGGCGCGGTATGCGGTTTCGAACAACCCCCTTGCCGCATCCGGTTTGGAGGCCTGGGTCAACAGCCTGGTGGGCGTCGGTGTGAAGCCACAGTCACGACATCCGGACCCGGCAACGCGTGATCTCCTTTCGACCCGCTTTGAGCGCTGGACGGACACCGCCGATGCCGACGGGCTGACCGACTTTTACGGACTCCAGGCCAGTCTGGTCCGTTCCATGATCGTAGTGGGGGAAGCGTTCACCGTGCTCGTCACCGAAGGCGGGCGGCTCCGCGTTCGCCAGATCGACCCGGACCAGGTTGACGCGTCCCACAACGTCCGCCTCGCGAACGGCGCGCAGATCGTCCAGGGCGTTGAATTCGACACGGTCGGTAGGCGCGTTGCCTATCATGTCTTTACCGAGCGGCCCGGCCAGATCTTCGGCGAACATTCGCTTCGGCGCGAACGCATCCCGGCTGAGGACGTGGTTCACCTCTTCCGGCCTTTGTGGCCCGGGCAGGTTCGGGGGCTTTCGTGGTTCGCGCCCATCCTTCTTCGGATGGCCGATCACGATTCGACCCGCGATGCGCAACAGGTCCGTCAGAAGGTCGGGGCGATGCTGACTGGGTTCGTTCGAAGCGCGGACGGTGGCGGCCAACCCTTCGACGGTGAACAGGTCGGCGGCGCGATCACCGGTGGGCTGGAGCCCGGAACCATCAAGTACCTTGCCCCGGGTGAAGAGGTCGTGTTTTCGAACCCGCCGGCCATCGGGATGGACGCGGTTGCGTTCATGCGGTTGACCGAGCGCGAGATCGCGGTCGGGCTTGGCGTGCCGCCGTATCTGCTTCACGGCGATCTAAGCGACGTGAACTTTTCGTCCATTCGGGCCGGCCTGATCGCCTTCCGGGAACGTGTGGAGGCGCTCCAGCACAGCGTGCTGGTCTACCAGGCGCTCCGCCCGATCTATGAACGCTGGGCGACCTTGGAGGCGTTGACCGGCCGGGTTGTTTCCCGCGTGGAAGACGCCACGCCGGCCGTCTGGGTGACGCCCCGTCAGGTTTGGGTCGACCCGCTCAAGGATACGCAGGCTGAAATCCTGGCGATCAGCGCCGGCCTGAAATCGCGTCGCGAAGCCGTGGCGTCGCGCGGTGTCGATATTGAAGCCCTGGATGCGGAAATCGCCACCGACAAGGCGCGTGCGGATGGCCTTGGCCTGACCTTCGCGCCTGCGAACGACAACGCGCCGGCCGTCGCAGACGACGCGGCTTAATCATCGGAGACAGCAATGCCAGAACCGAACGGCCCGTTCACGCGGGCCGGCCCCTTAAACGCGTCTAGCTGGTCAGAGGACGACTGGACTTTCGACCTCGTCCTCTCCACCGGCGCTGCGCGCACCATGTCAGACAGCCGCGGCCAGTTCGTGGAAGTGCTCGACCTATCCGGCGCCACCTGGCCGGACCAGATCCCGCTACTTGACAGCCACAACCGGTCCTCGATCGACGACCAAATCGGCCTCGTCACCGACATCCGGCTTGAAGCCGGCCAGCTCGTCGGAACCGCCCGGCTATCCCGCCATTCCGAACGCGCCAAGCGCGTCGCCGCGGAAATCGCCGGCGGTCAGCGGTGGGGCGTGTCGGTTGGCTACGCGGTTCAGAAATGGGCCGAAACCAAGCCGGCCGGCCAGCGCACCCTGACAGCAACCAAACTCACCATCCTTGAGGCGTCGCTGGTTTCTGTGCCGGCCGACCCCGCAGCTACGACCAGGAATCAAATGCCCACCACTGACACCCACACCACCGAAACGATCACTACCGAAGCCCCGGCCGCGACCCGTGCCGAAGTGAATGCGCACATCCGTTCGACGGCGGCTAAGTGTGGCCTCGATCAGGCTTGGGTCGACGCGCAGATCGACGCCGAGCCTGACGTCGCCACGGTGAACGCGGCCGCGCTCGAAGCTATGACCGCGCGTAGCACCGCCACGGCTGGCATCCGCACCACCACCGCGACGGTGGGTACGGACCATACTGACCCGGAAAGCATCCGCGGCGCTATGGCCAACGCCCTCGCGCATCGTCTCGCCCCCGGCGCTGTGAAGCTCGAAGGACGGGCGACCGAATACCGTGGCCACCGGGTTCTTGACATGGTGGGCGACCTAGCCGTGGCCAACGGCGAACGCGTCAACCTTCGCGACAGCGAAGCCCTTCTGCAGCGGGCCGTGGGCGCTCATTCCACGTCCGACTTTCCGCTCCTGCTTGCCGATGCGGCGAACAAGGCGCTCCTGGCGCAGTACAGCATCGCCGCCCCGACCTACCGAATGTGGGCGGCGCGGAAGCCGTTCACCGACTTTCGGGAGCACAGCTTCTTGCGGGTTGGCGACGTTCCGGCCTTCAAGGAAATCCACGAAGGCGGGGAAACCAAGTACGGCACCATCAGCGAGAACGCCGAGAAGGTCA
Organism: Amorphus orientalis; assembly: GCF_030814015.1. NCBI lineage: Bacteria > Pseudomonadati > Pseudomonadota > Alphaproteobacteria > Hyphomicrobiales > Amorphaceae > Amorphus > Amorphus orientalis. The sequence goes on from NZ_JAUSUL010000002.1 coordinate 427,052, forward strand.
GTGCCAAGGAGTACGGCACGGGCCTCGCGATTGGCCGCCGTGCGCTGATCAACGACGACCTTAGCGCGCTTGCGGACTTCTCGTCCGGTATCGCCATTCGCGCCGCGAACGACGAGAACAGGCTTGCCTATGGCGTGCTGTCGACCAACGCTGCGCTGTCGGACAGCACGGCTCTGTTCCATGCGAACCACGGCAACCTGGCGGCCTCGGGTGGTGCGATCGACGCGGCAACTGTCGGCGCTGCCGTCGCCGCACTGCGTGCTCAGACCAGCCTGGACGGGATGCCGCTGAACCTTCAGCCGGCTTACCTGGTGGTCGGGCCTGCAAATGAAGTGAAGGCCCGCCAAATCCTCGCCGCCGTCACCGCCACGAAGGCGACCGACGTGAATGTCTGGTCCGGTTTTGCCGAGCTTGTCGTAGACGCCAACATCACCGGCACTGATTGGTATGTCTTCGCCGCACCGGCCGCCGCGCCCGTCGTCGTCTACGGGTACGTTGGTGGGTCGGAAGGCCCGCAGGTCCGGTCGGAGCGCGACTTCGATACGCAGGCTGTGAAGGTCGCTGCGTCGCTCGACTTCGCATGCGGCGCCATCGACTTCCGCGGCGCCTACCGCAACGCGGGCTCGTGATGACGCACGAAGAGCTATTGGCAAAGCGGGCGGCCCTGGTAGCCGCCCGTTCGGAAGGCGCGTTGCGGATCGTATTTCACAGCGGGGGCACGCGGCGCGAGGTCGAGTATCGCAGCTTCGGCGACATCCAAGCCGCAATCGACGCCATCGATCGGGACTTTGCCGCACAGACCGGCAGCCGTGTGACGACGTTCCTGCCGTCTTTTTCTAAGGGGTTTTAGATGCGCAATTATGTTCAGCCGGGTGACGTGATCACCGTCCCGGCATCGGCGGATATCGAGGCCGGCGATCTTGTCGTGATCGGTTCGCTTGTCGGTGTGGCCGCGGCGGATGCCAAGTCCGGCAACCACGTTTCGCTGAAGACGACCGGCATCTTCAATATGCCGAAGGTGAGCGCCCAGGCGTGGACCATCGGCGCCCCGATCTATTGGGACGGTAGCGTTGCCACCACGGTCAGCACTGACAACGACCTGATCGGCGTTGCTGTAGCCGTGGCGGCCAACCCGTCGCCGTCCGGTCAGGTGCGTCTATCGTCGTGATAGCTGTCGCCGGCGGTGGCCGTATGCGCCGCCGCAAGCGTGCAGGCGCGTGACGGGTAGCCTAAGCTATTGACGCTAAAGGGAAAGGTACTTCCCGGCGCCAGCCCCAATGCGGGCAATAAAGCCCGGCGTTCCACGCGCTGCAGGATTTCCTATGGGATTTCCTTCCCAGCAACTGGCGCCGGAAACGAAACGGGGACCCGCCGAAACGAGCCCCCGTCCGTTGTCAAAGGAAGAGAACGAGGAGCGCACAAAGTCCATAAAGGACCTTCGCGACATCGACTCTGACCTCGACGGTGATCCGAAGGCGTGACCGCATCTGGTCTATCCTCCGGGTCCCGGCGCCGCAGACCCTAAAGGTTGCGGGTTATGGCCACGGACAAACGGTTTAACCGCCGTTCACCGCATGCTCGGCCCACATGAAACGGTCGGCCGAACCGGTTCATGTAGTCCCTGCTTGGCGTTTCCCCGAAGCCACCGGCAGTCGCATGCCTATCCAGGCGGTGCCAATCCAGGTCGCGATGCGGGCGGGGCGAGGCAAGTAGGTTACGAACCATGAGAGCACGCGATTCCGAAAACGCGACGGGCATGCTGTCGATAGCCGCAGTCTAAAAATGCTGCGATTCGACATTGCTGGTCAAGACATTTGTTCTTGCTACGTTCATGGTCCCGGATCGAGCCCTGGAGGGTCTCATGAAGACGAAAGAACTTGCGGCGCTTCTGGGGCTCACCACGCGCCGAATAAACCAGCTTGCAGAGGAAGGTATTGCGGTTCGAGCCGCGCCAGGCACGTTTGATGGCCCGGCTACGGTGCAAGCCTACATTGCCCACGTCAGCGGTAAGGCGGAGGGCCAGGCCGCTCTTCTGGAGCTGGACAAGGAACGTGCCCGGCTTGCGAAAGAACAGGCCGATGGCCACGCGTTGAAGAACCAAGCGCTCCGCGGCAAGCTGGTGGACGCTGAAGAAACCGTCCGCGCCTGGTCCGACACCTTGCGCCGCGTTCGGGCGGGCATGCTTGCCGTTCCTTCCCGTGTCCGGTCCCGAAACCCGGCGCTCACCGCGGCGGACGTGGAGACCATCGACCGGGAAATCCGAGATGCGCTGGAAGAGCTTTCTGCCATATCCGCAATCGACTGACGCGATTATTACTTGTCGCGCGTCAGTATTTTGCTAGCGCGCTGAAAATGGGCGGGCTAAAAACGAATAGTTACTTCGACATCATCTGCACTGACACCGTGTTCTGCGGCGAACGCAGCCTTAAGCTGGGCAGCGGAGCATCTAGTTATGCTGACTTCATCTGGCATTGCCGGTGTAACAGCGTTTGGCTTCGGCATGGGAAGCCAATTCAATTTGGCTTCTTCAATCCCCAAATCCGCAAGGCGATCTACGTACCAAACGGGATTGCGGGCTCCCGGCCATATGACCGGTTGCGGATCGAGAAGGGCATAATCGCTCATCTGCACGATGTAGCGGTCCGGTCTTTCCGGCGAGGGCTCAACCGCGCTTATCTTCCCAACCAGAAAGGCAGCTCCGTGCTCCTCTGGTCCAGCTCCGTCATGGAAGCGATTGCGCGTGCAGACGATATGCGTACATCGCCGCGCGTTTGCGGCATTGAGAGCCCAGGCTTGGGAACCGCCCTCCCTAAGGAGCATCTCAATCGGTCGAAATGTGAACACAGTGAGAACGCGGGGGTTGTCCATGAGTGCCTCCATATTATTCCTTAAACCATAGCATAAATTTATGCATAAATCGAGTGAAAATTATTGATAAATGAAAATTAAGACGATGACGGCGCGCGCGCTGACGGCGCTGCGCCCGCCGCTGAAACTGAAACTGAGCCGATGGATCGAGTCTGAAATCCGCCTTCCGGAAGGCGTTTCCGCGCTGCCTGGCAAGGTTCGGCTTTACCCGTATCAAACCGAAATTGCTGACGTGATCGGCGACCCGACCATTGAACGGGTGACGCTGGTAAAAGCCGTCCGCGTAGGGTTCACCACGCTTCTGACGAGCGCCATCGGCGCCTACGTCGCGAACGATCCGGCGCCTATCATCGCGCTCCTGCCGACCGAAGACGATGCCCGCGACTATGTGGTCTCCGACGTGGAGCCGGTGTTCAGCGCAAGCCCGGCAATTGCGGGCCTTCTGTCAGGCGATACCAAGGAAGGCGCGCGGGACACGATGCTATCGCGCCGCTTTCCTGGCGGCAGTCTGAAGGTTCTGGCTTCAAAGGCGCCCCGCAATTTGCGCCGCCATAACGCGCGCGTTCTGTTCGTTGATGAAGCCGACGCGATGCCGCCCGGTCCGGAAGGTTCGCCGCTGACGCTGGCCGAGCGGCGTACGCTCTCGTTTCCCGATCGCAAGATCGTGCTTGGAAGCACGCCCGTCGATACCGCGACTTCAAACGTGCTGCGCTCCTATGAGCAGTCGGACAAGCGGATTTTCGAGGTGCCTTGCCCGGACTGTGGCGAACACAATGAAATCAAATGGGGGGACATCAAGTGGCCGGAGGGGAAGCCATCCGCAGCCTACTACGCTTGCCCGCATTGTGGGGCCTGCATTGAGGAACGGCAGAAAGCCGACATGGTGGCTAAGGGCCGGTGGCGGGCAACGGCGCCGGACGTGCAGGGCCACGCCGGGTTCCGCATCAACGCACTCGTATCGCCGCTGGCAAACGCGGCCTGGGGGAGGCTGGCCACCGAGTTCGTGGCAGCGAAGAATGACCCGGACACCCTGCGCACATTCATAAACACCATCTTGGCGGAAGGGACGGGGGATGATGGCGCCACCGACCTGGATGAAGCCGAGCTTCAAGGGCGCGTCGAGCCCTTCGGTATCGGCCGGATACCGGAAGCGGTTCTGTTCCTCACGGCCGGGGTGGACGTTCAAGACGACCGATTGGAGGTCGCGCTAATCGGCTGGGATCGCGAAGGCACGGCCTACGTCCTCGATCATCAGATCTTGTGGGGATCGCCCGGCGAGGAAGCGACCTGGCGGCAGCTAGACGCGCTGTTGGCCGAGCGCTGGAAGCACCCGTCCGGCGGCACGATCGGGATTGATGCCATGGCCGTCGATAGCGGCGACGGCGATTGGACCGACGGCGTATATCGTTTCGCGTTCCCGCGTGCCCGGCGCCGCGTGATGGCTGTGAAAGGCATGGCGGGCAGTCGCGCGGTGATCGAACGCAGCCGATCGAAGACGCCCGGCGGTGCGCTCTGGATCGTAGGCGTTGATGTGGTGAAAACCACGATTGTGGACCGCTTGGCCCGCAATACGATGCTCCGGTTTTCGGACTCGCTGCCGTTGGTCTGGTTCGAACAGCTCGCCTCCGAACGGAAGGTCGTCCGCTACCACCACGGCCGGCCCGCGCATCGGTGGGAACGAAAGCCGGGAAGGCAGGCGGAAGCCCTAGACTGCACTGTCTACGCATTCGCCGCCCGGCAAGTCATCCCGAACAGTTTTGATAGTCGCACCGCCGAACTTCGGCGGGAGCCGCGTGTGCCATCTAGGCCGCGCGTTATCAAAAGTAGCTGGCTGGAGAAATGACAATCAGGGCAAATGGCTGCAGATCGGGCCGAAATTCGGCAAGCATCGGTAGGAAGGTTGTGATCGAAGCCTCAATAGGTCAATGGATTCGCATCTAAAGGTACTCAATGCTGAGGGGGGGAGCAGGTGTCACGGCTAACGGATCTGATCGCACGGGCGAAGGCGAAGGATCGAGCCCTCGGAGACGAACTTGACCGTGAATTCAAGGCACTGGCGTCGCGGCGCGCCTTCGGTCTCAACTTCGAGCGGCATCGGCCCGAGAGCGTCGAGCTGCCAGGGCGGCCGATCCGCCGGGGTGACAAGGTGCGTATCCTGCCGCCGCGCGGGTCCTCGGCCAGGAGCGATCAGCGGCTGTGGAAGGTGCTTCGCATCGACGAAGCCGACGGCAAGCGTAAAGCGCATGTCTCGCTGATCGACTCCGACGAGCCAGACACGGCCGATGTCGCAACCGACGACCTCGTCGTAGTCGCGGAGTTCCGCGACTACATTTATCCGGGGCTGGTTAGCACCGGCAAGGTCGAGTGCGGCGGCGACAAGCCCTACCACACGGTGATTAACGGTGAGAATTTCCACGCTTTGGAGGCGTTGAGCTACACGCACCGCGGAAAGGTGGATGCGATATACATCGATCCACCTTACAATACGGGTGCTCGCGATTGGAAATACAATAACGATTATGTGGAGGGTGAGGACCTTTATAGGCACTCTAAATGGCTTGCCTTCATGGAGCGGCGATTAAAGGCTGCGGATGCTCTGCTAAAGAAAGACTGTTCTGTCCTAATCGTAACAATAGACGAGAAGGAGTATCTAAGATTAGGGCTTTTGATTGAGCAAGTTTTTCCTGAAGCTAATATTCAGATGGTTAGTGTGACAATCAGTCCAAGAAGCACGAGCCGAGCCGGAGAATTTTCAAGAGTCGATGAGTTTGTATATTTTGTTTTCTTTGGGAGTTCGGGGCCATTGAGTGTCGCTGATGGCGAAGAGGCCAGTGAGGTGCGCTGGCTTTATTTGCGTCGAACGCAAAGAACTTTGGTGCGAGGGTCAAGAAAGAATCAATTTTATCCAATATATGTAGATCCGAAAACAAAAGAAATTGTCAAAGTTGGTGAGCCGTTAGGTATTAATGATGATTTGAACGACGTGCCTCAGGTGCAGGGCGCCGTGGCCGTTTATCCCGTAAATCAAGATGGAGAGCAGCTAATATGGGGCCTTACAGGGCCGAGTCTGAGAAGGATAATTGAAAAAGGTTTTGTTCGGGTGAGCGATGGCAACGAGCATCAACCGTTTACTATTGCCTATCTTTCAACCTCGAACATAAAGAAGGTGGAGAGTGGGGAATACCTCGTACAGGGCGAGAGATCGGATGGTTCGAAGATCGTGGTGAGCCCCGCGGGCTCTAAAAAGAGGCCGACGACAGTGTGGCGGGAAGCTCGCCATGATGCGGGAGCCTACGGAACATCGCTCCTACGTACCATGATGCCAAAGAGGCGATTCCCCTTCCCAAAGTCACTTTACGCGGTGGAGGATGCACTCAGGATCGTTCTTGGTGAGAACAAGTCTGCGCTAGTTCTAGACTTCTTCGCGGGCTCCGGCACTACGGCCCATGCCGTCATGCGCCTCAATCGCCAGGACGGTGGCAGACGCAGGTGCATCTCGGTCACCAACAACGAGGTCGCCGCTGACGAGCAAGCCGCGCTCCGGAAGTCAGGCCTTCGTCCTGGCGATCCCGACTGGGAAAAGTGGGGCATCTGCGATTACATCACAAAGCCCCGGATCAGAGCCGCGATCACGGGCAGGACGCCCGAGGGCGATGACATCGACGGCGACTACAAATTCACCGACGAGTTCCCGATGGCCGAAGGGTTCGAAGAGAACGCCGAGTTCTTCACCCTGACCTACGAGACGCCGGTCGCGGTGCATCACAACCTCGCCTTCCAGCGCATCGCGCCGCTCCTCTGGATGCGCGCTGGCGCGGAGGGCTACCGCATCGATACGCTGCCGGAGAAGGGGTGGGCCGTCGCCGACACCTATGGGCTGCTGGTCGATCTGGACCGTTCGGCGGAGTTCTGCGACGCGGTCGATGCCTGCGAGGTGCTGCGCATCGCCTATATCGTCACCGACGACGATCGGCGCTTCCAATCTGTCGCGCGCAGGCTGCCCGACTCGGTCGAGCCGATCCGGCTTTACGAGTCGTACCTTTCCAATTTCCGCTTTTCGATGGGCCGCTAACCCATGAAGTTCACGCTCAAAGATTACCAGGAAGATGCCGTCAAGGACGTGCTCGAGAACATCAAGGACGCGTCGATGTTCTGGCACGATCGGCAAAGGAAAACGGCTTTCTCACTGACTGCGACCACCGGGGCCGGCAAGACTGTCATGGCCGCAGCTGTGTTTGAGGCGCTGTTTCATGGCGACGACAATTTCGACTTCGAGCCCGATCCCGGCGCGGTCGTGATCTGGTTCAGCGATGACCCCGCGCTGAACGCTCAGTCGCATTTCCGTTTGCGTGAAGCATCCGACCGTCTGACGCTGTCGGATCTTGTCATCGTGCAGAACACCTTCAATCGCGAGAAGCTCGAGGCCGGCAAGGTTTACTTTTTGAACACGCAGAAGCTGAGCAAATCGAGCCTGCTGGTTCGCGGCCACGATCCCGACGATCCGGGTGTCGAGACAGACGCCCGTCAGACCGTGATGCCCGACATGCGCGCATTCACGATCTGGGACACGATCCAGAACACCATCGAGGACCCGGATCTGACTCTCTACCTCGTCCTCGACGAGGCACATCGCGGCATGAAGGCCTCGGGCGGTACCGGCGGTAGCGAAAAGCCAACCATCGTGAAGCGGCTGATCAACGGATACGGCTCGGTGCCCGGCATCCCGATTGTCCTAGGCATCTCGGCGACGGTCGAACGCTTCAACGCCGCCATGGCCGACATGCAGGGCCGAGCCACGCTTCCCAACGTGATGGTCGACTCTGGCAAGGTGCAAGCCTCAGGCCTGCTGAAGGATACGATCATTCTCGATGTGCCCAACGAGGTCGGCCAGTTCGATACCGTTCTGGTCCGGCGCGGCATCGACAAACTAAAAGAGATCACGGCTGCGTGGCAGGGGTATGTAAAGCAGCAGGACAATGCGGATACTGTAGCGCCGCTGATGGTTCTGCAGGTACCGAACTCACCAGATCACGACGAGATCGGTCGTGCGCTCGATACGATCTATGAGCGATGGCCCGAACTCGGCGACGACGCCGTGGCTCACGTATTCGGAGATCACACGACCCAGACGTTCGGCAGCCACTCGATTTCCTACATTTCCCCGGAGCGTGTGCAGGAGTCGACCTGGGTGCGCGTTCTGATCGCCAAGGACGCGATCAGCACTGGCTGGGACTGTCCGAGGGCGGAGGTGATGGTGTCGTTCCGCCCCGCCAAGGACAGAACGCACATTACGCAGCTTCTCGGCCGCATGGTCCGCACACCGCTCGCGAGGAGGATACCGGGCAATGAGCGGCTGAACGCCGTTGATTGCCTTTTGCCGTTCTTCGACGCGCAGTCGGTGAAGGATGTAGCCAGGGCGCTCATGGCCGGCGGTGACGTGGGCGAAGAGCTCCCGGGCCGGCGGGTATTGATCAATCCGGACGAGATGAAGCCGAACCCGACGCTTCCGCAGGCGGTCTGGGACAAGCTGCTTTCGCTCCCATCGCAATCGCTTCCGAAGCGACAGTCAAAGCCTGTGAAGCGGCTGACCTCGCTGGCCCACGAACTTGCTGCTGACGGGCTCCTTCCGGAAGCCGGCAAGAAGGCTCACGCCGAGATGCACAAGGTGCTAAACGCCGCGCGGGAGCGCTATAAGTCGGAGATCGCGAACGCGCGCAAGACCGTGCTCACGGTCGAAGGCAAGAGCCTCAAAGCCGATCTGGACACTCGCGAGATGTCGTTTGATGACTTCCTAGAGGCTGCAGATTTCGCGGTGATCGATGATGCATACCGCCGGTCAGGGCGCGCCATTAGTCCGGATCTTGGAAATACCTACAGCGAAGCTCTCGCGAAGGCCGATAGTGAGGAGGATGACCTGGAAGCCGCGCTAATCGAGGCGCGCGTCACGGTCGCTGCGCTCGGCCTCGTCCCGGAAGTAAAGGAGTACTTAGAGGCGGAGGCGGAGATCCTCGCGAACAAGTGGCTCGCGGAGTACCGGGTCCAGATCAAAAGCCTCTCGGACGAGCGTAAGGATGTCTATCAACAGATCAGTCAGATGAGTGCGCATCCTCAGGATTTTTATCTAGCGAAGCCAACTTCGTGGATGCAGCCCACTACTGCCCGAGACGCGGATGGGGCGGAGACCCCTTTACCACGCTTCGAGCGGCACTTGATGTGCGCCGCGGACGGTATGTTCCCAGAGGACTTTACATCTTCGTGGGAAGGAGACGTCGTGTCCGTAGAGCTGAAGCGCGCGGGAACGATCGCTTGGTATCGAAATCCATCTCGCGCGAGCCAGGACTCCCTCGGCGTGACCTACGAAGATGGAGGGGACGTCAAGATCATGCGACCCGACTTTATCTTCTTCGCTGAGCTAGCAGATGGGTCTATTGCCGCTGATATTGTTGACCCACACGGGACGCAGTTTAGTGATTCAATACCAAAACTGATAGGACTTGCACGGTACGCTGAGAGCCATGGAAGTGTTTACCGGCGGATCGAATCAATTGCTAAGGTCGGTGATCGGTATCGTGTGCTCGACCTTACCGAGCCGTCAGTCCGGTCTGCGGTAAAAGACGCGAGTTCAACGGCAGCTCTCTTCTCAAGTAGCGTGGCAACAGACTTAATCTCCTGAAAACTCGCAATTCGAGCAAAGGGGCATCTCCGCGTCCTTCACAGCAGGCGCGTCGGCCGTCGGTCGAAAGGCCAAGGGTGCTTCAACCCGCGCAGCGTGTTGCATCCGTGTTGCATGGACCTGTTTGCAACAGATGCAAATGCTAGGAAATCTGCGAAATCTGACGCAACAAGTTGCAACACGAGATTGCGCCGATCCCGGCGCCATCTTCCCGAAAAAAACCAATTATTTCAAAGGATTGGTGTGGTAGCGGAGGAGGGACTTGAACCCCCGACACGCGGATTATGATTCCGCTGCTCTAACCAACTGAGCTACTCCGCCCCAGGGCCGGAAGGCCGCTGCCTTCACGTCGTGCGGCGGCCGCTCAGCGGCACGTCGAGGCGGAAGACGGGGAAGCGACGGCGGCGGCGGGCCGCAGCCATGTCGCGAGGCGCTAATAACGCGATCGAGCCCCTTCTTGTCAAGGCGAAGGATCGCGCGGTTGTGGAGTTCCGGCCGGCGGCCTCTGTCGGGTCATTCCGGCGCCGCGTGGGGCGGCACAGGGCCGCGCCCGGGCCCCGGCGCGCGCCTTACTGCTTGCGGAAGGTCAGGAGGTCGAACAGGCCGGCGGGCTTGGCGTCCTCGCGGCTGATCAGCTCCAGCGATTTGGAGCCGAGCACGCCGTCGATCTTCATGGACGGGTTCCAGCCCAGCCGGGTTGCGAACGGCGTCAGCACCCGGTCGCTCAGCGTCCAGGGGAATTTCTCCGCCCGGAAATGGCTGCAGATCACGACATGGCCGCCGGGACGCACGACCCGGGCGAGTTCCTCCATCACCTGGGCGGCGTCGGGCACGGCGGTGATGGTGAACATGCACACCGCGCCGTCGAAGGCGCCGTCGGCGAAGGCGAGCTGGGAGAGGTCCATCTCGTGCACGCCGGTGACGTTGGTGAGCCGCTCCTTGGCGATCTTCTCGTTCGCCCGCTTCAGCATATCGTGGGAGAGGTCCACGCCGGTGATGCGGACGTTGGAGGTGTAGTCGGGCAGGGCGAGCCCGGTGCCCACGCCCGCTTCCAGGAAGTGGCCGCCGATGGAGTTGACCTTGGCGACCGCCGCCTTGCGGCCGAGCGCGGTGGGCGCGGCCAGCAGTGTGTAGACCGGGGCCCAGCGGGCATAGGCCGAGCGCACCATCTCGCCGTCGATGGCGACATCGGATCCTCCGGCGCCGGCGCCGACGGGGGCGCCAGTGCGGACGCGGGAGCGATGGGGATCGGTCATGGGGGCCTCTTGGCGGTTCGGCGATCGGATGCGGGAGAAGGCGAACGGGTGACGGAATGGGCGGTCAGGGTGCGAGCGCGAAGGCGTCCCGGCTCTGCTGCTTCAGACGGTCGGTCGTCGGCGTGCGGTCGATGACGCCGCCACCGAGCACCCGTGCAGGGCCCTCGGGCGCGTCATAGAAGACGCAGGCCTGTCCGGGTGCGACGCCCGTTTCCGGCGACAGCAGCTCGACCTGGGGCCGGCCGTCGGCGTCGAGAGTCAGAAGGGCAGGCACCGGCGGTCGGGTGGAGCGGACCCGGGCGTGAAGCTCGACCCCGTCCGGGCCGATCGTGTCCAGGGCCTGGTCGCCGAGCCAGTTGAAGCTGCGCAGCGCGATCCGGCGCGTCTCCAGTGCCATCTTCGGCCCGACGACGACCCGCTGGGCGTCCGCGTCGAGCCCGACCACGTAGAGCGGCTCACCCACGGCGAGACCCAGTCCGCGGCGCTGGCCGACGGTGTAGTGGATGATGCCGTCGTGGCGGCCGAGCACCCGACCGTCCACGTGGACGATGTCGCCAGGCTCGACCGCGCCCGGCCGCAGCCGCTCGATCACGTCGGCATAGCGCCCGGTCGGCACGAAGCAGATGTCCTGGCTGTCGGCCTTGTCGGCGACGGGCAGGCCGAGTTCGGCGGCCAGTTCGCGCGTTTCCGGCTTGGTCATGCCGCCGAGCGGAAAGCGCAGGAAATCGAGCTGCTCCTGGGTGGTGGCGTAGAGGAAGTAGCTCTGGTCGCGTTCGGCATCGACCGGGCGATAGAGGGCGCGGTGGGCGCCGTTCTGCCGGCTGGCCACGTAGTGCCCGGTTGCGAGCGCATCGGCGCCGAGCGTCTTCGCGGTCTCCAGAAGATCGGAGAACTTGACCGACTGGTTGCAGGAGATGCAGGGCACCGGGGTCTCGCCGTGCAGGTAGGAATCGGCGAACTGCTCGATCACGCTTTCGCGGAACCGGTCCTCGTAGTTCAGGACGTAGTGGGAGATCCCGAGCGCCTCGGCCACCCGCCGGGCGTCGTGAATGTCCTGGCCCGCGCAGCAGGCGCCCTTGCGGTGGGTCGCCGCGCCGTGGTCGTAGAGCTGGAGGGTGACGCCCACCACCTCGTAGCCTTCCCTGGCGAGAAGCCCGGCCACGACCGACGAATCGACGCCGCCCGACATCGCCACGACGATGCGGGTGTCCTCCGGCCGGCCCGGCAGATCCATGCTGTTCGTCATGCCACGAACCCGTCACTGCTGATTGGATCGCGCCGCCCAAGTCTCGACGCGGCGCACGCGATCACGGTCAAATTCCCTTGCGGAAAGCGGCGGTTCCTGTGTGCCCGCTCCGTTTCGTCCGGCCCGCTACGCAACGTCCAACCCGGGACGGACGAAAAAGTTGCACGGGCCGCGCGGTCGGACGGTCCGGGCGTAAGCGGTTCGATTGCCGCCGCGCCGGATCGCCGGAAGGCGCCACCGCCTCGATCAATCCGCATACTCACCACGCGATTATGGCCAATTGACGTAAGCGATCCAACCGTCCGCGACAACTCCCCGCCGTTTCCGGCGGGCCGGGCACGGGCGCCGAGGCTCCGCCGCGGCGGGCCGGCGTCAACCAAGTATTCGTTATAGTTACTCAATTCTTAGCCCGCGCTTAGCTTATTCTTAAAGCCCGGTAGGGCATATGGAAACTCAGTTGGGTCAGGTGTGTGTGAGTACGAGAGTCGAATGACCGAACATGTGTCTCCGCGTTACCGGTATGTCATTGGACCGGATGGAACGCCTTTGACTTTGGCGGATCTGCCTCCGCCGGACACCAAACGTTGGGTGATCCGGCGAAAGGCGGAAGTCGTCGCCGCCGTTCGCGGCGGCCTCCTGTCCCTCGAAGAAGCGTGCGAGCGCTATACTTTGACGGTCGAGGAGTTCCTGTCCTGGAACTCGCTGATCGACCGTCATGGCCTCGCGGGATTGAGAGCGACCAAGGTTCAGGACTACCGGGTCTAGAGCTTGTCCCGTTCTGATCGGGATTGAAAACGTCTTGTCCCGGCCCGGTCCCAGCGATCGGGCCGGGACAGGCATTTCCGGGCCTTTTTTCCGGCAGGTCCGGTCGGGCGCGTCAGCTGTCCGGCGTGACCTCGATCACGGTGGCGTTGCTCGCGTCGCGCAGGGCGGCGGGGGCGACGGAGAACACCGCATTCGGCGTGCCGGCTGCCGCCCAGACCACGTCGTAATCGAGCAGGGACCGGTCCATGTAGACGGGAATCGCGGCCTCGTGGCCGATCGGCGGAATGCCGCCGATGGCGAAACCCGTCTCCGCACGGACGAAGTCCGCGTCGGGCCGGGCCAGCTTCTCGCCGATCCGTCGGCCGACGGAGGCTTCGTGCACCCGGTTGGTCCCGGACACGAGCAGCAGAAGCGGGCGGCCGCTGTCCTTTCCTCGGAAGACCAGCGATTTCACGATCTGGGCCACGCCGGTGCCACAGGCCGCCGCCGCCTCCTCGGCGGTGCGGGTGGAGGCGGGCATCACCCTGACCTCGATGTCCAGACCTGCGGCGCGTGCCGCATCGGCAACCCGCAGGGCACTTGCCGGAAGCGTGTCTTCACTCATTCCGATGTCACCATGTCGACGGCCTTCTCCTGCGCGTCCTTGTCCCGGATCACCCTGCCGGCGCGATAGAGCATCCGGCGGTCGATCTCCGCAACCGGGGCGGTCGGGCCGGACAGGCCCCATTCGACCATCTCGCAGTCCCAGGCGCCGGCTTCGCCGGTGACCGAAAACAGGTTGTAGGCCGCGCCGTTGGCGTGGCCGGCATTCGACGCCGCGGGCACGCCGATCACCGGAAGGGAACCGATCCAGTCGATCGAGCGGCGGTGGGTATGGCCGTGGAGGACGAGTTCCGCGCCTGCCTTGCGCACGGCCTCGCGGAAGCGCGAACCGCCGACCAGCCGCTTGTACCAGCTCGTCGAGCCGCGCACGGGCGGATGGTGAATCAGGACCACGCGGAAATAGCCGTGGTGGCCGAGGGCCTTCAGGCACTCCGTCAGCCGCTGGGCCTGGCTGGCGCCGAAGGTGCCGGTCGCCATGAACGGGCCCGTGGCGACGGCGCTCGACGTGCCGACGATGGCGACCGGGCCGCGGCGGCGGACGAAGGGAAAGCGCTCGCCGGCGGCGGAGCGCGGCTTGTCGTCGTCGGTCATGTGATCGGCCCACGCCTGCCAGGCGCGCCCCAACGCACCCGGAACGTAGGCATCGTGGTTGCCCGGAATGACGGTCACGTCGCGGGAGGGGCCGAGCGCTTGCAGCCACTGGCGGGCGACGGATATTTCGGCCTTGAGCGCGAGGTTCACCAGATCGCCCGTGACGGCGATGTGATCGGGCGTTCGGGCCAGCATGTCGGCGACGAGGCGCTGCAGCGGCTCTTCCAGGTGCGAGCCCGACCTGTTTCGATGCCAGTTGACGTAGCCGATCATCCGCTTGGAGGCGAGTTCGCGCAGGCGGGGTTCGGGCAGGGGGCCGAGATGTGGGTCGGAGAGGTGGGCGAAGGTGAAGGCGGACGAATCGGTATCGGTCATTCCGTCGCAGACTTGTCTTTCAGGATGGTGGCGGAGGCGCCGGGCGGTGTCTGATCGATGACCAGCAGACGGGCGGGACCATCGCCCGTCCTGCCCAGATGCCATTGATCGATCACCTCGACGATCACGTCCCCGGTCTCGTAGTCGAAGCGCTCGCCCGTGAGCGTCTCCACCGTAATGCGCCCTTCCAGCACGTAGGCGTAGCGCGCATAGGGATGCTTGTGCATGGCCAGGGACTCGTGGGCCGGTATCGTGTAGGTGCTCACGGTCAGTTCGGGATGCGGGGGAACGGTGATGGGCCGGCCCGATGCCGTTTCGGTCGTCTCCAGAACCTTTTTCACGACCACCGACCCGGGTTCCGCCATCAGAGAGGCGGACGACAGCAGTACGGCTCCGAGCGTGGCGGTCATGAGGTGCCAGGGTCTCGGCATAGGGTCCTTTCCCTTCGGTCGATCCGGTTGACCGGATTTTCGACGCTTTCGGATGATTGGGCCAGCACTAATGATCGGGCAGGGTCCGGACCAACGCGGCAGCGGCCGTTCCGTTCGATGCCGAGCCGGCCGAGACAGACCGGCCGCCCGATTGTCCGAACCGAGGTCGCCCGAATGGCCAGAACTCCGCCGTCCGCCTTCCGCCAGCATCTGCATGGCATCGCAGGCAAGAGCATTCTCGGTCTGCGCCACCGGCTGAAGAAAGGGGTCAGCCTCGGCGTGCGGGGGCTGGCCTTCTCGGACGCGGGAGAGGTGTTTCTGGTGCGCCACTCCTATCTGCCGGGGTTTCATCTGCCGGGCGGCGGCGTCGATCCGGGCGAGAGCGCCTATGCGGCGATGGTTCGCGAACTCAGGGAGGAGGGCAACCTGGAGCTCACAGAGCCCGGAGCGTTCTTCGGCTTCTATTTCAATCCGTCGCTGGGCAACCGCGACCACGTCGCCCTGTACGTGGCAAGGTCGGTCCGGCAGCCGGCGCCGCCACGGGTGCCCAACTCCGAGATCCTGGAGGCGCGGTTCTTTGCCCTCGACGCGCTTCCCGACGAGACAACGCCGGCCACGCGCCGACGCCTTGCGGAGGTTCTGAAAGGCGCTCCGGTCTCCGAGCACTGGTAGCCGCCCGGGCGGCGGCCGCCTGTCAGGACTTCGCCCGTGCCATCAGCCAGGCGATCGTGCCCAGAAACAGGGCGCCGATCACGAAACCGCCCGCGAACCCCCACGGGGCGTTGTCGGCCCCGGCCATCCAGTAGCCGAGCAGCCCGCCGATCACGCCGAGGATAAGCGGGGCCAGGCAGCCGATGGCGATCATGATGCGGCGGTCCCTGTCAGTTGGTGCGGATGCGGCCGTCGAGAGCGGGCTCGAAGGCGGGCTGGCTGCGGATGTGGTCGATGACCGCGGTCGCGAGCAGGACGCCGTCATTGGCGTCGATGATCGGGGTCGCGTTGCGCAGGGCCGTGTATCCGTCGCCGCCGCGCGCCATGTAGTCGTTGGTCGCCAGCCGGTAGGTCTGTCCCGGATCGAGCATCTTGCCGGCGATCTCGACCGCCTCCACCCGCGAGCCAGGCGGGCGGCTGAAATCGACGGTGACCGTCATGCCGGAGACGTGAGGGAAGCGGCCCGCGCCGGTTTCCACCAGGGAGAAGCCGTTTTCCAGCGCGCGCACGATGTCGGTGCCGGTGATGGTCAAGAGGACGGCCTGGTTGCCGAACGGCAGCTCGGTCAGAATGTCGCGGCGGGTAAGCTGGTGGCCGGCGGGATAGACGCGGTCGCCCCGGATGCCTCCGCCGTTGGTGATGGCCACGTCCGCCTCCGTCACCGATCTCAGGGCGTCGGCGACCACGTTTGCGAACGGGGCTTCCCCGGCCCGCACCGTGGCGGCGCGGGTGTCGAGTTCGGTGGCCGTGGTTGCGATCGGTTCGTCGAGGGCGGCGTCGAGGGTCGCGCTGTATTCGGAGACTTTTGCGGCCAGCGAAGGGGCGGGCGCGAGCGTGGAGGTGTCGATCACGCGAAAGGACGGCGACCAGGTCAAGCGACGGGCGTCGGCTTCGCCCGCGACGTCGAGGGTCACGTCGACGATGCCGAGATATTCGCCCTGTTCGCGGGATTCCACCAGCGCCGTCCGGCCGTCATAGGTCACGGTGAGGACATGGTCGTCGCCGGAAACGATGAGGTCGAACACGCCGGAGCGGGCGAGGAGAAGGTCGCGGGAGACGTTGTCGTGGACCACCGCGATGACGAACTCGGCGCCTTCGTTGCGCAGCACCCTGGCCTGCTCGAACGCGCTGGCGAGCGTCGGCCCGATGATCAGGTCCCCGGGCGAGGAGACCACCGACGTCCGGTCGCCGAGAATGCCCACAATGCCGACCCGCACGCCGGCGATCTCGGTGACGATGTGATCCTGGAAGCCGTCGAGCGTGCTGCCGTCGGCGGCGCGCAGGTTGGCGGCGAGCTTGGTCGCCTGCAGCGCCTGCATCCGCTCCAGGAAGACGTCCTTGCCGAAATCGAATTCGTGATTACCCGGGACGAACACGTCGACGCCGATCGTGTTGAGCAGGTCGACCATGTGGGCGCCGGTGTCAAAGCTGGACATGATCGAGGGCGACAGGGCATCCCCTGCATGCACCACGAGAACCCGGCCGCCCCTGGCCCGCTCGGCGGCCACCGCGGCGGCGATCCGGTCGAGGCCGCCCCGGCCATCGTCCGCGGTCATCTGGTCGGTGTCGTTGATGGCGATGACGGAGAAGGAGCCGACCGGCTCCGCGCCGGCGGTTCTCGCCCAGAGGCCGGCCGTAACCGCAACGGCGAGGCAAACCGCCAGGCGTCGGCCGATCGAACCGAAGGGAATCAACATGCGCCGTCAGCCTCGCTCTGCTACGCCGGTACCGTCCCGATACAGTGCCATCCCCGGTGACGGCAGGCGAGCCCAAAGCGGCCGATCGGGCATGCGACACCATGGCGATGCCTGGACCGGGGTGAAATCTGCGTTAGAACCGGGGTACCGTGGACGGGCTTAAGGTCCCAGGGCGAGGCACGATGAACGAACACAAGCCGGTTTCCGACACCGCCAGCGTCGGCAATGCGTGGCCGAAGGATCATCCGCCCGTCCGGTTCGGGCGGGTCGGGGTGCTGCTGGTCAATCTCGGCACGCCGGAGGCCACCGACTACTGGTCGATGCGGCGTTACCTGAAGGAGTTCCTCTCGGATCGTCGTGTCATCGAGGTGCCGCGCGCCGTCTGGTGGCCGATCCTCAACGGCATCATCCTGTCCACCCGGCCGCAGAAGTCGGGCGAAGCCTACGAGACGATCTGGAACAAGGAGCGCAACGAATCGCCCCTGAAGACGATCACCCGCTCCCAGTCCGAACTGCTCGCCGGAACTTACGCCGAGGAACCGCGCGTGTCGGTGGACTGGGCGATGCGCTACGGCCACCCGTCGATCGCATCGCGGATCGAGGCCCTGCAGGCGGAGGGATGCGAGAAGATCCTCGTCGTGCCGCTCTATCCCCAGTACGCGGCGTCCACGACAGCCACGGTGAACGACAAGGTGTTCGAGGCGCTGATGAAGATGCGGTGGCAGCCGGCCCTCAGGACGGCGCCTCCCTGGCACGATGACCCGGTCTACATCGACGCGCTGGCGACGTCGCTGGAGCGTCACCTGGCCGAACTGGACTTCACCCCGGAAGTCGTCCTGACCTCCTATCACGGGCTGCCGGAATCCTATCTGAAGAAGGGCGATCCCTATCACTGCCACTGCCACAAGACGACGCGGCTCCTCAGGGACCGGCTCGGCTGGCCGGAGGACCGGCTCCGGGTGACGTTCCAGTCCCGCTTCGGCCGGGAAGTCTGGCTGCAGCCCTATACCGACGAAACGGTGAAGCAGTTGGCCCGCGACGGGGTGAAACGGCTGGCGATCATGACGCCCGGGTTCGTCTCCGACTGCCTGGAGACGCTGGAGGAAATCGCGATCCAGAACGGCGAGTTCTTCCACGAGGCGGGCGGAGAACAGTTCGCCGCGATCCCGTGTCTCAACGATTCTCCCGAAGGCATGGCCGTGCTGGAGGCGGTAGTGTCGCGGGAACTGCAGGGCTGGGTCTGATGGCCGCTCCCGAACGGTCGTGGCGGGCGCAAAAGCCGGGCGCCACTGGCAGCGCTGCGACGGCTTGCGGGCCCGAACCTGTTGGCTGCGCGCGTTGAACCGCGGGGTGCAAGCGGGTAGAGCGTTTGCGGGACCGGCTTGCGACGCAGACGTCGACCCTGATCCGGCCCGAGACACCCGGTGGATGGTCCCGTCATGATCGCGTCGCTCTATCAGACGATCGGCCCCTGGTCCTGGATGATCCTGGGGCTGTGCCTGATTGCGGTCGCCGTCCTTCTGCCGGGGCTGTTCTTCTTCTGGTTCGGCCTGGCCGCGATCGGGGTGGGCGTCGCGGCGCTGGTGCTGGCCGGCTTCGTCTGGCAGCTCCAGATCGTGGCCTTCCTCGCGGCGGCCTGCCTGATCGTGCTGGCGGGGCGCTTGTGGACCCGCCGCCGTCGCGCCGGCGACGCCGAGGAAGCGTAGCCTGTCAGGGGGTGCCCGCGTCTGCTGCCCCGGGCCCGTGGTCCTGGACGGACGTCAGGCGGAGTGCCGGTGCAAGGGAACGCTGGCGTCGTGGCCGTCGTCCACGGGCGGGTAGGGCGGACGGGCGATCGCCAGATGGGCCTGCCTCAGCGCGGTCGACCACTGCTCGCGGAGATTGTGGAAGTAGGGCTCGTCCTGCTCGATCCGGATGTTGCGATCGGCGCGCAGCGCGTCGCGTTCGACCGTCAGGATATCGATCGGCATGCCGACGCCGAGATTGGACCGCATGGTCGAATCCATGGAAATCAGGCCGAGCTTGAGGGCGTCCAGCAGCTCGGTCTCGTAGGTGACGGCCCGGTCGAGGATCGGCTTTCCGTACTTGTGCTCGCCGATCTGGAGATAGGGGGTGTCCTCGGTCGCCTCGATGAAGTTGCCGGCGCGGTAGACCATGAACAGCCGCAGGCGCCCGCCGCCGATCTGTCCGCCGACGAGGATCGACACGTCGAAGCCGGAGGCGCTGAGTTCCAGCGAGGGGCCATCGACGGTGCGGACCTTGCGCACCGCGTCGCCCACGAGCTGGGCCGCCTTGAACATCGACGGCATTTCCATGAGTGTCTTGATCTCGCCGGTCTCCGGGTCCTCGATGCCTTCGTTCAGATAGCTGAGGACGGCCTGGGTGACCGCGAGATTGCCGGCCGCCGCGAGCGCGACGATGCGCTCACCCGGCTTTTCGAAGATGTGCAGCTTCCGGTAGGTCGCGATGTTGTCGAGACCGGCGTTGGTGCGGGTGTCGCCGATCATCACCAGCCCGCTGCGCACCAGAATTCCGCAACAATAGGTCATTGCCCAAGCTCCAGATCAACCTGCGGCCGGCCCGGGGCGGTCGCACTCATGTTGACCGAAATATTGCCCCGGCCAGATTGCCGAACGCCGAACGGACGGGAGCCTCAGGTCTGCCTGGCGGTCCGGTGCAATCGTAGGGCGCAGTGCCATCTAATCCGGCTTAGCTTGCCCGACGCTGCCCGACTCGCATCGGTTCAGATCAGCCCCCTGGAACGGATTGGGACCCAGATGAGGAGCGACTGCAAGCACCGTTTTCAACGGCGTTGGCGATCTCACCGGATTCCGCCATCTCCGCCGCGCAGCGCCTTCACTTCCACGGCGACCTCGAGTGTCTCGGAGAGGCCGCCATATCGGGTGCCGCGCACCGGCGCGGCGCCGAGATAGTCGAGCCCCGTCGCCACCCGCACGTGGGCTTCCGTCGCCGAGATGCCGTGGGCCGGGTCGAAGCCGACCCAGCCGAGGTCCGGGACATACGCTTCCACCCAGGCATGGCCGGCCTCCTGCTGGGTTTCCCCATCGGAGCGAAACAAATATCCGCCCACATAGCGGCTCGGGAAACCGAGACTGCGTGCGGCACCGAGGAAGACGTGCGCGAGGTCCTGACAGACACCGTGCCCCTCCGAAAAGGCGGTGACAGCCGGCGTTGCGACCGTCGTTGCGGCCGTGTTGAAGCGGATGGCCTTGTGCACGGCGCCGTTGAGGGTATGCAGCTGTTCGAGCGGGGAGTTTCCGCCGCTGCTGTCGCGGGCGAACTCCTTGATATCCCGGTCCGGCTCGGTCAGGTCCGTGTCGCGGAGGAAGATGCCGTGCGGCAGGCGGTCCACCGCTCCGTCGATGACCCCATTCGTCTCTTCCGTTTCCACTTCGCCGGATGCTGTGACGCTCAGCTCGGAGAGGGGGCCGTCCGCGGAGAACGTGTGGACCACGTTTCCGAACGGATCCTGGCTCTGGTCGAGCCGGGCGTCGCAGGAGACCTCGATGCGCCAGTCGGACACAAACTGTCCGGCATGGGCGCGAGGCGTCAGCCGCAGGATCTGGATGACCAGGCTCGCCGGAACTTCGTAACGGTAGTGGGTGTGGTGTTGGATGCTGATGCGCACGTGTCTCTCGCTAGCTCAGGTACTGCTCAGCGATCGCTCCACCAAGCCGGTTGTTTTCCGCGATGATCGACAGCAGGAACTCGTGCAGGCCCTCCGAGAAGACGCTGTCGATGTCGGAGTTCTGCAGCCGTGCGAACGTGCTGCGGGCAAGCCGCTGGCTGGTTCCCTGGCGTCCGTAGTCGCGGGCGATCTCGTCGAGGAACCGGGTGAGGTTCTCGTAGGCGCTTGCCAGCGACCGCGGCATCTCGCGTTTGAGGATCAGCAGGTCTGCGACCAGCCACGGCCTCAGATTCTGCCGGTAAACCCAGTTGTAGGCGGTCAGCGCGGAGACCGAGCGCAGGATCGACGACCACTGGAAATAGTCGAGGCTGCCGCCCACCGGCTGCCCTTCCGGCAAAAGCACGTGGTACTTCACATCGAGGATGCGGGCGGTCGCATCGGAGCGCTCCAGATAGCTGCCGAGCCGCGTGAAATAGTAGGCATCGTTCCGCAGCATCGTCCGATAGGCGCTGCCGTCGAAGCGCAGCGACGATTCCTTGACGAAGCTCAGCAGTTCGTTGAGGCGCGGCCGGGTCAGGCCTTCCGCCGGAAACTGCTTCAGTTCCAGCCAGGCTCCGTTGATGGAGTCCCACATCTCCGCCGTGATGGCAGTGCGCACCGCGCGTGCGTTCGACCGGCCTGCCTCGATGCAGCTTCGAATGCTGGAGGGATTGTGGGGCGAGAAAGCCAGGAAATCGATGACGGAGCGATGGCTCTCGTCGTCATAGAGCTCCTTGTAGAGGCTCAGACCGCCCGTGGCGGAGACGGCTGACATCCACTCGTTCGAGGTGCCGCCGTATCCGGCCGGCAGGGCCGAAAGACGGGCGGCGGCATCGAGGATGCGGGCGGTGTTCTCCGCGCGCTCGACATAGCGGGCGAGCCAGAACAGGTTGTTGGCGGTGCGGGCAAGCAACATGTCAGCTCTGCCCCTGGCTCTGGCTCTGGGACTGTCCCGAAGGGCCTGTCTGGGTCTGGCTCTGCACCGAGCTGACCTCGGCCGGGCCGGAGGGGGTCCCCGGCGGCGCGTCGGCCCCGGTCGGGTCGTCGAGCACCCAGGTGTCCTTGGTGCCGCCGCCCTGGCTGGAGTTGACCACGAGCGAGCCTTCCCGCAGCGCCACGCGGGTCAGGCCGCCCGGCACGATACGGACCTGGTCGGCGCCCGACAGGACGAAGGGGCGCAGGTCGACGTGGCGGGGCGCGATGCCTTCGCCGACGAAGGTCGGGCAGGTGGAAAGCGCCAGGGTCGGCTGGGCGATGAAGTCGTCCGGCTTGGCCTTGAGCTTCTCGCGGAACGTTTCGATCTGCTCCTTGTCGGCCTTGGGGCCCACCAGCATGCCGTAGCCACCCGACCCGGAGACTTCCTTCACCACGAGTTCCTCAAGATGGTCGAGCACGTAGGCGAGGTGGTCGGGTTCGCGGCACCGCCAAGTCGGCACGTTCTTCAAAATCGGCTCCTGCCCCAGATAGAAGCGGACGATCTCCGGCATGTAAGTGTAGATGGCCTTGTCGTCGGCGACGCCGGTGCCGACCGCGTTGGCCAGCGTGACGTTGCCGGCCCGGTAGGCGGCCATCAGCCCGGGCACGCCCAGGACCGAATCCGGTCGGAAGGCGAGCGGATCGAGGAACTCGTCGTCGAGGCGGCGATAAATCACGTCGACCCGCTTCGGCCCCTGGGTCGTGCGCATGAACACCGTGTTGTCGCGCACGAACAGGTCCCGGCCTTCGACAAGTTCGATGCCGAGCCGGTCGGCCAGGAAGGTGTGCTCGTAATAGGCCGAGTTGAACTGGCCGGGGCTGAGGAGAACCACGGTCGGCTCGCCGCGCGTGGTCGGCGGGGCCAGCGAGCGCAGCGTCTGCAGGAGCTCGTCGGGATAGTTCTCGACCGGTGCGATCCGGTGTTCGGAGAACAGGTCCGGGAACAGCCGCATCATGACCTCCCGGTTCTCCAGCATGTAGGAGACACCGGAGGGTGTGCGCGCATTGTCTTCAAGGACGTAGAAGGTCTCCGAATCGACACGCACGATGTCGATGCCCGAGATCGGCACATAGATCGATCGCGGCACCTTCAGCCCGATCATCTCGGGCCGGAAATAGGGGTTCTGGTAGACCAGATCCGACGGCACGATGCCCGCCTTGAGGATCTCCGCCTGACCGTAGATGTCGGCGAGGAAGGCGTTGAGAGCCCTGACCCGCTGGGTGAGGCCTTCCGACAGGCGCTGCCATTCGCCGATCGTGAGCACGCGCGGGACGACATCGAACGGGATGATGCGCTCCTCCGCCTCGGCCTGGCCGTAGACGGCGAAGGTGATGCCGATCCGACGGAACAGCAGTTCCGCCTCGTGCGAGCGTTGCTTCAGGATTTCGGGGTCGAGCGTGTCGAGCCACGCCTTCACGAGATTGTAGGCGGGCCGGCAACCGTTGCCGGCACTCGTCATTTCATCGAAGGGGGCATCGACCATGTACGCACCGGGCTGGAACAAACTCACCCGATTTAATCGCGTTGCGCCCCCCCTCCGCAAGCCGTGTGACTGATAAGAGTGCAAAAAGAGCAAGATAGAGAAGTTGCACTGAAATTGGGCAGATTGGGCTGCCCGCTCAGTCGATGAGCTTGAGGCCCCGGAAACTGGCATGGCCCTGGCGCCCGACGATGATGTGATCGTGCACGGTGATGCCGAGCGGCGCGGCGATATCGACGATCTGGCGCGTCATCTGGATGTCGGCGCGCGAGGGCGTCGGATCGCCGGAGGGGTGGTTGTGGACGAGGATGATGGCGCTCGCCGACACTTCCAGCGCGCGTTTCACGATCTCGCGGGGATAGACCGGAGTGTGATCGACGGTGCCGGTCTGCTGCAGTTCGTCGGCGATCAGCGCGTTCTTCTTGTCGAGAAACAGGATGCGAAACTGCTCGCGGTCGGAAAACGCCATCGCCGCGCGGCAATAGTCCAGCACCTCGCTCCAGGACGACAGGACGGTCTTGCGCTCCACGCGTCCGCGCGCGAACCGCTGCACGGCGGCGTGCACCACCTTGAGGTCCTGGACGACGCCGGGACCGACCCCGTCGACTTCCAGAAGCCGCCGACGCGGCGCCGACAGGACGTCGGCGAAGGAGCCGAAGCGGGCGATCAGGCGTTTGGCGATGGGTTTGGTGTCCCGGCGGGGGATCGACCGGAACAGGAGGAGTTCGAGAAGCTCGTAGTCGGCCAGTGCTTCGTGGCCGGCCTGCTCGAAGCGGTCGCGGAGCCGCTGTCGGTGGCCCTCCGTTCCCGGAGCCTGCCCGGCGTCGGAAAAACCGTCGGCTTCCTCCCCCATCGAGCCTCCCCGGCCGATCAGGTCCGAAGGACCAGAGACGGGTCGAAACCGCCGGGCGAGAGGGTGAAGATCTCGCGTCCGGTTTCCGTCACGCCGATGGAGTGCTCGTACTGGGCCGACAGCGAGCGGTCCCGCGTCACGGCTGTCCAGCCGTCCGACAGGATCTTCACGTGCGGGCGCCCGAGGTTCACCATGGGTTCGATGGTGAAGATCATGCCGGGCTGCAGGGCGATGCCCTCGCCGGCGCGGCCGTAATGAAGGATGTTGGGCGCGTCGTGGAAGAGCTGGCCGACGCCGTGGCCACAGAAGTCGCGCACGACGGAACAGCGCTCCGATTCCACATAGGTCTGGATCGCTGCGCCGATGTCGCCGGTGGTCGCGCCGGGCTTCACCGCGTCGATGCCGTGCAGCAGCGCCTTGTAGGTCACGTCGAGCAGTCGTTCGGCCGCGCGCTTGATCTGGCCGACCCCGTACATGCGGCTGGAATCGCCGTACCAGCCGTCCACCACATAGGTGACGTCGATGTTGACGATGTCGCCTTCGCGGAGGGGCTTCGACGCGGGAATGCCGTGGCAGACCACATGATTGATCGAGGTGCAGGTCGACTTGCGGTAGCCGCGATAATAGAGCGTCGCCGGAAGCGCATCGTGCTCGAGGCCGAATTCGTAAACGAACCGGTCGATCTCTTCCGTGGTGACGCCCGGCACGACGATATCCGCGAGACGGTCGAGGCACTCCGCGGTCACCTGGCCGGCCTTGCGCATTCCGGCAAAACCGTCCTCGCCGTAAAGACGGATCTGGCCGGTGTTCTTCGGCGGTGCCGTGGCGGCGTCGACATACTCAATCATTCAAGGCTCCGTGGTCGGGTCCGGGACCGAAGTCACTTACATAGCAGTCCCCGCCCGCGATTTCAGCGGGCGCGTTCGCGAATCGTCGCGATGTCGCGGTTCGCGGCAGTGGCGAAGGGGAGGCGGCTGGTCAGCCGGATTTCCGTCAGGGACAGGCTGCAGCCATAGACACAGGCCTCGACGCCGGCTGCCCGCGCGCGTTCGAAGGCCGCCGCATAGGCCGGGTCGATGTCGTCGGCGAGAGCGAACCGGTCGCAGTCTTCGCGTTGCACGACATAGAGCATCACCGCCCGGGCCCCTGTGGCGACCATGGCGGCGAGTTCATCCAGATGCCGGGCACCACGGGCGGTCACGCTGTCGGGAAACTCCGCAAGGCCCGGCGCGCGCATCAGGTGGACGTTCTTGATCTCCACATAACAATCGGGCCGGCCGTCGCCTTCCAGAAGCAGGTCGATGCGGCTCGCCGCGCCGTAGCGGACTTCGCGGCGGACCCGCTCATAGCCGGCCAGCTCCGGAACTTCGTCCGCGGCCAGCGCGGTCTCGACGACCCGGTTGGGATGGCCGGTGTTGATGCCCACCAGGCCACCGTCGACTTGCATCAGCTCCAGCGTGTGCGGCAGCTTGCGGGCCCGGTTGGCGGACAGCGAGAGCCAGACCCGGCTTCCTTCGGCGGTAAGGCCGGTCATCGCGCCGGGATTCGGGCAATGGACGGTGATCTCCGTTCCGTCCTCGAGGCGGACGTCGGCAAGGAAGCGCTTGTAGCGACGCAGGAGGACGGCAGGGATCAGGGGAGCTGGCAGATGCATGTCTCGATCGTGGTCGGGCGGTGACGGCTGGCGGGACGCCGCGACAGGCCCGCGCAAGGCATCCAGATTACACGATTAGCTGCGCGCGGTTGCCGCGAACGGGGCTGGCCAGCGCCTTTTGCCGCATCCGCCGTCCCGTCACAGCCGGCCACCGTCAACGTCCCAGCACCACTCCGACATATTGGATAAAGGGACACAGTGCGGGCCGGTCGTCGACGGATCGGCGGCAGTCGAGTGCGGGCGATGACCTGCCCCGTGCAAGCAAAAAAAAAGCAAGGCTCGCGCCTTGCTGATTAAGTTCCGCGTCCGTCCCCTCTGTGCGACAGGGCCGCTTTTTATCGACCCTGCGCGGCAGCGGCATTTTACCGCGCCAGAAGGGCTTCCTCCCAAGACTCAGACCGCGAAGCCACTCGACAACGATCGATTGCCGTTGCCGATTTCTTTATGAACCCAACATAGCAAGTGTAATCGGGTCTGTCATCATTTTGTGCAATTTGCGCCCAACTTTTTTGCGTTGTGGCGATTTCGCGGGACGTCCGGGCGAGGCGGGACGCGGCGATAGGTCTCATTCGGAAGCCGTCCGGGAGCGTGTGTTCAAAGTCCGCGCGCTGCTGCCGATCCCCCTTGTCATTTGGCTCCCGTAACTGTTCACTCCGCCCGATCCCGCCCCAGAGAAAGCGTCGGCTTAAATGCGTCTGTCCCGCTACTTCCTGCCCATCCTGAAGGAAACCCCGAAAGAGGCGGAAATCGTCTCCCATCGGCTGATGCTGCGCGCCGGCATGATTCGCCAGCAGTCGGCCGGCATCTATTCCTGGCTGCCGTTCGGTAAGGCCGTTCTGGAGAAGGTCGAGCAGATCGTTCGCGAGGAGCAGAATCGCGCCGGCGCCCAGGAAGTGCTGATGCCGACGATCCAGTCGGCCGATCTGTGGATGGAATCCGGCCGCTATGACGACTACGGGCAGGAGATGCTGCGCATCACCGACCGCCACGAGCGGCAGATGCTGTACGGGCCGACCAACGAGGAAATGATCACCGACATCTTCCGGTCCTACGTGCGCAGCTACCGTGAGCTGCCGCTGAACCTCTACCACATCCAGTGGAAGTTCCGGGACGAGGTCCGGCCGCGTTTCGGCGTGATGCGCGGCCGCGAATTCCTGATGAAGGACGCCTATTCGTTCGACATCGATCAGGAGTCGGCGCGGCACGCCTACAACCGGATGTTCGTCGCCTATCTCAGGACCTTCCGCCGGATGGGGCTCACGGCAATTCCGATGCGGGCGGAGACTGGGCCGATCGGCGGCGACCTGTCCCACGAGTTCATTATCCTCGCCTCCACCGGCGAGAGCGCGGTCTATTGCGACAAGGACCTGCTCGACCTGCCGATCCCCGGCGAGGACACGGATTTCCTGTCGGACCTGTCGCCGATCGTGACGGAGTGGACGTCGAAATACGCCGCCACCGACGACATGCACGACGCCGCCGCCTTCGAAAAGCTGCCGGAGGACCGGCAGGTAGCCGCCCGCGGCATCGAGATCGGCCACATCTTCTATTTCGGCACGAAATATTCCGAGCCGATGGGCGCGAAGGTGGCCGGGCCGGACGGCGTCGAGCGGCCGGTTCACATGGGCTCCTACGGGGTCGGCGTGTCGCGCCTGGTCGGGGCGGTGATCGAGGCCAGCCACGACGATGCCGGAATCATCTGGCCTCAGTCGCTGAGCCCGTTCGATGTCGGGCTGATCAACCTCAAGCCGGGCGACCATCAGACCGACATGGCGTGCGAGGCTCTCTATCAGCGGCTGGAGACGGCGGGCGTGAGCGTGCTCTACGACGATCTCGACCAGCGTGCCGGCGCGAAGTTCGCGGCGATGGACCTGATCGGGCTGCCCTGGCAGATGATCGTCGGGCCGCGCGGACTCGCCAACGACGAGGTCGAGGTGAAGCACCGGGCGACCGGCGAACGCCAGACGCTGACGCTGGATGCGGCCGTAAACCGGCTGGTCGAGGCCTGCTGTGGCTGACAGCGCAGGCGCGCCACCCGCCGTGGACGGCTCCGGCAGCATCGGCGCGTTCTCCGCGCTCGAATGGCTGATCGCCGGACGCTATCTGCGCTCCAGGCGGCGCGACACCTTCATCTCGGTCATCGCCGGCTTCTCCTTCCTCGGGATCATGCTGGGCGTTGCGACGCTCATCATCGTGATGGCGGTGATGAACGGCTTCCGTAGCGAGCTGTTCGACAAGATCCTGGGCATCAACGGTCATTTCCAGGTGCAGCCGATCGGCAGCGACCTGACCGACTACGTGCCCGTCGCCCAGCGCATCGACGGGGTAGATGGGGTCGAATTCGCCATCCCCTATGTGGAGGGCCAGGCGCTGGTCTCGGGGCCATCGGCCGCCACCGGCGCGCTGGTTCGCGGCGTGTCGCCCGACGATCTCGAGCGCATGGATCTGATCTCCGGCAATCTCTTTCTCGGTGATCTGACGGGCTTCCGGGAGGGCGGCGGCGTGATCATCGGCTCGCGGCTGGCGGCCAGTCTCGGGGTGACGGTGGAGGATTCCATCCGGCTTCTGACGCCGGAGGGCGACGTCACGCCGTTCGGGATGACGCCGCGATCGGAAACCTTTCCGATCGCCGCGATATTCGAGGTCGGCATGTCGGAGTATGACAGCTCCATTATCTACATGCCGCTTTCCGAGGCGCAGTACTTCTTCAACAAGGACGACACCGTCACGGCGATTGAGGTGTTCGTCGACGATCCGGACCGTGTCGATGCGCTGCGCGACCCGATCCAGGTGGCGGCGGAACGGCAGGTCTATCTGATCGACTGGCGCCAGCGGAACACCACCTTCTTCTCCGCGCTGGAGGTGGAGCGGAACGTCATGTTCCTGATCCTGACGCTGATCGTGCTGGTCGCGGTGCTCAACATCATTTCCGGCCTCACCATGCTGGTGAAGGACAAGGCGCGCGACATCGCGATCCTGAGAACCATGGGGGCGAGCCGGGGAACCGTGCTCAGGATCTTCATCCTGGCCGGGCTCTCGATCGGGGCGGTGGGCACCCTGGCGGGGCTCGCGCTGGGCACGGTCGTGTGTCTCAACATCGAGGAGATCCGGCAGGCCATCTCCTGGCTCACGCGCACGGAGCTGTTCTCGCCCGAACTCTATTTTCTGAGCCGTCTGCCGGCGGAAATGGAGACCGGCGAGACAACGGCCGTGGTGGTGATGGCGCTGGTCCTGTCGTTCCTGGCGACGCTCTATCCGGCCTGGAAGGCGGCCGCCGTCGATCCCGTCGAGGGGTTGCGCAGCGAATGAGGGACACCGGCGCCCATCCGACCGCGGCCCTGCACCTGGCCGGCGTGGAACGCAGCTACCGGGAAGGCGAGGGCAAGCTCGCCGTCCTGCGGGGCGTGGATCTCACGCTCGAACCGGGGGAACTGGTGGCGCTGGTGGCGCCGTCCGGGGCGGGCAAGTCGACGCTCCTGCACATCGCTGCGCTCCTGGAACGGGCCGACAAGGGCAGCGTCTCGGTCGCCGGCGTCGAGACGACCGGGCTCGGCGACGCCGCCCTGACCGAGCTCCGCCGCGCGTCCATCGGCATGATCTACCAGTTCCACCATCTGTTGCCCGACTTCACGGCGCTGGAAAACGTGACCCTGCCGATGCGGCTGGCCGGTGCCGACAAGAAGGTGGCCGATTCCGCCGCCCATGCGCTCCTCAGCGAACTCGACGTCGACCGTCGGGCCGGGCATCGTCCCGGGGAACTCTCCGGCGGCGAACGCCAGCGGGTGGCGATCGCCCGTGCTGTGGCGAATCGCCCGGCGGTGCTTCTCGCCGACGAGCCGACCGGCAACCTGGACCCCGGCACGGCCGAGCACGTGTTCAATGCGTTCGTCCGTCTGGCCCGCTCGACCGGGCTCTCGGCCCTCGTGGCGACCCACAACCACGAGCTGGCGGATCGCATGGACCGCCGCGTGACGCTCGTCGACGGGCGCTGCGAGACGCTCTGATCCGAACCGTCGGGGTTCGATCCTTTCCGAAAACCCTTTTTTAAGCGTGCGGTCCGGCCCCGGCCGGCCGGCGGTTGACGAACGGAACGAAGAGAGAACATAGTCGCATAGAACAAAAAAGGAACGAGGGCGATTCCAGCGCCCGCCCAGCCAGAAAGGACGTCGCCATGATCCGTTTCGCTTACGATCTCACCACGCTCGTCGCGCTCACCCTGTTCGGAGCGACCATGCTCGTGTGGCTCGATGCGCTCACGCGGTTCCAGTGAGCCGACGGTGTCGCGCGCGGTCGGAATCGGCGCATAAGTGGGAGACGTCATTCCGTTTCCGGCGATGGGCTGTGGACGGGCGCCGCGCACGGTCGACGCGGGCGCGTCCGGAGGCCAAAGTCCGGTCGGGGCACTGGGCGTTGCGACACAGCCGGCGGGAGACCACGACGACATGGATGCCACGGACGGACCCGGCTTCGTTCATCTCAGGGTTCACTCGGCGTTCTCGCTGCTCGAGGGCGCGCTGCATCTGAAGGACCTGATCAAGCTCGCCAAGGCGGACAAGCAGCCGGCCGTCGCGATCACCGACACCGGCAATCTGTTCGGCGCGCTGGAGTTCTCGGAAAAGGCGGCGGGCGAGGGGGTCCAGCCGATCGTCGGATGCCAGCTCGCGGTCGCCTTCCTGGAGGAGGACGGGCGGCGCCGGCAGGCGGACACGACGCTGCCGTCGCTGGTGCTGATCGCCGCCGATCCGACCGGCTATGCCAATCTCGTCAAACTGGTTAGCCGCTCGCATCTGGAACCGGTCCCCGGAACCCGGCCGCATGTACCCGCAGACGCGCTTGCCGAACACGCCGCCGGTCTGATCTGCCTGTCGGGCGGGGTCGGGGGACCGATCGGACAGGCGATCCTGCACAGCACGGCCGCCCTGGCGCGGCGCCGGTTCGACTGGCTCGCCGAGACCTTCGGCGACCGCTTCTACTGCGAGCTCCAGCGGCACGGACTGCCGGAGGAGGCGACCTGCGAACCGGTCTTCATCGATTTCGCCTACGACGCCGGCGTTCCGCTGGTGGCCACCAACGAGGCGTTCTTTCCCGCGCGCGGCGACTTCGAGGCCCATGACGCCCTGATCTGCGTGGCCGAAGGCCGCCGGCTGAACGAGGACAACCGGCGCCAGCTCACGCCCGAGCACTATTTCAAGACGCGCTCGGAGATGATGGAGCTGTTCTCCGACATCCCCGAGGCGCTCGCCTCCACGGTCGAGATCGCCCGGCGCTGCATCCAGCGGCCGCTGAAGCACCCGCCGATCCTGCCGCGCTTCGCCACCGGCGATGACGTGGATGCCGCCGAAGCGGAAGCCGCCGAAGCCCAGGCTCTGCGCGACAAGGCGGTTGCCGGGCTGGCGGCCCGGCTGGCTGCCCATGGACCCGCTCCCGGCACCGAAGAGGCCGACTATCACGCCCGCCTGGACCATGAGCTCACCATCATCGAGCGCATGAAATATCCGGGCTACTTCCTGATCGTTGCGGACTTCATCCAGTGGGGCAAGGCGCAGGGGATCCCCGTTGGCCCCGGCCGCGGCTCGGGTGCCGGGTCGCTGGTCGCCTACGCGCTCACGATCACCGACCTTGACCCGCTGCGGTTCGGTCTCCTGTTCGAGCGCTTCCTCAACCCCGAGCGCGTGTCGATGCCGGACTTCGACATCGACTTCTGCCAGGAGCGGCGCGATGAGGTGATCGAATACGTCCAGGACAAGTACGGTCACCAGCAGGTTGCCCAGATCATCACCTTCGGAACGCTGCAGGCGCGCGCCGTGCTGCGCGACGTGGGCCGGGTGCTGGAGCTGCCCTACGGTCAGGTCGACAAGCTGTGCAAGCTGGTGCCGGCGAACCCGGCCAATCCGGTCACGCTCAAGGAAGCGGTGGACGGCGAGCCGAAGCTGCAGGAGGCGCGTGACGAGGAGCCGATCATCGCCACGCTCCTGACCATGGCGATGAAGCTGGAGGGCCTCTACCGGCACGCCTCGACCCATGCCGCGGGTATCGTGATCGGCGACCGGCCGCTCGATGAGCTGGTCCCGATGTACCGCGATCCGCGCTCCGACATGCCGGTCACCCAGTTCAACATGAAATGGGTCGAGCAGGCCGGGCTGGTGAAGTTCGACTTCCTCGGCCTGAAGACGCTGACCGTGATCGACACGGCGGTGAAGCTGATCGCCCAGCGCGGCATCGAGGTCGACCTGGACTCGCTGCCGCTCGACGACGCGCCCACCTACGAGATGCTGGCGCGCGGCGAGACGGTCGGCGTGTTCCAGCTGGAAAGTGCGGGCATGCGCAAGGCCCTGATCGGCATGCGGCCCGACCGGTTCGAGGACCTGATTGCCATCGTGGCGCTCTATCGTCCGGGCCCGATGGACAACATCCCGAGCTACAACCGCCGCAAGCACGGCGAGGAGGAGCCCGACTATCTGCATCCGCTGCTGGAGCCGATCCTGAAGGAGACCTACGGGATCATCATCTACCAGGAGCAGGTGATGCAGATCGCCCAGGTCCTGTCGGGCTATTCGCTCGGCGACGCAGACCTTCTGCGCCGGGCGATGGGCAAGAAGATCAAGGCGGAGATGGACGTCCAGCGCGGCCGGTTCGTGGACGGCGCGGTGGAGCAGGGCGTCAAGAAGTCGGATGCCTCGACGATCTTCGACCTGGTTGCCAAGTTCGCCAACTACGGCTTCAACAAGTCCCACGCCGCCGCCTACGCGCTGGTCGCCTATCACACGGCCTGGCTGAAGGCGAACTACCCCGTCGAGTTCCTGGCGGCGACCATGACGCTCGACATGGGCAACACCGACAAGCTGTCGGATTTCCGGCGCGAAGCGATGCGGCTCGGCATCAAGGTGCTGCCGCCCTCGGTGAACCAGTCGTCGGCGAGCTTCTCGGTCGCCGACGGGGCGATCGTCTATGCGCTCAACGCCATCAAGGGCGTGGGCCGCCCGCTCGTCGACCACATCGTGGCGCTGCGGGAGGAGCGTCCGTTCCGCGACGTGACGGAGTTCGCCCACCGCATCAATCCGAAGATCGCCAACAAGCGCGGGCTGGAATGCCTGGTGACGGCCGGCGCGTTCGACACGCTGGAGCCGAACCGGGCCCGGCTGATGGAAGGACTGGATCGGGTGCTCGGCATCGCCCACCGCAACGCCGACGGGATCGCGTCCGGGCAGAACGACTTCTTCGGCGGCGAGCCACAGCCGGTGGAACTGCCGGACATCCTGCCGTGGGCGCCGGCGGAAACCCTGCAACGCGAATATGCGGCGATCGGCTTCTATCTGTCGGCCCATCCGCTCGACGACTACCGCCAGGTGCTGGAGCGCATGCGCGTGCAGATGTGGTCGACCTTCGTGGAGGCGGTGAAGCGCGGCGCCACGGCCGGCCGTCTGGTCGGTACCGTCACCCAGCGCCAGGAACGGCGGACCCGGTCCGGCAACCGGATGGGCATCGTGCGCATGTCGGACCCGACAGGGCAGTACGAGGCGGTGATCTTCTCCGACGGGCTTGCCCAGTTCCGCGATCTCCTGGAGCCGGGCCAGTCGGTGATCCTGATGGTCCACGCGGAAGAGCGGGAAGAGGGGGTGTCGGCCCGGATCCAGTCCGTCGAGCCGCTGGACGAGGCGGCGCTTCGGCTGAAGCGGTCGCTCCGGGTCTTCCTGCGCGATCCGGCGCCGTTGGAGAGCCTGTCGCGCCATCTTCCGAAGTCCGGCGACGCCGACGTGTCGCTGGTGCTTCTGGTGGACGGCGGACGCCAGGAGGTCGAGGTCAAGCTGCCGGGCCGCTATCAGGTCACGCCGCCGGTCGCCAGCGCCCTGAAGCAGCTTCCGGGCGTGGTGCAGGTGGAGTTTGCCTGAAGCAACGCCAGGAAAAGTGCTCTTGCGGTTTTCCGCCCGGGCGTTGCGAAGAGAGAGACGGATCCCAGCGAAAGTGGGGACCGGTTTCGCGTCCGGCTTTGCGGGAAGGGTGGGTCTTTTCCACTCACGCGAGTTCGCTTCGCTCACCGCTGCGCGGGCGCGGCCTGGTCTCCTTCGTCCCGGTCGCTTCGCTACTCGCCTCTTGACCGGCCGGCGCGGGAGATTTTCGCCCTGGCCCCCGGCTTTCGCCGGGGTGAGCGGACGTCGAGGTGCCCGTCGCTGCGCTGCTCGGCTCTTGAAACGCTTGCCTTGCGGGCGCGAAGCCCCTATATCGCGCACCATTCCACACGCGGGGAACTCCTCGAAGGCGTCACAAGTCGGCGTCCTTGAGGATCCGGTGTCGCTTCGGCCAAGGGCCGGCGGCAGACCCCGCGGAGGCTGAACCGGATCGAACCGAGAGGAGAGGCAAGCCATGGCTCTGCCCGATTTCACTATGCGCCAGCTCCTGGAAGCTGGTGTCCATTTTGGTCACCAGACCCACCGCTGGAACCCGAAGATGGGTCAGTACATCTTCGGCGAGCGCAACAACATTCACATCATCGACCTCGCGCAGACCGTGCCGATGCTCGACCAGGCCCTGAAGGCCGTGTCGGACACCGTCGCCGGCGGCGGACGCGTGCTGATGGTGGGCACCAAGCGTGCCGCGCAGGAGGCCGTTGCCGAATCCGCGCGCCGCTCGGCCCAGTACTACGTGAACGCCCGCTGGCTCGGCGGCATGCTGACCAACTGGAAGACGATCTCCGTCTCCATCCAGCGCCTGCGCAAGCTGGAAGACCTGATCGCTACCGACCCCCAGGGTCTCACCAAGAAAGAGCGGCTCTTCATGGACCGCGAGCGTGAGAAGCTGGAGCGGAACCTCGGCGGCATCAAGGACATGGGCGGCGTCCCGGACCTGGTGTTCATCATCGACACCAACCGCGAGCAGATCGCGGTCCAGGAAGCCCGCCGTCTCGGCATTCCGGTCGCGGCCGTGGTCGATTCCAACTGCGATCCGGACGGCATCACCTATCCGGTCCCGGGCAACGACGACGCGGCCCGCGCCATCACGCTCTACTGCGACCTGATCTCCCGCGCCGCCATCGACGGCCTGTCGCGGGCCCAGGGCTCGATGGGCGTGGACGTCGGCGAGGAGCAGGAGCCGCAGGCTGAGGTGGCTCTGGAAACGCCGGAAGCGGCGCAGCCGGAAGAAGTGTCGCTGGGCGAAGTGAGCAGCGACACGGCACCGGCCGAGGCCGCCGAAGCGCCGGCCGCGGAGACCTCCGAAGCCCGCTGAGCGGGTTCGGGGAAGAACTCGGAACCG
This sequence comes from Amorphus orientalis, assembly GCF_030814015.1. Taxonomy (NCBI): domain Bacteria; kingdom Pseudomonadati; phylum Pseudomonadota; class Alphaproteobacteria; order Hyphomicrobiales; family Amorphaceae; genus Amorphus; species Amorphus orientalis. The sequence goes on from NZ_JAUSUL010000002.1 coordinate 462,168, forward strand.
GAAGGGTCCTGGCGGCGATCCGTGTGATGCGGTTGCCGCGAGCCTTCCGTTTCGACGATCGCGATCCAAATCTTCTGCGATCGGTCTCGACTTCCCGAGGCCGATCGCGCATGTAACTCGCGCCCGCAACAGGGGCGGACGAGATCCGTCGGGATTGGCCTGCCAAGCCCACCGGTGAATTCCGTCTGCGGCCGCAGCTTTCTTGAAACTCAACTCAGGCGAGGACAGCGATGAGCATTTCCGCTCAAGAGGTCAAAGAGCTCCGCGAGAAGACCGGCGCCGGCATGATGGACTGCAAGCGGGCGCTGACGGAATCCGGCGGCGACATGGAAGCGGCAGTCGACTGGCTGCGCAAGAAAGGTCTTTCCAAGGCCGCGAAGAAGGCCGACCGGGTTGCCGCCGAAGGCCTGATCGGCGTGGCCCAGGGCGACGGCGCGGCTGCGCTGGTCGAGGTCAATTCCGAGACCGACTTCGTGGCCCGCAACGAGACCTTCCAGAAGCTCGTGCGCACCATTGCCACCGAGGCGCTGTCGACGGCGGGTGACCGCGATGCGCTGCTCGCGGCGACGATGCCGGGGGCTGGCCATTCGATCTCCGACGAGATCACCGAATCGATCGCGACCATCGGCGAGAACATGAACCTGCGCCGCGTGGCGGTCCTGTCGGTCTCTCCGGGCGTGGTGGCGACCTATGTCCACAACGCCGTGGCCGACGGTCTCGGCAAGCTCGGCGTGCTGGTCGCGCTGGAGTCGGAAGGCAAGCCGGAGGTCCTCAACGACCTGGGCAAGAAGATCGCCATGCACGTGGCGGCCGTGAACCCGCTGGCGGTTACGCCGGACGAGGTCGATCCGGCCGTCGTCGAGCGCGAGCGGGCGGTCTATTCCGACCAGGCGCGCCAGTCGGGCAAGCCGGAGAATATCATCGAGAAGATGGTCGAAGGCCGGCTGCGCAAGTTCTACGAGGAAGTGGCGCTCCTGAAGCAGAACTTCGTCGTCGATCCGGACAACACCGTCGAGAAGGCGATCGAGGCGGCCCAGGCCGAGGCCGGCGCTCCGATCAAGCTCGTCGCGTTCATGCGCTTCGCGCTAGGCGAGGGCGTGGAGAAGGAAGAATCGGACTTTGCCGCCGAGGTCGCCGCGGCGGCCGGCAACTGATCCGACAATCGCCCGCCGGGGTCACCCGGCGGGCTTTTTTTTGACTGCCCGGCGGTTTTCCGACTGCCAAAGAGTATCGTGGACCCCGGATCATGTCCGGCGCCGAGCCGGGTGACCGCGCGGGGGCCCGAAAGACGAGCCGCTTGCCGGCATGCCGCATCCGAGACAGGACGAGACCCACATGACGACCGAGCTGCCCTGGCGACGCATCCTCCTCAAGCTTTCGGGCGAAGCGCTGACAGGGAATGCCGGGTTCGGTATCGATGCCGAGGTCACCGGGCGGATCGCCGACGAGATCGGCGACGTCGTCGCGCGCGGCGGCCAGGTGGGTGTCGTGGTGGGCGGCGGCAATTTCGTGCGCGGCTCCCAGATCGCGGCCAGCGGTCTCGACCGGGTCAGCGGTGACCACATGGGCATGCTGGCGACGGTGATGAACGCGCTCGCCCTCAGCGCCGCGCTTGCGGTGCGCGACGTTCCTTCCCGGGTCCTGTCCGCCCTCGCCGTGCCGGCCGTCTGCGAGACCTTCACCCAGCGCGCCGCGCTCGCCAGTTTCGAGGCGGGGCAGGTGGTGCTGTTTGCGGGCGGAACCGGCAACCCCTACTTCACGACGGATACCGGCGCCGTGCTGCGGGCCGTCGAGATGGGCTGCGACGTGGTGATGAAGGGGACGCAGGTCGATGGCGTCTATTCCGCCGATCCGAAGACCGATCCGTCGGCCACCCGCTACGACCACCTGACCCACCGCGAAGTGCTGGCCAACGGGCTGTCGGTCATGGACGCGACGGCAATCGCCCTTGCTCGGGACAACCGGATTCCGGTAATCGTTTTTTCAATAGGTGAGCCGGGGGAATTCGTGGCCGTCGCATCCGGCAATGGCCGCGCCACCCTCGTCACCGTCGACGACGCGCCTGCCGCGTAGTCACGCGCTCGCCGCGGGCCCTATCCGAAAAGAGGAAAGAATGGCGGATTCCGCGCTCGATCTCGACGACCTGAAACGCCGCATGAAAGGTGCGGTGAATTCCCTGAAGCATGATCTCGCGGGGCTGCGCACCGGGCGCGCCTCCAGCAGCATGCTGGATCCGATCACGGTCGATGTGTACGGCAGCCACATGCCGCTGAACCAGGTGGCGACCATTTCCGTTCCCGAACCGCGGCTGATTTCGGTTCAGGTCTGGGACCGGTCCGTCGCCGGCGCCGTGGAGAAGGCGATCCGCGAGTCGTCGCTCGGCCTCAATCCGGTGGTCGAGGGACAGCTTATGCGGATCCCGATCCCGGAGCTGAACGAGGAACGCCGTCAGGAACTCGTTCGCGTCGCCCACAAATACGCCGAGCAGGCGAAGGTCTCCGTCCGCCATGTCCGTCGTGACGGCATGGAGGAGGTCAAGCTTCTGGAGAAGGAGGGTGAGATCGGTCAGGACGACAGCCGGACCTATTCCGACCAGGTCCAGAAGCTGACCGATGAGACCGTCGCGGAGATCGATCAGGTCCTGCATCAGAAGGAACAGGAGATCATGCAGGTCTAGGCTCGCCGGACCTGCAAGCGAGGCCCCTTTATGAGCGCCCTTGGAGAAGCGCAGCTTCGCCAGCGTCCCGCGACCGACGCCGCTGCGGTGCCGGCGCATGTCGGTATCATCATGGACGGCAATGGTCGCTGGGCCGAGGCGCGGGGACTGCCGCGTGCGGCCGGCCATCGCAAGGGTGTCGAGGCGCTCAGGCGCGCGGTCCGGCACGCCGGTGAACTGGGCGTGCGCTATCTGACCGTGTTCAGCTTCTCCTCGGAGAACTGGTCGCGCCCGGCGCAGGAGATCGCGAGCCTGATGGCGCTGTTGCGGCGCTTCATCCAGGAGGATCTCAGGGAGCTCCACCAGGCCAACGTCCGCGTCCGTCCGATCGGCCGGCGGGACAACCTGTCGCCGGAGATCGAGTCTCTGCTGCGCAACGCCGAGGACACCACCCGGGGCAACACCGGGATGACGCTGTTCGTCGCCTTCAATTACGGCGGACGCGACGAGATCGTGCGGGCCTGCCAGGCGATCGCCCGGGGCGTTCAGACCGGCGCGGTCTCGCCCGACGCGATCGATGAGGACATGATCGCCGCCCATCTCGATACCGCGGGCGTGCCGGATCCGGACATGATCATCCGCACTAGCGGCGAGTGCCGGCTGTCGAACTTCACCATGTGGCAGGCGGCTTATTCGGAGTTCGTGTTCGTTCCGGTCCACTGGCCCGATTTCGACGAGGCCGCCCTCGATTCCGCCATCGCGGAGTTCCGCAACCGGAGCCGGCGGTTCGGCAGCGTCGCCGCGGACGCCGGCGGCGGCTGAGGGTGGCGCGGGACGTGGCGATCGAGCACGGCAGGCCGAAGCATCGCCACGCGGAGCTGGCGCAACGGGTCCTCTCGGCGGCCGTTCTGGTGCCCGGCGCCCTCGTGCTTGCCTGGGCGGGGGAGGCCTACTTCACCGCCGGTCTGATTCTGCTGGGCGCCGTGGTTATCGCGGAATGGTTCCGCATGATCTCCGTTCCGCTCTCCTCGATCGCGTTCGCGGTTGCGCTGGCGGTGCTGGTTGCGGCCAGCATCGGGGCCGACTATCGCGGGGCCGGTTTCGCCGCCCTCGTTCTGATCGTCGGTTCCGTCCTAACGGCCGCAGCCGTGACCGCCGTTGCCGCAGCCGGACGGACCCGCCGCAGCGTCCGATTCTGGGCAGCCGGGGGGCTGGCCTATGCGGGTTTCGGCACGGTCTCCTTCATAGCGCTGCGCCACGGCGACGACGGATTCGCCGCGATCCTCTTCGTGTTCGCGGTGAGCTGGGCGACCGATGTCTTCGCTTACTTCGTCGGCCGCACCATCGGCGGGCCGAAGCTGTGGCCGGCCGTCTCGCCGAAGAAGACTTGGTCAGGCGCGATCGGCGGGGCGGTGGCCGCGGCGGCGGCCGGCGCGCTGCTCGCGCTGGGGCTGTCACTGCCGCTGACGCTCATCGGCGTTCTGATCTTCTGTGCCCTGTCGGCCATCGCGCAGCTGGGCGACCTCTTCGAATCGGGTGCCAAGCGGCGCTTCGGGATCAAGGATTCCAGCCGCCTGATTCCCGGCCACGGCGGACTGATGGATCGCGTGGACGGTCTGCTTGCCGCCGGCGTCCTCGCGCTGGTGATCGGGTCCCTGGTCCATGGCCCGCTTGAGCCGGCCGTCGGTGTGCTGACGGCGATCGGAGCTTTCCAATGACGCAATCCAGTTCCCCTCAGAGGGTCGTGGTCCTCGGTGCGACAGGCTCCATCGGGGCGGCGACGCTCGACGTGATCGCCCGCAGCCCGGACCGCTTCGAACTGGTCGGAATAGCCGCGAACCGCAGCGTGTCCGCTCTTGCCGATCTCTGCCGGACCCACAGGCCGAGCCGAGCCGTCGTCGCCGACGCGGCGAAGGGAGAGGAACTCAAGGAGGTGCTGTCCGGCTCGGGTATCAAGGTGGGGGCCGGCGAGGACGCCCTTGTCGAACTGGCGACGATGCCGGCCGATATCGTGGTCGCCGCGATCAGCGGTGCCGCAGGCCTGGCCCCCACGGTCGCGGCCATCCGGCGCGGTGGACGGGTCGCGATCGCCAACAAGGAATGCCTGGTGACGGCGGGCACGCTGGTCATGGAGGAGGCGCGCCGGGCGGGTGCGACCATCCTTCCGGTCGATTCGGAACACAACGCCATCTTTCAGGTGTTCGAGGACACCGCGGCCGAGGCTGTGGCCGAAGTGGTGCTGACGGCGTCCGGCGGGCCGTTCCGGACCTGGTCGAAGGCCGATATGGCAGCGGCGCGGCCGGAACAGGCCCTGAAGCATCCCAACTGGTCGATGGGCGCGAAGATCACGATCGATTCGGCGACGATGATGAACAAGGGCCTCGAGCTGATCGAGGCGTTCCACCTGTTCCCGATAACGGCCGATCAGCTCTCGGTGGTCGTTCACCCGCAGTCGATCATCCACGGCATGGTGCGCTATGTGGACGGCTCGTGTCTGGCGCAGCTCGGGACCCCGGACATGCGCACCCCGATCTCCAATTGCCTCAGCTGGCCCGCCCGCGGGCCGGCGGGTGTCGAGCCGCTCGACCTGGTGAAGGTCGGCAGTCTCAGCTTCGAGGCGCCGGATGTGGACCGGTTCCAGTGCCTGGCGCTGGCGCAGGCGGCGCTTCGACGCGGGGAGGGGGCGCCGACGGCCCTCAATGCCGCCAACGAGGTCGCCGTGGCGGCGTTCCTGGATGGACGGATCGGCTTCCTGGAGATCGCTGCGACGATCGAGAGGGTTCTTAATTGCGCCGAACGTGACCATATGTTGGTCGAACCGAAAAGCCTCGACGATGTCGCCGGCCTGGACGCCTATGCGCGGCGGGTCGGAACGGATGCGATCGCAGGCATGGCCGGGACGGGCGCCTGACGCCACGGACCGGGCCGCACACAGACACGCACGGGATTCAGAGAGCGGCGATGGAGTTAATCAGCGGATTCGGCGGGACCATCCTGTCCTACATCATCCCCTTCCTGTTCGTGCTGACGATCGTCGTCTTCTTCCACGAGCTGGGCCATTTCCTGGTGGCCCGCTGGTGCGGTGTCGCCGTGCGGACGTTCTCCATCGGCTTCGGCCCGGAGCTGTTCGGATGGGAGGACCGCCAGGGTACGCGATGGCGGGTGGCGGCGGTTCCGCTCGGCGGCTATGTCCGCTTCGCCGGCGACGAGAATGCCGCCAGCGTTCCCGACCACGCGGAAATCGCCCGCATGTCACCGGAAGAACGCGAAGGCAGCTTCTTCCTGAAGCCGGTGTGGCAACGGGCTGCCATCGTGGCGGCCGGACCGTTTGCCAACTTCATCCTCGCCATCGCCATCTTCACGGTGCTGTTCGTCACCTTCGGGCGCCCGATCACCCAGGCGCGGGTGGACGAGGTGCAGCCGGAGTCGCCGGCAGCCGTCGCCGGCTTCGAGCCCGGTGACGTCATCGTTGCCATCGACGGACAGACGGTGGAGGCGTTCTCCGACGTCCAGCGAGCCGTCTCCGGCAGCGGCGAAAGCGCGCTCACCTTCACCGTTGAGCGTGGCGGCGAGCGCATCGATCTGACGGCCACGCCGGAATTCCGGGAGGTCGCCGACGGATTCGGAGGCACGCACCGCATTGGCGTGCTCGGGATACGCCGGGCGAGCGACGCCAGCCAGGTGGAGACCAAGACCTATTCGCTGCCGGCCGCCTTCACCGCCGGAGTGGGGGAGACCTGGTTCATCGTGGACCGGACGGTGTCCTACATATCCGGCGTGGTGACCGGGCGGGAATCGCCCGATCAGCTCGGCGGTCCCATCCGGGTCGCGCAGGTCTCGGGGCAGGTGGCGAGCATCGGGATCGTCGCCCTCATAAACCTCGCCGCGATCCTTTCGGTCTCGATCGGCCTGATCAACCTTCTGCCGATTCCCATGCTCGACGGCGGCCATCTGGTCTTCTACGGAATCGAGGCGGCGCGCGGCCGACCGTTGTCGGAACGGTCCCAGGACATCGGATTCCGGATCGGGTTGGCGCTGGTTCTGATGCTGATGGTCTTCGCGACATTCAACGACATAAGACAGATCGCCGGGTCCTGACCGGAGCCGGCGAATCCGGGTCTCGCGCAGCGGCCGCGCATGTTCGGTCGCGGCGGATAAGCGCCGGCGGTGGTCCAGTCGGCGGGCGGAGAATCGTCCGTCCGGTAGGTCAATCGCTCCCAGGCGACCGAAAAATTGCCCATTAAGATTAAAATCCGCCTAACGGGCGCGTATTGCCCGCCAGGTTGGTCCTCCCGCGGCGCGCAAAGCCCGGCTCAGCGGGCAATTTCTTAACGAGCGTGGCACCCGGGACACGGTTGCCGGTGAATCTCGGCAACGCCCCCGGCGGCCGGCTTGCCTCTGCGCCAAAAGCCTGCAATACCAAGCGCAATCGCTTTTCGTTACGCGTATCGGCGCCGCTCCCAGGCGGCGGTAAATGCGGAGCACAAAGGGCCAATCCCCCGCAATGCACGCTGGTTCCGTCTTGATCAGAAAGCTCGCCCTCGCCATCACGCTGTTTGCTGTGGCGTCCGTGGCCATCCCGACCTTCGCGTTCCTGTCGGCCTCGCCGGCCGAGGCAGCGGTCGTCCGTTCGATATCGGTGCAGGGCAACACCCGCGTCGATCCGGAGACCGTCCGCGCGTACCTGACCATCAAGCCGGGTGAGTCGTTCGGCCCGAGCGACATCGACGAGTCGATCGCGTCGCTGTTCGCCACCGGCCTGTTCGCCGACGTGCAGATCGTCCAGCGCGGCTCCAGCCTGGTCGTCACGGTTCAGGAAAACCCGATCATCAACCGGGTGAACTTCGAGGGCAATCGCGGCCTGTCCGACGAGACGCTGGCCGGCGTGGTCCAGTCGAAGGAGCGCTCCGTGCTGACGACCGCGCGCGTCCAGAGCGACGTCGAGCGGATTCTCGAGACCTATCGTCGTCGCGGCAATTATCAGGCCAGCGTCGAGCCGAAGACCATCGACCTGCAGCAGAACCGGGTCGACCTCGTGTTCGAGATCGACGAGGGCGGCAAGACCCAGGTCGCCCGCATCACCTTCATCGGCAACGAGCACTTTTCCGACGGCCGTCTGCGCGACGTCATCAAGACGCGCCAGTCCGGCTATCTCGGCTGGCTGCGCACCACCGACACCTATGATCCGGACCGCTTCGCCGCCGACCAGGAACTGATCCGCCGCTTCTATTACGACCACGGCTATGCCGACTTCCGGATCATCTCGTCGGTTGCCGATTTCGACCGCGAGCGGAACACCTTCTTCATCACCTACACCGTCGAGGAAGGTCCGCAGTATCGGTTCGGGGAGATCGAGGTCGACACCACGCTCAGCAATCTCGACCCCGAGCAGCTGCGCCGCCGCGTCGAGACCCGGTCCGGCCGGGTCTACTCCTCCGAGCTGGTCGAGAAGTCGCTCGAGAACCTGACCATCGAAGCCGCGAAGCAGGGCTACGCGTTTGCCCAGGTGCGTCCGCGCGGCCGCCGCGACTTCGACGAGCACACGATCTCCATCGACTATCAGGTCGACGAGGGGCCGCGTGCCTATGTCGAGCGCATCAACATCATCGGCAATACCTCGACCCGGGATTACGTCATCCGCCGCGAGTTCGATCTCGTCGAGGGCGACGCCTACAACCGGATCCTGGTGGATCGCGCCGAGCGCCGCCTGAACGATCTCGGCTTCTTCGAGACCGTCCGCATCACCACCGAGCCGGGCTCGGCGCCCGACCGGGTGATCGTGAACGTGTTCGTCGAGGAGAAGCCCACGGGCAAGGTGTCCTTCGGCGTCGGCTATTCGACCTCGGACGGTGTCATCGGCGACGTCTCCATCGAAGAGCGCAACTTCCTCGGCCGCGGACAGTACGTGAAGTTCCTCGTCGGCGGCGGTTCGGACACGACCAACATCGAGTTCTCGTTCACCGAGCCGTTCTTCCTCGGCCGGCGGATCTCGGCGGGCTTCGACGTCTACAACCGGACGAACGACGCCGACTCGACCCAGTCCTACGATCAGACGCTGACCGGCGGCGCGCTGCGCTTCGGCTTCCCGCTGAACGACGACACCACGCTGCAGCCGTTCTACCGCCTCTACGACCGTGACATCTCGATCCCGGACTTCACGACGGAAGCGAACTGCATCCAGAACCAGAACTACATCTCGGATGCGGTCTGTCAGACCCAGGGCTCGACGGTGACCTCGCTGGTCGGCGCGTCGCTGATCTACAACACCCTCGACAACACCAACTTCCCGCGGGACGGCATCTTCGCCAAGTTCACCCAGGAAGTGGCCGGCCTCGGCGGTGACACCCACTTCTCGCGCACCAGCGGCGAAGCCCGCTTCTACAAGGAAGTCATCCCGGCCTGGGGCGTTGTCGGCGTGATCCGCGGCGAAGGCGGCATGATCAAGTCGATCGGCGACGACGGTCTCGATCTGCAGGACCAGTACTTCGTCGGCGGCTCGGTGATCCGCGGCTTCGAGACCTCCGGTATCGGTCCCCGCGACGCCTCGACCGGTGACTCGCTGGGCGGCCAGTACTACATCGCCGGTACCGCCGAAGCGACGTTCCCGCTGCCGCTGATTCCCCAGGAGATCGGCTTCTCGGGTGCCGTGTTCACCGACGCGGGTTCGCTCTGGGCGGCAGACCCCGAAGCGGTTCCGAGCGGCGTCACGGTCGAATCCGACGACTTCGAGCTGCGCTGGACCGCCGGCTTCGGTATCCTCTGGAAATCGCCGCTGGGTCCGCTTCGTGCCGACTTCGCCTGGCCGATCGTCATGAACGACGCGGACGAGACCCAGATCTTCCGGATCGGCGGCGGCACCCGGTTCTAGCAACCGGGACGCGGGCCGGCTGGACCGTCGGGTCAAGCCGGCGCGATCCGAGACGACTGCGAATTCGGGTGCGTCCGGCCCATGGTCGGGCGCCCTTTTTGCGAACCGGGCCTTTCCGGACACGCCGGCTGACCCTCGCATATGATGGGCGGCTCCCGTTCCAGGCGCCCGACCCCGTTCCCTGCCGACAGGGTTGTCGCGGCAGGGACCGGCGCCAGGCTTACCGTCCGCATGTGGGTCGTCGACGGCTGGAAGCGGACGGCCCCACTCCAGCGGAGGCTTCAGCCCCCATGTCCGATCCCTCTTTCTTCGCGCCGCCGGTTCCGCTTTCGCTGGATGAGGTCGCATCGCTGACGGGTGCCGTCCTGGTGCGCGGGGACGCTCAGGCGACGGTTTCCGGCGTCGCGGCGCTCGACCGGGCGGGGACGGGCGATCTCTCCTTCGTCGAGGACAAGGCCTACTGGCCGAAGCTGGCTGAAAGCCAGGCCGTGGCGGTCGTCTGCCGCGAGGCGGACGTCCCGCATGTGCCCGAACGCATGGCCGTGCTGACGGCGGGGGCGCCTTATCGTGCGTTTGCGGCCGTGGCGGGCAAGCTGTTTCCCGCGGCCGTGTCGCTGCCGGCGATGACGGGCGTAGACGGGATTTCCCCATTCGCCCACGTCGACGAGACCGCAGAGCTGGAGCCGGGCGTGATCGTCGAGCCGGGGGCGGTTGTCGGTCCGCACGTGCAGATCGGATCCGGAACGGTGATCGGCCCCAATGCGGTGATCGCTCAGAGCTGTCGGATCGGTCGAAACTGTCGGATAGGGGCTGGATCCGTGCTTCAGTTTTCGCTCATCGGTGACCGGGTGATCCTGCATCCGGGCGTCAAGCTGGGCCAGGACGGCTTCGGTTATTCGATGGGCATGAAGCACATGAAGATCCCGCAGCTCGGCCGGTTGATCGTGCAGGACGACGTCGAGATCGGTGCCAACACCACGATCGATCGCGGCTCGCTGCGCGACACGGTGATCGGTGAAGGCAGCAAGATCGACAATCTCGTTCAGATCGGCCACAACGTGGTGATCGGGCGTCATTGCGTGATCGTTGCGGAAGTCGGCATCTCCGGCAGCGCGGAGCTCGGCGACTACGTGGTCCTCGGCGGCGGTGCGGCGGTCGGTGAGCACATCAAGATCGGCACCGGTGCCCAGATCGCGGGGACCAGCGCGGTCAATGACGACGTGCCGGCCGGCGAGCGGTGGCTCGGGCATCCGGCGGTGCCGTTTCGGCGGTGGATGCGCGAGCGGATGGCGGTGCGCGCTCTTGCCAACAAGCGCGGCTCCGGTGCACGAAAAGAAGATGGAAAGACATCGGGTGAGGAGACGGCCGAATGAATGAGCCGATTGAGGGAGCAACGCTTGAGGCCGCGGACATCTTGCAGGTCCTCGCGCTGTTGCCTCATCGCTACCCCTTTCTGATGGTCGATCGCATCGTTCAGATGAAAGGGGACGAGTTCGGGATCGGCATCAAGAACGTCACCTACAACGAGCCGCACTTCCAGGGGCATTTTCCGGGTCAGCCGGTGATGCCGGGTGTGCTGATCGTGGAGGGAATGGCCCAGACGGCCGGCGCCCTGTGCGTGGCCGCACGCGGCTCGAACAAGCCGAAGGTGGTCTATTTCATGACCATCGACCGGGCCAAGTTCCGCAAGCCGGTCGTGCCGGGCGATGTGCTCGAATATCACGTGACCAAGATCAAGAACCGGCAGAACATCTGGAAATTCTCCGCCGTAGGCATGGTCGGGGACACCAAGGTCGCAGAGGCGGAAATCTCCGCCATGATCATCGACGGGTAAACGAGTAGAGACGTGGCGACCATTCATCCGACTGCGATCGTGTCTGAGGCGGCATCGCTCGGCGCGGACGTTTCCATTGGCCCTTATTCGATCGTCGGACCGGAAGTGGTTCTGGGCGACCAGGTTTGGGTCGGCTCGCACGTGGTGATCGAAGGCCGGACCCAGATCGGGGCCGGGACCAGGATCTATCCCTTCGCCAGTCTCGGGTCGCCGCCCCAGGATCTCAGCTACAAGGGCGAGACCAACAGGATCGTCATCGGCGAGAACGTCATCATCCGGGAGCACGTGACCATCAATCCCGGGACGGCGCGCGGTGAGCTCCTGACGACGGTCGGCGACCACTGTTACCTGATGGTCGCCTGTCACGTCGCCCACGACTGCCGGGTCGGTGCGCACGTGATCCTGTCCAACAACGTCATGCTCGGCGGCCACGTGAAGGTGGGCGACCACGTCATCATGGGTGGCGGGTCGGCTGTTCACCAGTTCGTCCGCATCGGCGACCATGCCTTCGTCTCCGGCGTGACGGGCGTGGGCGACGACGTGATCCCGTTCGGCAACGTGTTCGGCAACCGGGCCAAGCTGATGGGACTGAATCTCGTCGGGCTCAAGCGGCGCGGGTTCGACCGCGAACAGATCCACACCCTGCGCCGGGCCTATCGGTACCTGTTTTCCAACGAAGGCACCCTCAAGGAGCGGCTCGAGGATGTGACCAACATGTTCGGCGGCGAACCGCTGGTCGAACTCATCCTCGATTTCATCCGCTCCGGCGGCGACCGCGCGCTGTGCACGCCATGGGGACAGGGGCAGAATTGACCGATCCCGCCGAGCCGGCCGGTCCCGGTCCGGTCGGCATCGTGGCGGGGGGCGGGCGTCTCCCGCTGGAGGTCGCCGAGGCCGTCGAGGCCACGGGACGGAAGGTCGTTCTTGCCTGCATCGACGGCGAAGCGGACCTCGCGCTGGACCATCCCGAAGCCCATGTCTTCCGGTGGGGCCAGGTCGGCGGAGCCGTCGACTTCATGACCGCCCGGGGCGCCCGCGACGTCGTTTTCGTCGGTACCATCACGCGCCGTCCGGACTTCAAGGCGATGCGTCTGGACGCAGGCGCATGGCGCCGGGTTCCCAAGATCCTGCGGGTGCTGGTTGGCGGCGACGACAGCGTGGTCCGGCGCGCGCTCGCCCTCGTCGAGGAAGAGGGATTTCGCGTGCGCGGCATTGCGGAGGTCGCGCCAGGGCTCCTGGTGAAGAGCGGCACCCTCGGCCGCTGTGAACCCGAACCCGACGACCTGGCAGATGCCGCCTTGGGCATGAAGGCGCTCGGCGCGCTCGGCCCGTATGACGTCGGGCAGGCGGCCGTGGTCACCAGGGGGCGGGTGGTTGCCATCGAGGCGGCGGAAGGCACCGACCGGATGCTCGAGCGCGTCGTCGAGCTGCGCAAGGCCGGCCGCGTCCGTGAACAGGGCGGTGTGCTGGTCAAGCGCTCGAAGCCCGGACAGGATCTCAGAACCGAACTGCCCACCATCGGCGCGTCGACCATCGCCGGCGTGGCCGCAGCCCGGCTGTCGGGCGTCTACCTGGAGGCCGGCCGGACACTCGTCGCCGATCGCAAGGGGACGATTGCGGCCGCGGATGCGGCGCGGCTGTTCCTGGTCGCCGGAACCGACGGCGAGGAGGGCCCATGACGGCCACAGAGCGGCCCCTGAACGTCTTCGTCATCGCAGGAGAACCGAGCGGGGATCATCTCGGCGGCGCGCTCATGGCGGCCCTGAAGGCGCAGACGGACGGCAGGGTCGTCTTCACCGGTGTCGGCGGCGAGACCATGCAGGCGGAAGGCCTGGAGCCGCTGTTTCCCTTCTCCGACATCACGGTGATGGGGGTAGACGCCATCATCCGGCGCCTGCCGCAGCTTCTGGCGCGGATCGACCAGACCGCTTCGGCGGTCGTGACGTCCCGACCCGACGTGCTCGTCATCATCGACGCTCCCGACTTCACCCACCGGGTCGCCCGGCGCGTGCGCCGCCGCGATCCCTCGATCCCGATCGTCGACTATGTGAGCCCGACGGTGTGGGTCTGGCGCTCGGGTCGTGCCCGGGCAATGGCCGCCTATGTCGACCGGCTGATGGCGGTGCTCCCGTTCGAGCCGGGTGTGCACGCCGAACTCGGCGGACCGACGACGACCTATGTCGGCCATCCGGTTCTGGAAACGCTGCTGCCGCAATTGCCGGAGACCGGGCAGGGCCCCGACGGATCCGGCCCGCCGGTGCTGCTGATCCTGCCCGGCAGCCGCGGGTCCGAGGTCAGGGCGCTCCTGGCGACGTTCGGGGAGACGGTGGCGCGCATTGCCGAGCGGGTCGGGGAGATCCGCCCCGTGCTGCCGGCGGTCTCCCATCTGGCGGACAGGATCGAGGCGGAGGTCGCGGACTGGCCGATAAAGCCGGAGGTCGTCCGCGGACGCGAGGCCAAGCTGAAGGCCTTCGCCGAGGCCAGGGCGGCACTCGCGGCGTCTGGAACCGTGACCCTCGAGCTGGCCGTCGCCGGCGTGCCCATGGCCGTCGCCTACAAGCTGGACGGCATCTCGCGGTTCCTGCGCACGGTGAACCGGATCGTGCCGTTCGTGAACTACACCACCATGGTGCTTCCGAACATCATTCTCGACTACGGCAGCGGCGGCGTGCCGGCATCCAAAGCCGGGGCGGAAGGGCGGACGCAGGACGCGTTCCGGCATGCGATCCCCGACTTCCTGGAGGAGGACGTGACGCCGGACAAGCTCGCCGACGCGGTCGCGCCGCTTCTTGCCGACACCGATGAGCGCCGGCGCCAGCTCGCCGCCTTCGAGCGCCTTCACGACCTGATGCGCCTCAACGACGGGGCGCTGCCCAGCGAGGCGGCGGCCCGGACCGTCCTTGGGGTCGCACGCACCGGACGCCCGGCCCTCAGCGCCTCCTGAGAGGCTTCCAGATCATATCTGCTTCCGGATCAGGCCCTTGTGGTGGGCCGGGTTGTGCATGCCTGCCGCCGGCGCATGAAAAAGCCCGCGGGAGAATGTCTCCCGCGGGCTTTGGATATCGTCTTCGCATGGGTCCGGCCGGGCGGCCGGCTCCGATTACGAGCGCTGGGTGATCGGCACGTAGTCCCGGTGGGTGGCGCCGGTGTAGAGCTGGCGCGGACGACCGATCTTCTGGTTCGGATCTTCCACCATTTCCTTCCACTGGGCGATCCAGCCGACCGTGCGCGCGAGCGCGAACAGGACGGTGAACATCGTGGTCGGGAAGCCGAGAGCGCGCAGCGTGATGCCCGAATAGAAGTCGATGTTCGGGTACAGCTTCTTCTCGATGAAGTACTCGTCGGACAGCGCGATCTTTTCCAGCTCCATCGCCACGTCGAGCGCCGGATCGTCCTTGATGCCGAGCTCGGAGAGGACCTCGTGGCAGGTCTTCTGCATGATCTTCGCGCGCGGGTCGTAGTTCTTGTAGACCCGGTGGCCGAAACCCATCAGGCGGAACGGATCGTTCTTGTCCTTCGCCCGGGCGATGAACTCGGGGATCTTGTCCACCGAGCCGATCTGATGGAGCATGTTGAGCGCGGCCTCGTTGGCGCCGCCGTGGGCCGGACCCCACAGGCAGGCGATGCCGGCGGCGATGCAGGCGAACGGATTCGCGCCCGAGGAGCCGGCGAGGCGGACGGTCGAGGTCGACGCGTTCTGCTCGTGGTCGGCGTGCAGGATGAAGATGCGGTCCATGGCCCGGGAGAGCACCGGGTTGAACTTGTACTCCTCGCACGGAACGGCGAAGCACATCCGCAGGAAGTTGGCCGAATAGTCGAGCTCGTTGCTCGGATACACGAACGGCTGGCCGATCGAGTATTTGTAGGCCATCGCGGCGATGGTCGGCATCTTCGCGATCATGCGAAGGCTGGCGATCATGCGCTGCTGCGGATCGTTGATGTCGGTGGAGTCGTGATAGAAGGCCGACAGGGCACCGACGACGCCGGTCATGACCGCCATCGGATGCGCGTCCCGGCGGAAACCGGTGAAGAACCGGTTCATCTGCTCATGGATCATCGTGTGGTAGGTGACGCGCTGGACGAAATCGGCCTTCTGGCCCGACGTCGGCAGATCGCCGTAGAGGAGCAGGTAGCAGGTCTCCAGGAAGTCGCCGTGCTCGGCGAGCTGGTCGATGGGGTATCCCCGATAGAGCAGCACACCCTCGTCGCCATCGATGAAGGTGATCTTCGATTCACAGGAGGCGGTGGACGTGAAGCCCGGATCGTAGGTGAACCGTCCCGTCTGCTTGTACAGCGCCTGAATGTCGACCACGTCCGGGCCGACCGATCCGGACTGAACCGGGAAGTCCCAGCTCTCGTCGCCGATCTTCAGCGTCGCGTTTTTCCCATCTGCCATAAGCACACCCCAGTCTTGAAAGATCGCAGGCGCCTCGATCCGTGCGAAAGGGCGGTTGTCGCCCGATCACCGCACGACGAAGACGTCTCGCGATGGGTGGATTGTCGGGAGATTGCCTAGCCCATTTGTCTAGGAGCCGCAAGCAACTGTGGTGTTTCCGAGGCAGACCGGATCTGCCTCATTTCTGGGCGGCCCGTCCGGAGGGCGCGCCTGCGCCGCCGGTTGGCGCTCTGCACCACGCTCTCGTCCCAGGCAGGCAATCTGAGGACGGCGTCGGTAGCGGTTTCGCGGTATGACGACCCGTCCGTCGGATCGGCTTAATTAATTCTAAAAATATTAATTAAAAACATATGGTTGATGAAAATATCTCACGTCGTCTCTCAGGTAGATCTGCGCGTCGGCCTTGGTTGATTTCTGCCGATTAAAACCTTGAATTATTTGAAAGAATTTTCATTCTTTTCGTCGCCTGAAGCCATTCTCCGGCCGCGCCGAAAGCGCGCGGCCGGAGCCGACGTTGCGAGGGGTTGGTGACGGTTCCGGGAGGGCCGTGGCCGCGATGGGAAGTCGGCCGGGGATTCAGGCCGCCTGGTCGCGAATCCGGGCCAGGCTTTCCTCCCGTCCCAGGGTTTCCAGCACGTCGAAGACCGGCGGCGACGTGGTTCGGCCGGTGAGCGCACAGCGCAGCGGCTGCGCCACCTTGCCGAGCTTCAGGCTGGTCTCTTCGGCATAGGCGCGGACGACGCTTTCCGTGTCGGCTGCGGTCCAGGTGGCAAGCTCGGACAGGCGATCGGCAATCGCCTTCAGATGCGTCCGCGCGTCGGCGTCCAGCACCTTGCCGGCCTTCTCGTCGGGCGTGATCGGCCGCGTGACCCAGACATAGGCGGCGGCATCCAGGAGCTCCAGCAACGTCTTGGCGCGCTCCTTCAGCCCGGGCATGGCGTGGGTCAGACGGGTCCGGGCGTCCGGCGTGAGGGCATTGGCGATCGCGTCGCCGTCCTCCAGATGAGGCAGCAGGTCGTCGATCGCCTGAAGCAGCCGCTCGTCGCTGGCGGAGCGGATGTAGTGGCCGCTGAGATTCTCCAGCTTGGCGAAATCGAAGCGCGCCGGCGAACGGCCGATCTGGTCCAGATCGAACCATTCGATCATCTCCTCGGTGGAGAAGATCTCGGTATCGCCGTGGCTCCAGCCCAGGCGGACCAGATAGTTGCGCAGCGCTTCCGGCAGATAGCCCATCGCCCGATAGGCCTCGACACCGAGCGCGCCGTGGCGCTTGGAGAGCTTGGCGCCGTCGGGGCCGTGGATGAGGGGGATGTGGGCAAAGCTCGGCACGTCCCAGCCCATGGCTTTGTAGATCAGCGTCTGACGGGCGGCGTTGGTCAGATGGTCGTCGCCGCGCACGATGTGGCTGACCTCCATGTCGTGATCGTCGACCACGACGGCGTGCATGTAGGTCGGCGATCCGTCGGAGCGCATGATGATGAAGTCGTCGAGGTCCTTGTTGGCGAAGGACACGCGGCCCTGGACGTGGTCGTCGATGACCGTCTCGCCGTCCAGCGGCGCCTTGATGCGGATCACCGGATCCACACCCTCCGGCGCCTCGGACGGGTCGCGGTCGCGCCAGCGGCGGTCATAGAGCGGCGGACGGCCCTCGGCGCGGGCCTTCTCGCGCATTTCGGTAAGCTCCTCCGCCGAGGCGTAGCAGCGATAGGCCTGACCGCTCTCCAGCAGCGCGTAGGCGACCTCGGCGTGGCGATCCGCGCGCAGGGACTGGAACACGGGGGCGTCGTCCCACTCGATGCCGAGCCAGGTCAGGCCGTCCAGGATGGCGGCGATGGCGGCTTCGGTGGACCGTTCCTTGTCGGTGTCCTCGATGCGCAGAAGCATCCGTCCGCCGGTGTGGCGCGCATAGAGCCAGTTGAACAGAGCGGTGCGCGCGCCGCCGATGTGGAGAAAGCCGGTCGGGGAGGGAGCGAAGCGCGTGACCACGGGCGCCGACATGTTTGCCTCTTTCGATTATCCGTTTTTCCCGCATTCTACCTCAGGGTGAAGATCGAGGGCGCGGGGCGGGGGTCGTTTAGCACGCCGTGCGCCGGGCGTGAACGCACGGGAGGGGCTTGTGGCGACGACGCGCGACCGGAAGGACGCACGGTCGGGGCAGGCGCGGTCATCGCGCCGGCGACTTCCGTTCGTCCCGCCGGGCCGCTTCGCCGCGCTCGGTGCCCTGCCGGGGCGATGCGCGGAATGGCTGTCGGACTGTCTTCACCTGGATCTCGACCGGGGCCGGGGCGTCCTGTGGCTGCCGGTCGCCGTGGCCGTCGGGGTGGCGGTCTATTTCGCGCTTCCCCGCGAGCCGCACTGGCCGACGATGCTTGCGCTCGCCGGGGCGCTCGTGGCCGGAGCGATGGCCAGCCGCCGCCGACCGCCGGTGTTCGCGGCGCTGGCGATGGCAGCATCGGTTGCCTTCGGGGTTGCGGCGGCGGCGGGCCAGACGGCCCGGGTCGCGGCGCCTGTTCTGGGCTGGGAAGGCACCCATACCCTGACCGGGTTCGTGGAACGGCGCGAGCCCCGGCCGGACGGAGCCGTGCGCTACGTGGTCCGGGTCGAAAGCCTGTCGCGGCTCGACCCCGCCGAGACGCCGGCGCGCGTGCGCTTCACCAGCCGGGGACGGGAGGACCCGCTCGACGTCGGCGAAGGGCTGACGGCTCTGGTCAGGCTGGCGCCGCCGCGGGGGCCTGTGGCGCCGGGCGCCTACGACGGCGCCCGCAGCCTGTTCTTCCAGCGGATCGGCGGGACCGGTTTTTCCTATGGCCAGCCGCGCCCGGCCGATCTCGGGCCGCCGCCGCTCCTGCTTCGTGCCAAGGCAGCGGTCGCGGGGGTGCGCGAGCGGATTGCCGGGCGGCTGCGCGCCGCCCTTCCCGGCGAGAACGGGGAACTGGCCGCCACTCTCCTGGTCGGCGATCGCGGCGGCATACCCGAATCGACACAGGAGGCCTTGCGGGCGTCCGGGCTCGGCCACATCCTGGCGATTTCCGGGCTGCACATGGCGCTGGTGGCCGGCACCGTGTTCGCCGTGCTGAGGCTGAGCCTTGCCGCCATACCGCCGGTCGCGCTGCGCTATCCGATCAAGAAATGGGCGGCGGCAGCGGCGCTCGCGGCAGGGCTGTTCTATCTGATCGTCTCCGGCGGGGCGGTGGCGACCATACGGGCCTTCGTGATGCTCGCCGTGGCGCTCGTGGCGGTGCTCGCCGACCGGCCGGCCCTGACCCTGCGCTCGGTCGCCGTGGCCGCGCTTGCGATCATGCTGTTCGACCCGGCCGCCGTCGTATCGCCGGGCTTCCAGATGTCGTTCGCGGCCGTCATCGCGCTGGTCGCCGGCTACGAGTATCTGGCCTCGCGCGAGCGGGCCGACCGGCCTCCGCCCCGACGCGGCCCGGTTCTTCGGGTGCTGCGGCTGGCTGCCCTCTGGATCGCAGGCCTGGCGCTGACCTCCCTGATCGCCGGTCTCGCGACCGGCCCGATCGGCGCCTTCCATTTTCAGCGGATCGCCGTGTTCGGCCTTCTCGGCAACCTTCTGGCCATGCCGCTCGTGACCCTGATCGTGATGCCCATGGGGGTGCTGTCGGTGGCGGTGATGCCGCTCGGTGTCGACCCGGTCCCGCTCGCTGCGATGGGCTGGGGCCTGGACGGGGTCGTGGCCGTCGCCAAACGGGTCGCGTCCCTGGGCGGCGATGCCGGCCATGTGGGCCGCATGCCCGCGGCAGCGGTGCTTCTGATGGCGGCCGGACTGCTCTGGCTCGCGCTCTGGACGGCCCGCTGGCGGGTTCTCGGCCTGCCGCTGGTCCTGGCCGGGCTGGCATTGACGCCTGCAGCCGCCCGTCCGGATATCCTGGTCTCCGACGACGGCCGCACGGTCGCTGCCCGCGGCACCGACGGTCGCCTGACAATCGCGACGGCACGGGGCGGGGATTTCGCGGCCGCGATGTGGCTCAGGGCCGACGGCGATCCGCGTCCTCTGGAAGACGTCACGGTGCGCGCCGGCGTCAGCTGCGACCCGTTCGGCTGCACGCTGCCGATTGCCCGCGGTCCCGGCGACATCGGTGGCCGCCGGATCGCCTTCGTGGAGCAGTCCCAGGCATTTCTATTGGATTGCCGCAGGGCGGAGATCCTGGTGACACGCCACACCCGTCCCGCCGGGTGCGAGGGGCCTCGGCTGGTGATCGACCGTCACATGCTGATGGAGCAGGGTGCTCTCGCGCTCTTTCGCATAAAGGATCCGCCCGGATACCGGATCGAGCGGGCCCGCCCGCCGGTGCCGCGACCGTGGAGCGCACGACCTGTGATCAGGAGATAACGCGGTTCTGGAAGACCGCCGGTGTCCGTTCGGCCCGAAACCGCTCAATAGCTGCGGAACAGGGCGACGAGCTTGCCCTGGATGCGCACCCGATCGGGTCCGAAAATCCGCGTCTCATAGGCCGGATTGGCCGCTTCCAGCGCGATGGACCCGCCCTTGCGCCGCAGCCGCTTCAGCGTGGCTTCCTCATCGTCGACGAGCGCCACAACGATGTCGCCGCTGTCGGCAGTGTCGGACCGTTTGATCAGCACCGTGTCGCCGTCGAGGATGCCTGCCTCGATCATGGAATCGCCACGGACCTCCAGCGCGAAGTGTTCTCCGCCGCCAACGAGGTCGGCCGGGACGGTGATCTGATGGCTTTCGGTCTGGATGGCGGCGATCGGAACGCCGGCAGCAATGCGGCCCATCACGGGGACGGTCAGGCCGGCGATCTCCGCGGGCTCGGGCTCCCGGGCGGGGACCGGCGGCGCCTTGCCGCGCGAGCCCTCGATCACTTCCGGCGCGAAGCCTTTGGTGCGCGGGCCGGCAAGGCCGGCATTGGCCGACTCGGGAAGCCGCAGCACTTCCAGTGCCCGTGCGCGGTTCGGCAGGCGCCGGATGAAGCCACGCTCTTCGAGCGCCGTGATCAGCCGGTGAATGCCGGACTTGGAGCGCAGGTCGAGCGCTTCCTTCATCTCGTCGAACGACGGCGGGACCCCGGTCTCCTTCAGTCGCTCATGGATGAACATCAGGAGTTCGTGTTGCTTGCGGGTCAACATGTCTTCGGCCCCACCCCTCGGTCCGGCGCATCGCAAATGCGTACAAATCAGGAACGAACACTACGCGTTCCATATGTGTTCCGCAAGGGTTAATGGCCGGTTACCCGATGGAAGGTGGAAACGGAGAACAGTGTAAGGCCACGGTGTGGCGGGCAGTGTGTCCGACGGTGTCAGAGCCGGATGATCCGGCAGGTCTCGCCGGCGCGGGCGTCGGGCGCGTGGGCTGGACGGACCAGGAGCGCCTTCGCAACGGCGAGGGTGGAGAGCATCGATGAGTCCTGCACGGAGAACGGCTCCACCAGCGGGGGCCCGGTCGGGCTTTCCGCCACCCGGGCGCGGACATAGTCCTCTCGGTCGCCGTTGGCCGGCATGTCCGAGGCTAGGACCGCGGGCTCGAACCACGGTCCGGGATCGGTGTCGCCCTGAAGGGCTCGCAGAAGCGGCGTCAGGAACAGAAGGGCGCAGACCAGGCTGGAGACCGGGTTACCCGGAAGTCCGAGCACCCTGAGATCGCTCAGCCGGCCGAAGATCAGCGGCTTTCCGGGCCGCATGGCGATCTTCCAGAAGCCGAGCTCCATGCCGACGTCGCCGAACGCCTGTTTGACCAGATCGTGCTCGCCGACCGAGGCGCCGCCGAGGGTGACGATCACGTCCGCGCCGCTCGCCCTTGCCCTGGCGAGGGCATCGGCGGTGGCTTCCCGTGCGTCGGGGACGATCCCGAGATCGAGGGGCTCGCCGCCAGCGGCCGCAATCATCGCGGCCAGCGCCGGGGTGTTCGAGGCGACGATCTGGTCCGGACCGGGGACAGCGCCGGGCGGGACGAGTTCGTCCCCGGTGGCGATCAGCGCGACCCGCGGACGCCGGGCGACCGGAAGCTCGGGATGGTTCATAGCGGCGGCAAGCGCGATGTGGCGGACGCCGAGCCGCGTTCCGGCGGTCAGAAGAGGCTGCCCTTCCTCGAAATCCAGGCCGGCCGCGCGAATGTGCCGGCCGGGCTCGACGGGAACGGCAACCTCCACGGTCTCCTCGTCGATCCGCTCCGCGTTTTCCTGGATCAGGATGGTTTCGGCGCCTTCGGGAACCGGCGCGCCGGTGAAGATCCGGACGGCTTCTCCGGGGGCGAGCGTGCCGGGATAGCGGCGTCCGGCCGCGGAAACGCCTGCGACCCTCAGACGGGCACCGGCCACGCGGGCATCGTCGGCGCGCACGGCATAGCCGTCCATGGCGGAGGCGGGGAAGGGCGGCTGCGACCGGGTGGCGGCGAGGTCCGCGGCGAGAACACGGCCGCCCGCGTCCGCCAGGGACACGGTCTCGATGCCGAGGCGGTCGGCTCCGTCGAGCACCCGCGCCCGCGCGTGTGCGACCGGCAGCAGGCTCATTCGGCGGCTCCGGCCTGCCAGTCGCCGGATCGCCCGCCCGACTTGGCAAGCAGACGGATGTCGCCGACGACCATGCCGCGCTCCACGGCCTTGGCCATGTCGTAGATGGTCAGGCAGGCAACGCTCGCCGCCGTCAGCGCTTCCATCTCCACGCCGGTCTTGCTGTCGACGCCGACCGTCGCCGTGACGGTCAGGCCGGGCAGGTTCCGGTCGGGTTCGATCTCCACCTTCACCGAGGAGACCGGCAGCGGATGGCACAGCGGGATCAGGTCGTGGGTCCGCTTGGCGGCCATGATGCCGGCGATGCGCGCTGTGGCAAACACGTCGCCCTTCTTGATCTGGCCGGCCAGGATCGCCTCGAGCGTCTCCGCGCGCATGGTGACGTTTCCGGTGGCGACGGCCTCGCGCCGGGTGACGTCCTTTTCGGAGACGTCCACCATGCGGGCCGCCCCGGTCTCGTCGAGATGGGTGAGGGAGCCGCCCGACATGACCGGCCTACTGGGCCGCGGCGTCGGTGCGCAGGGCATCCACGGCGATCAGGTCGCGCGTGGCGGTCTCGATATCGTCCTGCCGCATCAGGCTCTCGCCGACCAGGAACGCATCGAAGCCGGCCCGGGAAAGCCGGGAGACGTCGTCGACGGAGTTGATGCCGGATTCGGCGACCAGGAGCCGGTTGCCCGGAATGTGCGGGGCGAGCCGCTCGGAGGTCTCCAGCGAGGTCTCGAAGGTCTTGAGGTTGCGGTTGTTCACGCCGATCAGGACGGCCGGAATCTCGATGGCGCGGGCGAGTTCCTCCGCGTCGTGGACCTCGATGAGGGCGTCCATGCCGAGATTGTGCGCCGTCTCGACGAGCCGGGTCGCCGTGGCGTCGTCGACGGCGGCCATGATGACCAGGATCGCGTCCGCGCCCCAGGCCCGCGCCTCGAACACCTGATAGGGGTCGAACAGGAAGTCCTTGCGCAGGATCGGCAGCTCGACCGCCTCACGCACCGCCTTCAGGATCTCCGGTGAGCCCTGGAAAGAGGGGCCGTCGGTCAGCACCGACAGGCAGGAAGCGCCGCCGGCCATATAGGCGTTCGCGATCTCGGTCGGTTCGAAGTCTTCGCGGATGACACCCTTCGACGGGCTCGCCTTCTTGATCTCGGCGATGAGCCCGGGCCTGCCGGCTTCGATGGCCGCCTCGAGCGCAGCACGGAAGCCGCGGGGCGGGGGCGCGTCGCGCGCTTCGGTCTCGATGTCCGCCTGAGGCACCGCGGCCTTGGCCGCTTCGATCTCTTCGCGCTTGTAGGCTTCGATCTTGCTCAGAATATCGGTCATTCACTACTCGTTCGATGCCGCGATCAGCCGGCCGAGTGCGTCGAGCGCCCGGCCGCTGTCGATGGTCTCGGCCGCCAGCGCAACGCCCGCCTCGAGCGATGCGACACGGTCGGCGACCAGGAATGCCGCTCCCGCGTTCATCAGGACGATGTCGCGATAGGGACCGGCGCGTCCTTCCAGCACCTCGCGCAGCGCTGTGGCGTTTTTATGGGAGTCGCCCCCGATCAGCTCCGAAAGCGGCCAGCGCTGCAAGCCCACGTCCTCCGGCTTGATCGAAAAGGTCGACACCTCGCCGTTCTCGAGCGCGGCGACGTAGGTCTCCGAGGTGACCGTAATCTCGTCCAGCCCGTCGGCCCCGTGCACGATCCAGGCCTTGGCCGAGCCGAGCTTGCCGAGGGCGTGCGCCAGCGGCTCGATCCACTGCCTGTCGAACACGCCGACGAGCTGGCGGGAGACACCGGCCGGATTGGAAAGCGGACCGAGGATGTTGAAGATCGTCCGGGTGCCGAGTTCGACCCGCGTCGGGCCGACGTGCTTCATGGCGGCGTGGTGGGCGGGCGCGAACATGAAGCCGAGACCGGCTTCGCGGATGCAGGTGCCGATCCGCTCCGGCCCGATCTCGATGTCGATGCCGAGCGCGGTGAGCACATCGGCGGCACCCGATTTCGAGGAGAGGGCCCGGTTGCCGTGCTTGGCGACCGGGATGCCGGCGCCCGCGACGACGAACGCGGAGCAGGTGGAGACGTTGTAACTCCCCTTGGCGTCGCCCCCGGTTCCGACGATGTCGATGGCATCGGCCGGCGCGTCGACGCGGACCATCTTCTCGCGCATCGTCTCCACGGCGCCGGTGATCTCGTCGATGCTCTCGCCGCGCACGCGCAGCGCCATCAGCAGTCCGCCCATCTGCGAAGGCGTGGCCTCGCCCGACATCATGATGTCGAATGCCCGGCGGGCCTCCTCGCGGCTCAGCGTGTCGCCCTGGGCGGCCTTGTCGAGAAGGGCCTTCAAGTCGGACATGCGCTGTCTCCCCCTAGCGACAGGGCCGTCTGTCCGACCCGGTCGCCCGATGGTCAGTCGATGGACTTACGAGCCGGCGCCGCTACCCGGAACGCCGACGATCTGGTTCAGCATCTGCTGGTTCACCTGCACAGGCCGTTCCTGCTCGAGCGCCGAGACATAGGCCCCGACCAGCGCATCGCCCAGCGACTGCTCCAGCCGCTGCCGCGCAGGAACGTTGTCGGCGGCTTCCGCGAAGAAGGCCGGGCGGTTTACCGATGCGACCTGAAGCACAGCCTGCTGGCCCTGGGACGCGGTGGTGGTTGCCACGGTGTCCTGCGGACCGGAGAACGCCTCGGACACGGCAGCGGACGGAAGGCCGTTGATGCTGCCCTGCCGGGTGAACGGCTCCGATGTCTGCAGGGTCGCACCCAGCGAATCGGCCACGGCGTCGATGCTCTCGCCGTTGCGGATGCGTTCGGCCGCCTCGTCGGCCGCCTCGGCGATCCGTGTGGCGACCTGATCCTCGGTCCAGGCGGCGAAGACCTGTCCGCGGACCTCGTCGAGCTCCCGGTCGCGGGCCGGCGTCACGTCGCTGACCCGGTACCAGACATAGTCGGTCGAGCTGACCTGGATCGGCGGATTGTCGGCGCCGACCTCCGTGTCGAAGGCGTCGGAGAGGAGCTCCTGCTTGGCCGGAAGCTGGACGGTGCTGCCATCGGGGGCGGCACCGGCGGCACTGACGGCCGGCACGTTGCGCAGCGACAGGCCAAACCGGTCGGCGACCTCGGCGATCGTGGCGCCGCCGGCGAAGGCGTCCTCAACCTCGTCGTAGAGATCGACCACCTCGTCCTGGGCCGCCTGGCGGGCGAGCCGGTCACGGATCGAGCCTGCGACCTCCTCCAGGGGCTGGCGGTCGGCCTGCTGGATCTCGCTCACGCGCACCAGCACGGTTCCGAACCGCCCGTCGACGATCTCGGTGCCGGGTTCCTCCATCGAGAACGCGGCGTCGGCCACGGCCGGATCGACGATGTCGGAGCGGCTGACCACGCCGAGATCGACGTCGTTCATGGTCCGCCCGGCGGCGGTGAGGACCTCCTGGAAGGTCCCGCCCGACGACAGCGTGTCGGCGGCGTCCTCGGCCTCAGCGCGGTCGCCGAACACCACCTGCTGGACGTGGCGGCGCTCCGGCGTGCCGAACTCGCCGGATTCGTACGCCTGGCGAACGTCGTCCTCGCTGACCGAAGCGGGATCGGCAAGGGTGTCGGCATTGACCTGAAGGATGTTCAGCGCGCGGTATTCCGGCGCGGCGAACCGGCCCTTGTTCTCATCGTAGAAGGTGCTCAGCTCCTCTTCGGTCGGGTCGGCAATGGCGGCGATCGAATCGCGCCCCACCAGGAAGAAGCGGATCGTCCGCTCCTCGTTGCTGTACTGGTTGAGGGCGGCAAGATAGGCGGTCGGCACGTCCAGACCGCCGAACAGCCCGTCGACGAGCTGACGGCGATCCATGAGTTCGCGCTGGTCCTCGATGTAGCCGTCCTCGTCCAGACCGTTGGCGGCCAGGATCTGCTGGAAGCGCGACCGGTTGAAGGAGCCGTCGGGCCCCTGGAACGTCTCGTCGCTGCGGATGGCCTGGGCGACCCGCTCGTCGCCGACATCGATCCCGTAGTCCTTGGTCGCATCGGTCAGCAGCGCGTCAGTGGCCAGCTGCGACAGCACCCGCTGAGGCAGGCCGAACTGGATCGCCTCGTCGGCCGGGATCGGACGCCCGGCCTGCTGGCTCAGCCGCTGGACGGCGCGGTTGTAGTCGCGCTGGAAATCGGTCGCGGTGATCTCGGTGTTGCCGACACGGGCGAGCTGATTGGCCCCGAATCCCCGGAAGATGTCGGCGATGCCCCAGATCGCGAAGCTGAGGACGAGAAGCGCGATGAGGAGTTTGGCGAGCCAGGTGCTGGCGCCGCGCCGCAGTTGGGTGAGCATGAAAAAGGATCAACCGTTGTTATGGGTTCGCCGGTGAACTCGAGGCTGTCAGGGCGGCGGATCATAGAAAGGCCGGTGCCTGCGAGCAAGCGTATGGACTTGTCGGCCGAACACGGTGTTTTGTTGGACCACGATGGGGCGGTAAACCCGGCCCCGCACATGTGCGCTTCGGAAACAGAAATGGGAGGACGGGCGTGACGTCCAAGTTGATCGCCGGCAATTGGAAAATGAATGGTCTGGCGCAGTCGATCGCCGAGCTTGAG
Organism: Amorphus orientalis; assembly: GCF_030814015.1. Taxonomy (NCBI): domain Bacteria; kingdom Pseudomonadati; phylum Pseudomonadota; class Alphaproteobacteria; order Hyphomicrobiales; family Amorphaceae; genus Amorphus; species Amorphus orientalis. The sequence goes on from NZ_JAUSUL010000002.1 coordinate 488,966, forward strand.
GGGGTGATCGCCGGACGCTCGGACATCGCCGGCGACACCGAACTCCTGTTGTGCCCGCCGGCGACGCTCGTCGCCGCCTTCGCGATGCGGGCCCAGGGGACCGGCGTGCGGATCGGCGGCCAGGACTGCCATACGGAGGCGAGCGGCGCTCACACCGGCGACATCTCGGCGGAAATGCTGGCTGACGCCGGGGCGAGCCACGTGATCGTCGGTCACTCGGAGCGGCGCGCCGACCACGGCGAAAGCGACGAAACGGTGCGGGCGAAGGTCGAGGCGGCCTGGCGGGCCGGCCTCGTGGCCATCGCCTGCGTCGGCGAGACGGAGGCAGAGCGCGACGCCGGCCAGGCTCTCGATGTGGTGCGCCGGCAGCTGGCGGGATCGCTGCCTGACGGGGCGACCGCAGACACGCTCGTCGTCGCCTATGAGCCGGTCTGGGCGATCGGAACCGGGAGGACGCCGACGGACGACGACGTGGCGGCGGTCCATGCGGCGATCCGGTCGACGCTCGAAGAGCGTTTCGGCGAGGCCGGAAAATCGATCAAGATCCTCTATGGCGGCTCGGTGAAGCCGGCCAATGCCGCAGCACTTCTCGCCATCGACCACGTGGACGGTGCGCTCGTCGGCGGGGCGAGCCTGAAGGCGTCCGACTTCCTCGCGATCGCAGAAGGGGCGTCCGCGTCATGATGGTTCCCCTGGTCTTCATTCCCGGACTGGCCTGCACGGAGCTGCTCTTCGAGCCTGTGGTCGGGGAGATCGGAGACCGGGTCACCATGCAGATCGTCGACCATCGCGGTCCGGACACGATGGAGGCGATCGTCGACCAGATCCTGGCGAACGCACCCTCCTATTTCGCCCTCGCCGGGCTTTCGATGGGGGGCTATCTGGCGATGGAACTCGCTCTGAGGGCGCCGGACCGGATCGAGCGGCTGGCGCTGCTCAACACCAAGATCCGGCCGGACACACCCGACGAGAGGGCGAATCGCGAAGCGCTGATCGAACTGGCCGAAGCGGAGGGTATGGAGGCGGTCGCCGACCGGCTGATGCCGCGTCTGCTCCACCCCGACCGGCTCGCCGATCCGGATCTCGTCGATCGGGTCCGCCGCATGGCGGTGGACACGGGCGCGGACGTCTTCGTGGCGCAGGAACGCGCGCTGCTGACCCGCGAGGATATCAGCGGACGGGCTGGAGAAATCCGCATGCCGACGATGGTGCTTGTCGGGGATGCAGACCAGCTCACGCCGCCGGAGATGGGTCAGGAAATCGACGCGGCGCTTCCCAACAGCAACCTCGTGACGATCGAGGCGTGCGGACATTTGTCGTCGCTGGAACGTCCGACCGAGGTCGCCCAGGCGCTGGCTACCTGGCTGGGTTTGGCGCGGATCTAGCCTGATGGCCTGGCAGAAGCTTTCGATCAACGAGGCCGAGGCGCACCCGCTCTACGGGGTGAAGGGGCCGTTGCGGGTCTTTCTGATCCTGTTCGTGCTTGGCGGGCTGTTCGGCCTGCTGCAGCTCTTTCTGCCGGACCCGCGCGGCTTCGCCCAGCTGTTCGGTCCCTTCGACCGGCAGGTCCACTACGTGGATTCGTTCGTCGGGCTGGTGCTCGCCGTCGTTGCGGTCCTGGGCCTGAATCGCTCGCCACTGTTCGGATCGCTGATCGTTCCAGCCCTGCTCCTGCGCTATTTCGCGACCATCCTCATCGCGTCGGTGTTTCACTTCGAAGCGCCGGAAGCGCCATCGATGACGGCCGACCTGATGACGCAATCGATCCTGGTCGCGATCGGAGTCGGCGGGATCGTCTGCGCCCTGCTGTGCTGGTATTTCCTGCGCTCCAGGCGCGTGAACGTCACTTACCGCTACCGTATTCCGGCCGATCCGAAGGTGCTGGCGCAAGCAAATCCCGACCCGTGGGCGCGCTTTCGCTAGTCGATCGGCACCGCGGTCGGCACCGGCCGCCCTTCCAGATGCGCCGCCAGATTGTCGATGACGAGCCGGATCGTCGCGGTCACTGCCTCCGGGGAATGGCCGGCGATGTGCGGGGTGAGCAGGATGTTCGGAAGGTCCGCCAGCTCGGCAGGGACTTCCGGCTCTCCGTCGACGACATCGAGAGCAGCGCCCGCGATGGTCTTTCTCCTCAAGGCGTCGATCAGCGCAGCCGTGTCGACCACGCTGCCGCGCGAGACATTGACCAGATATCCGTCGGGTCCGAGGGCCGAAAGGAACTCCGCGTCGACGAGATGGCGGGTTTCCGGGCCGCCGGGCGTGGCGACCACGACGATCTCGGCCCACTCCGCGAGCGCCCGCGGATCCGCGAAATAGGTGTGGTCGACGTCGTCGCGGCGTGTCCGGGCGCTGTAGGCTATGGGTGTCGCGAACCCGCCCGCCGCGCGGCCGGCCGTCTCGCGGCCGATACGCCCGAACCCGAGGATACCCAGACGCCGTCCGGACAGGGTCGGGTGCAGCCGGCTGTTTCGATAGGTTTTCCAGGCACCGGTGCGCGCGGCGCGGTCGGCGGCCGGGATGTCGTGAAGCATGGCAAGGATCAGCGCGATCGCATGGTCGGCAACCTGGGGCGCGTTGGCGCCGGGACTGAAGGTGACGACAACCCCCCGGCCGCGTGCCGCAGCACGGTCGATGTTCTCGTAGCCGGCGCCAAGCGCGCAGATCATCTCAAGCTTCGGATAGAGCTCCATTTCAGCCGCCGACAACCCGCGCGAACCGCTGGTCAGGACAAAGCGGAGGTCGTCTGCCACCCTGCGGTTGGCAGCCTCGAAATCCGACCGTTCCCAGCCCGGGATCGGATCGAATCCGGCCTCTTCGAACAGACGCAGATAGGCCGGCTGGATCGGATGGAGAACGAGCAGAGGGTGCAGGGACTGGCTGGTCTTGGGCATGATGTCTCCGGTGAGGAGGATTCGGTCGGACGGAGCGGACTGCTCCCCTGAGCCGTCAGAAGCGACGCGAAACGCCTCGACCGGCGAGGCAAAGGGCCGGGCGCGATGAAGGGCTTCCCGTGCCTTGTAAGGAGCGGACATGGACGACGTCGAGTGTGTCGTGATCGGGGCCGGCGTCATCGGGCTGGCAGTGGCGCGCGAGCTTGCCGAAAGCGGTCGCGAGACCATCGTGCTGGAGGCCGAGGGCGGAATCGGCACCGGCATTTCCAGCCGCAACAGCGAGGTCATCCATGCCGGGATCTACTATCCGGCGGGCTCGCGGAAGGCAGCGTTCTGCGTGCGCGGGCGGCGGATGCTCTACGCCTATTGCGAGGCGAGGGGGGTGCCGCACCGGCAGACCGGCAAGCTGATCGTCGCGACCGAACCGGACCAGATCCCGGTGCTGGAAGCCACACTTGAGAAGGCGCGGGCGAACGGCGTGGAAGGCATGCGGCTTCTGTCGAAGCGGGAGGTCGAAGCCCTGGAGCCCGAATGCCGGGCGGAGGCCGCGCTTCAATCGGACACGACCGGGATCCTCGACGCGCACGCCTTCATGTTGGCCCTTCAGGGCGACGCCGAGGCTGCTGGCGCCGCGATCGCGTTCCAGGCGCCGCTGGAGCGGGGCGAGGCCGGCTCGGACGGCATCGTGATCGAGGCCGGCGGGACGCGGCTTCGGGCGAAAACGGTGGTCAACTGCGCCGGGCTCCACGCGACCGAGGTCGCGTCGCGGATCGACGGCGTGGCGCCCTCATCGATCCCGCCGCTCCACTATGCCAAGGGCAACTATGTGTCGCTTGCCGGCCGCGCGCCGTTCTCCCGGCTGATCTATCCGGTTCCGGAGCCGGGTGGTCTCGGCGTGCATCTGACACTCGATCTCGGCGGGCAGGCACGGTTCGGACCGGACGTGGAATGGGTCGATGACCTCGACTACGAGGTGAGCACGGATCGGCTCGATGCCTTTGTCGAGGCGATCCGGCGTTACTGGCCGGACGTCCCGATCGACAAGCTGCATCCGTCCTATTCGGGTATCCGTCCGAAGATCGGCCCGGATCCGGCCGCGTTCCATGATTTCGTTATCCAGGACGCCGACGCCCACGGCGTGCCCGGCCTGATCAATCTCTACGGGATCGAATCGCCGGGCCTGACCTCGAGCCTGGCGATCGCGGAGCATGTCCTGGAGTTGGTCGACGCGAGGGGATAGGCGGAGCCTGCAAGGCCGAAAAACGGCAAGGTCTGGCACGGCCGGGATCGCGCGCGTCTTCTTCGGAAGTGACGGGTCAGGAGCCGAGCTTCGCCGGCCACGGCGGAAGGTTCATCGCCAGGGCCGAGCAGGCGAGGGCAACGGTGTAGGGGATTGGAGCCGGGTTGCCGTCGCGGCGAACGCCGGGCTCATAGTTCTCGATGGTGCCGACTGAAAGCCCGAGCGCCTCGGCAGCGATCCGTTGGGACTTGAACCCGCAGTGGGCGCGCCAGTTCTTGAAGTCTTCCGGTGTCATGGCGTCCCCGCTCAGACGTCCAGCGCTTCGAGGTCCGCGAAGGCTGCGTGCTCCTGGATGAAAGCGAAGCGCGCCTCGGCCTTGTTGCCCATCAGCCGGTCGACGGTCTCCGACGTCTCGTCGGCCTCCTCGGCGACCACGACGCGCAGCAGCGTGCGGGTCTTCGGGTCCATCGTGGTTTCCTTGAGCTGGCCGGGAAGCATCTCGCCGAGACCCTTGAAGCGGCCCGTCTCGATCTTCTTGTTGGCGTCGAACTCGGTGCGCAGCAACTCCTCGCGGTGGGCGTCGTCGCGGGCATAGAGCGTCTTGGAGCCCTGGGTCATCCGGTAGAGGGGAGGGGCGGCCAGATAGAGCCGGCCGGACCGCACAAGCCCCGGGGTCTCGCGGTAGAAGAAGGTGATCAGCAGGGACGCGATGTGGGCGCCGTCCACGTCGGCGTCCGTCATGATGATGATCCGCTCGTAGCGCAGGTCTTCCAGCCGGAACGCGGACCGCGTCGAGCAGCCGAGCGCCAGCATCAGGTCGGCGAGCTGCTGATTCTGGGCGAGCTTGTCGCGTCCCGCACTCGCGACGTTCAGGATCTTGCCGCGCAGGGGCAGCACGGCCTGGGTGGCGCGGGCGCGGGCCTGCTTGGCGGAACCGCCGGCCGAATCGCCCTCCACGATGAAGATCTCGGTGCCTTCCGCCTGGTTGGCGGTGCAGTCGGCCAGCTTGCCGGGCAGCCGCAGCTTGCGGGTGGCGCTGCGTCGCTGGACGTCGCGCTCCTGCTTGCGCTTCAGCCGCTCGTCGGCCCGGTCGATCGCGGCTTCCAGGATCTGGCTCGCCCGGCCGGGGTCCTCGGCCAGAAAGTGGTCGAAGGCGTCGCGGACGGCCTGCTCGACGATCTTCACCGCCTCGTTGGAGGCGAGCTTGTCCTTGGTCTGGCCGACGAATTCCGGCTCGCGGACGAACACCGACAGCATGCCGGCGACGAGGCCCATCAGGTCGTCGCCGGTGACCTGCGCCGCCTTCTTCTGGCCGATGCGCTCCGCGTGGGCCTTGAGCCCCTTCAGAAGCGCAGCGCGCAGGCCCTGCTCGTGGGTGCCGCCCTCAGGTGTAGGCACGGTGTTGCAGTAGGACTGGGTGAAGCCGTCGAACAGCACGAAGCCGACCGCCCATTCCACCGAACCGTGCTTGCCGGAGGTGCCGGTGCGGCCCGAGAAGACGGTCTCGACGACCCGGCGCTCGCCCTTGAGGCGCTCTTCCAGATAGTCCGACAGGCCGCCGGGAAAGCGGAACACGGCCTCGGCCGGAACGTCGTCGCGGGCAAGTTCCGGCGCGCAGGCCCAGCGGATCTCCACACCGGCGAACAGATAGGCCTTGGCGCGCGCCATGCGCAGGACGCGGGCGGCGTCGAAATGAATGGCGGTGCCGAAGATCTCCGGATCGGGCCAGAAGCGGACGGTGGTGCCGCGCCGGTTCATGACCTCGCCGCAGTCCTCGATCTGACCGACCGGCAGGCCGCGTTCGAAGCTCTGCTTGTAGAGCCGGCGTCCGCGCGCGACCTCCACGTCCAGCCGTGTCGACAGGGCGTTCACCACCGACACGCCGACGCCGTGAAGTCCGCCCGATGCCTCGTAGGCCTTGGAGCCGAACTTTCCGCCAGCATGCAGCGTGGTCATGATGACCTCGAGCGCCGAGCGGTCGGGAAAGCGCGGATGCGGATCGACCGGAATGCCGCGGCCGTTGTCGGAGACGGAGATGCTGCCGTCGGTGTCGAGATAGATCTCGATCCGGCTGGCATGGCCGGCGACCGCCTCGTCCATGGAGTTGTCGAGCACCTCGGCGAAGAGGTGATGGAGGGCCTTGGCGTCGGTGCCGCCGATATACATGCCAGGCCGGCGCCGGACCGGTTCCAGGCCTTCCAGGACCTCGATGTCGGCCGCCGAGTAGCCGCCGTCGCTTTCCTGCACCATCGGCGCCGCGGTCCGGCGCTGGGACGGCTGGGGCCGCGGTGCCGGACGGCTCGGCTCGGATGCCGGCTTGCCGCTGGAGGGCTGGGCAGGAGCAAACAGGTCGTCGCTGTTCGACATCGGCGTACGGTCCAATTCCAAATGCGGCGCGCACAAGCGCGCGAATCATCTCCGCGGAGTCTCGCACGATCGGCACGGGAGACGAACCGGGGTGTGTCGGTCGGGCGGCTGGTTCGCCACCTGGGCCCTGATGTCGCTTTCACCGGCGCCAATGGCAAGGCCGGACTGCCGCCGGTCGTATCCGGACATCGGATGGAGCTGGAGAAGAAGGGGGTGTCCTGAGCCCTGCGGGCGAAGATCGGCGACCTTTCTTTCGCCCAGCTTGGGGCATCCGATCATATTGTTGCCCGGCTGCCGTCACACCCTGTGATGTGTTTGCAACATCCGCCCATCCGCGTCAGGCGGAAAGGGCCGGCGGAGCGATTTTGCCCCCATTGTGCCACAAACCGAGCCGACCGGTGTGCGGGTCAGACGAGGCTGATCATCTTGTGATCGGGCGCCGCTCCGTTCCGGACGCGCTTCCTCTATCTGATCAGAGATGGGTGCGGCATGTCGCTGGCGATCCGGGGTCGGGCGCGGACATGCGGAATGCGGAACAGAGTTGAAATGCGTGCCTTCGAGGTCATGGCTCGCGCGTTTGCCGCGGGCGCCGTCATAACGCTGTGTTCCACGGCCGCGGGTGCGGAAGAACCCGCCGGGCCCGGAACCGAGGACAGCACGTCGCTCATCGACGTGTTCAAGGACGGCGTGCGGGCCTACTATCGCGGCGACAAGGCCGCTGCCGTGGATAAACTTTCAAAGGCGGCCGAGAGCGACCACACCATGGCTCAGTGGAAGCTGGGCCGGATGTATGCCGACGGCGACGGGGTCGGCGAAGACGACCTCAAGGCGTTCCAGTATTTCAGCAAGGTCGCCAACGCCCACGTCGACGAGTTGCCGAATTCCCCGCAGGCGCCGTTCGTGGCCGACGCGCTTATCGAACTCGGCGACTACTACGTCACCGGCATCCAGGATTCCGCCGTCAAGCCGAACGTCGAACGCGCCCGCAATCTCTACACCTACGCCGCATCCTATTTCGGCAACGCCGAGGCCCAGTACCGTCTCGGCCGGATGTATCTGGAGAGCGACATTGCCAGCCGTGATCCGCGCCTTGCGGCGCGCTGGCTGAAGCTGGCGGCCGAGAAGGGCAATGCGAGCGCCCAGGCGCTGCTGGGCGACCTCCTGTTCTTCGGCGAGGACATGCCCCGGCGTCCGGTCACCGGGCTGATGTGGCTGACCGTCGCCCGCCAGACGGCGACCGGCTCCGACAGCGAGTGGATCCGGGAGCGTCAGGAAAAGGCGTTCGCGCGGGCCGCCGAGGACGAGCGCAAACGGGCGACCCAACTCGCCGACACCTGGCTCACGCGGAACGCCAAGACCAACTGAAGGTGCAGTGACGCCGCGTTCGTGCGCCGTCTCTCCGCTGCGGGCGGACCGCCGATGTCGCGTTGCGTCGCCCTGACACGCTCACTTTCCATCGGCAGCGCGGGGAACCTGCCGCCGAGAGCGCGCGCAGGCCGGCGACCAAGCGCGATCCGGTGCGGGCGATCTCAGCCGAAGCAGTCACTGCTGCGCCCCCGCGCAACGCGCCCAAAGTCCCTGAACATCCGGATATATTGGGCTCAGCCGCGGCGATCGAGGGCAGAGAGATCGACCGAGGTCGACGCTGGCATGTCTCCCGCAGTCGGACATCCTTCCGATAAAAGCTTCCAGGACGTGTTGTTCTGAACCCGTTCGCAGCGGGCGAGCCGCTCGGTGTCGCCGAAGCGCAGACATATGACGGTGCCAAGCTCGTACTTGGCATCCTTGGTCCGGCACCAGCAGGGGATGTCTCCGGCTGCCGCAGGCATCGGCGAAAACCAGATCACGGCAGCTATACCTATGATGGTTCCCCTGACCATGGATGGATCATAGCGCGATAAGTCAGGTCGGCTTAACGTTTTCTTCCATTTCGTCGGGCAGGTCCCTGTCGAACCCGTGCATCCACGCAAGGCGCGACCCGGTCCAGATATTGCGATCGGGCACCGCGGCTTCCGGGTCGTCCAGGCTCGCAACCGTCACGTCGATGACCGTATCTCCGTCCAGACGGAAGGTGAGAGACGTCCCGCATTCCCGACAGAAGCTCCGGAGGCCGCGTTCGCTGGAGCGATGTTCGCCCGGATGACCTGCGGTCCATGCAAACGCGCCGATGGGAACAGAGGTCCAGGTGACGACGGGGGCGCCGACGGCCTGCTGACACATCCGGCAATGGCAGTGGGCGGTGTCGCCGAGCGGGTGGCTCAGACGATAGCGCACGGCGCCGCAGAAACAGCCGCCGCTGTGAACCGTAGTCTCCTCGGGTGCGCTCATCGGCTGCCTTTCTGGTCGGCCTCGCTGGGCCGGCCGCTTCACACCGCCAGCGTCGCGATGACCGGGACATGGTCGGAGGGCTTGTCCCGGCCGCGAACATCCTTGGCGATCTCCACCGTCTCCAGCCTGTCGGCGGCCTGCGGCGACAGCAGAAGGTGGTCGATGCGGATGCCGTTGTCCTTCTGCCAGGCGCCGGCCTGATAATCCCAGAAGGTATAGACGGCCTCGTCGGTCGTCGCGCGGACGGCGTCTAGATAGCCCATGGCCTGGAGCCGGCGATAGAAGGCCCGGCTTTCCGGCTGAAACAGGGCGTCGTTGGTCCAGGCCTCCGGTTTCTTGGCGTCGATCGGCTCGGGAATGACGTTGTAGTCGCCGGCCAGCACCACCGGTTCCTCGTTGGCCAGAAGTTCGCCGGCCCGGGCGATCAACCGCTCGGCCCAGGCGAGCTTGTAGGCGAATTTCTCGCTTTCGACGGGATTGCCGTTCGGCAGATAGATGCTCGCCACCCGGACGACGCCCTCGTCGGTGGAGACGACCCCCTCAAGATAGCGGGCCTGCACGTCGTCAGGTGCGCCATCCAGGCCGCGCACCGGATCTTCCAGCGGGCGCTTTGAGAGGATCGCGACGCCGTTGAAGCCCTTCTGGCCGTGGGTGGTGACGTTATAGCCCAGCCGCTCGAAGGCCTCGGCCGGAAAGGCCTCGTCCACCGACTTGATCTCCTGCAGGCAGGCAATGTCGGGAGAGGCTTCCTCGAGCCAGAGGGTCGCCGCGTCGAGGCGGGCCTTGACGCCGTTGATGTTCCAGGTCGCGATTTTCACAGGTGGGCCACCAGGGATTCCGGCGCCGCTGAGTCGGCACCGGTCTCAAGGTGCGGCCAACGACTGCCGGGAGGCAAGCCTTGGCGGCGGGCCGTCTTCAGAACAGCGAGAAGCTGGTGCCGCAGCCGCAGGAGGCCGTGGCGTTCGGATTGTTGATCTGGAAGGACTGGCCGATCAGGTCGTCGACGAAATCGATCTGGGAGCCGGACAGATATTCCAGCGACACCGGATCGATCAGCACGACGCCGCCGTCGCGTTCGATCACGATGTCGTCCGGCTCACGCTCGCGCACCAGATCGTAGGTATATTGAAAGCCCGAACAGCCGCCGCCGGACACGCCGACGCGCAGGGCGGTCTCGGCGGGCTCGCCTGCCAGAATCTTTGCGACCCGCTTCATCGCGCGGTCGGTCACAACCACATCGGCCTGAAGTTCGGTTTCCATCGCAATCGGTCTCCACTCGGACGCAGTCGGCAGAAGCTTGTCAGCCTGCCTGACCCATAGTTAAGACGTTCGCGACGTTCGTCCAACCCCGCAGCCGGTCGCAAGAGGGACACCGCGTGAGCGAAGACAGAGCCTTCGACCGGCCGCGCGCCGCCTATGCGGCCGATCCGGACCGCTCGCGCGGCCGGCGTCTCCCCGAGCCGGGGAGCCCGACGAGGTCGGATTTTCAGCGCGATCGCGACCGCATCGTCCACTCCACGGCGTTTCGCCGGCTCACCCACAAGACCCAGGTCTTCGTGTCGCTGGAAGGCGACCATTACCGCACCCGCCTGACCCATTCCCTGGAGGTCGCCCAGATTGCCCGATCCATCTCAAGGGTGCTGGGGCTCGACGAGGATCTCGCGGAATCCGTCGCGCTCGCTCACGATTTCGGCCACACGCCTTTCGGGCACGAAGGCGAGGACGTGCTCGACCGGTGCATGGCCGACTTCGGGGGCTTCGACCACAACGCCCAGAGCTACCGGATCCTGACCCGGCTGGAGCGCCGCTACGCCGGCTTCAACGGGCTCAACCTGACCTGGGAGACGCTGGAAGGTCTGGTCAAGCACAACGGGCCGCTCGCCGACGCGAGCGGGAACGGGATCGGCCGCTATGCCGGGCGCGTGCTGCCCCACGCGTTCCGCTCCGATCCCGACTTCCTCGGGCTGGAGCCGTGGACCCAACCCTCCCTGGAGGCGCAGGTGGCGGCGATCGCGGACGACATCGCCTACGACGCCCACGATATCGACGACGGCCTGCGGGCCGGTCTCATCGAGATCGAAGACCTTCGCGGCGTGCCGCTGGTGGGCGATTTCCTGCGGGAGATCGAGGAACGCTATCCGGGTCTGGAGCGCCCCCGGGTGGTGCACGAGATCGGCCGGCGGGTTCTTACCCGGATGATCGAGGACGTCATCGGCGAAACGCGTCGGCGCATCGAGGCCGATGGGGTCGACAGCATCGATGCCGTACGTGCCTGTCCCCGAATGCTTGCGGCGTTCTCCGAACCGATGGAAGAGGCGGAGCGGGCGGTGAAGGCGTTCCTGATGGAGCGCGTCTACCGCGCTCCGTCGGTGATGGCGGTCCGTGACCGGGTGGGCGGCATCGTCGCCGATCTGTTCGATGTCTTCCTCAGGCGGCCGGAGACCATGCCGGACCAATGGCGCCAGGATCTGGACCCGGCCGACGAGAGCCAACTGCCTCGGCGCGTGTGCGATTACATCGCCGGCATGACCGACCGGTTCGCCTTCCAGGAGCACCGGCGTCTGTTTGACGCAACACCGGATTTGCGGTAGATGACGCGCGGCCGAGATGCTCGGATTTCCGCAGAAAAACCTTGTATTTCAGCGCATTGGGGCTTGCGTGCGGACCGCATGCGCAGGCCGCCTGCGATCGCCTTCGCTTTGTTCGTGACGGACTCGGATTGGGAATGAACCTCTTCAACGATTTCGCCGTCCGCGTCGCGGACATTCTCGACCGGCTCGGCATCGTCGACGATCAGGGCCAGCCGATCCCGGCCTCCCGCATCGTCGTCGAGCCGCCGCGCGATCAGAGCCATGGCGATCTCGCCACCAACGCGGCCCTGGTGCTGGCCAAGGCGCTGGGCCGCAAACCGCGCGATCTGGCGACCGAAATCGCCGAGCAACTGGCTGAAGACGCCGATGTCGATGCCGTCGAGGTGGCCGGTCCCGGCTTCGTGAACATCCGGCTTGCCCAGTCGATGTGGGCCCACGTCCTGGCCGGAGTGCTGCGCGACGGAACCGACTACGGCCGGTCCGACGCGGGCGAGGGGGCGCCCGTCAACGTCGAATACGTCTCGGCGAACCCGACCGGTCCGCTTCATGTCGGCCATTGCCGTGGCGCCGTGGTTGGGGACGTGATCGCCAATCTCCTTGATTTCAGCGGTTATGCCGTTACGCGCGAATACTACGTCAACGACGCCGGGGCCCAGATCGACACGCTCGCCCGCTCAGCCTTCCTGCGCTACCGGGAGGCGCTCGGCGAGGAGATCGGCGCGATCCCGGAGGGGCTCTATCCGGGCGACTATCTGAAGGAGATCGGCGCGGCGCTGGTCGAGGCCCATGGTGACGCGCTGCTGGCCCTGGACGAAGCCGACCGGCTCGCGGTCATCCGCCCGTTCGCCGTCGAGCGGATGATGGCGATGATCCGGGACGATCTCGCGGCGCTCTCGATCCGACACGATGTGATCTTCTCCGAGCGCTCGCTGGTTTCCGGCGACCGGGACCGGGTCGCCGAGGCCATGGCGGCGCTCACCGAGCGCGGCCTGATCTATCAGGGGACGCTGCCGCCGCCGAAGGGCCAGCCGATCGAGGACTGGGAAGACCGCGAGCAGACGCTGTTCCGCTCGTCGCAGTTCGGTGACGACATCGATCGTCCGCTGCTGAAGTCGGACGGCAGCTATACCTATTTCGCCTCCGACATCGCCTATCACTACGACAAGATCACGCGCGGCTTCCTGGACATGATCGACGTCCTGGGCGCCGACCACGGCGGCTACGTGAAGCGGATGAAGGCGGCCGTCACGGCCCTGACCGATGGCAAGGGCGCGCTGTCGGTGGAACTGACCCAGCTCGTGAAGCTGTTCCGGGGCGGCGAACCGGTGCGCATGTCGAAGCGGGCCGGCGATTTCGTTACGCTGCGCGACGTGGTGGACGAGGTCGGTGCCGACGCCGTCCGCTTCATGATGCTGTTCCGCAAGGCCGACGCGCCGCTCGATTTCGACTTCAAGACCGTGACCGAGCAGAGCCGCGAAAACCCGGTCTTCTACGTCCAGTACGCCCATGCGCGCTGTGCGTCCGTGCTCAGACAGGCGGGCGAGGAAGTGCCGGACCTAGCCAAGGCGCCGGAGCATCTCGCCGAAGCGTCGCTGAGCCGGCTCGACGATCCGGGCGAGCTCGCGCTGATCGCCAAGATTGCCGAGTGGCCGCGCATCGCGTTGGCTGCAGCCGAGGCGCGGGAGCCCCATCGGGTGGCGTTCTATCTCCACGATCTGGCCAGTGCCTTCCACGGCCATTGGAATCGCGGGAAGGAATTGCCACACTTACGCTTTATTAACGCTGACGATCCAGGCTCGACCCAGGCTCGGCTGGCACTTGTCGTTGCAACCCAGACGACCCTGAAGGCCGGATTGTCGGTGCTCGGCGTGACGGCACCGAACGAAATGCGCTGAGGGCAGTCCGGCGCGGCTGCCGGACGTGCGGGTCTGATTGCGAAAGGCGACGCGTCTGGATCGAAGATGGGGCGTGGGAAAGGAACGGCCGGTTGCGGCCTTCCGCGGGCATGAAGCCCAGGGCGGTCGTCCCCGATCACGTCGTTGGACGACGCGCCAGTTTGTTTCCGCCAGACCGGCCCGGCCTTTGAGGGCGGTCCTGCAAAGAGTGCGACTGTTCGAAACATGACCGACGAGAAACCGACCCCGCGACGCCCGATCGGGCCTCGTTGGCCAGATCGCCGCGAGTCTTCCGCCGACACCGGCGGCGATCCGCTGTCGGAACTGACGCGATTCATGGACCAGGACGTCGAGCCCGATCCGCGGCCGCGGCCCGGTGGGCGGTCGAGTTCCGTGCGGGGAGGCCTCGAAGCCGGCCCGGCCGATGAGCCGTACGAGAACCTGCCCGACGAGGATCGGGAGAGCTTCCCGGCGGAAGCATCGTCCGAGCCCGAGGACGGACCTGGCGCCGATGACCCGGACCAGGACGACCCGTTCCGGTTCGATCTGGACGACGAGGATCGGTTCTCCCCGGAAGACGCGCCGGAAGATCCGCCCCGCGAAAGCCGCGGCGGGCTCCCGATGGACGCGTTCCGCAGGGCTTTCAGCGACGAGCTCGAGGCTGACGAGGGCTGGCGCGAGGACGGGCCGGCCGACGCAGAAGCTTTGAGCGGCGCGGACGAGGCGGATGCCGAATTCGAGCCGATGCCGGATGACGGCGATGATTTTTCCTACTCCGACGATGCGGGAGACCGCGAGCCGGACGATCAGGCGGACCGCTGGGTGCCGGACGACGAGTCCGATTTCGAGGGCCTGGAGCCGGAGGGCGAGATCTACGCCTCCGAACACGAGCCTGACGAGTCGGATCTGGACGCGGACCCGGTCCACGACACCGCGCCTGAGGCGCCCGCGCTTGAGGAACCCGAGCCGGAGAAGGGGGCGCCCGAGGACGACGATCCCTTCATGCAGGCGCTGATGATGGAGCTCGACGGCGAGACGGATCGGAAGCCAGCGGCCCAGCCGTCGGCGCCGCGCCCGCGGCCGTCGTTCGCGATTCCGGCATCGAGCCGCCGCACTCAGGAGGCCTCCGAAAGCGCGCCGGTGCGCCGGCGATCGGCCGAGGATGCGCCGGTGGCCCGCCCGATAGCGGCACCCGAAGGGCCCGTCGAGCCCGTGTCGTCGGTATCGGACGAGCCCGCAGATCCGGATGCCGGACGTGTGGCCGCGACTGCGCCGCAGGCTCCCGCCGCCACGCCAGCTCCGGCTGCCCCTCCTGAGGCAGGTCCGTCCCGTCCGGCGGCTGATGACACCGAGGAACCGGACGACGGCGACGATTTCGCTGCGTTCCGCAAGATTGCGCTTTCGGCCCGTGCAGAGGCGGAGCGGGCTACGTCCCAGGGGCGCCGCGGTCCGGACCCGTCCGGGTCGGCCCAGGGTTCGGCCACCCGGGCATCGGCCCGTCCGGCACCGGCAGCGCCCACGCGGACGGCGGCGCCAGCTGCGCCTGCGCCGCGATCTGCCGAGACGCCGGCGCGTCCGGGCACCGGGGATGCGGCCCCATCGGAGCCGACGCCCCGTCCGCGCATTTTTCAGGATCCGGATCGCAACGCCCCCGAGGCGCCTGCTCGGGCGTCGTCGCCGGAAGCCCCCCGCGTGCCGCCGCGTCGGGCAGAGACGCCTCCGGCTACGTCCGAGCCCGACGAAGACAACAATCCGACGATTGCGGCCCTGAACCGGCTTCGCGACCGGCTCGGACGGCGGAGTTCCGACGATACCGGTTCCGGCCAGGCCAGCGCCGGGCAGCAGGACGGCTCCGGCGGGGAGACGGAGAGCAGCGACGACCCGAAGTCGGCGTCCGAAGGCAGCCGCGCCCACCCGGCGCCGATGATGGGGCGGACGCCGCCGCTGACCGCCGGCCTGGCCGCCGCCAGCGTGGCCGGACCGACCGCCGCGGCCGATTTCAAGCGCGAGATGGAAGACAGCGGGCAGAGCGGCGGGACCGAGCGGAAGGCCGGTCCGGCTGCCGCGGATGCCGACAGCGCGCGGCCCGTGGAGCCCTCAGCGTCCGGCCCCGCATCGGATGACGGCGAACCGCAGTCGCCCAGCCTCTACCGCGTGCCGCGCCGTGCCGAGCCCGGCGAGGCGACGACGGATGGCGATGACGACGAACCGACGCAGGAGGCGCCGGTGATCCCGGTGCCGACGGTGCGACCGCGCCGCGCCGTTCCGAGCTTCCGCTTTTCCTCTTCCGAAGAAGCGAAGCCGGCCGAAGAGGTCGATCCCGCGCCGAAGAAGACCGGCGGCCTGGATTTCGACGATCTGCCGGGCATGTCGGGCACGGATCCGTGGCGGGCCTTCGCCGCTCCGAAGCCGGCGGAAGCCAAGACCCAGGATATGGCCGACCGGCTCGCCGACGCGCTGTTTGCGGATGACGACGACGAGGACGATGCGCCGGTCGAGGCGCCCCGGTTCCTGGGCGTCCGCGATGCGTCCGGCGATCGCCGGGCCGAGGACACCGCGCAGGCGCGCGCCGTTCCCTCCGGCGAGCCGCTGAATGCCGGAGATCGGGACGTCCACGATGAGGACTATGGCGACGACGCCTACGAGGACGCGGAGTACGCGGACGACGACGCCTACGACGCCGACGACCGCTACTATGACGAGGCCGAGCCGGAGTGGGATGAGGACGAGCACGCGCTGCCCGAACACTCCCTCGAGGAGATGGACGCAGCACTCGGTCTCTCCGAGCGCAGGCGGCGGCCGATCGTGCCCATCGCAGCGGGTGTCGCCGGCATCATTGCGCTGGGCCTCGTGGGCTACTTCGTATTCGGTGCGACGTCGGTCGAGCAGACGGAGAGCGGCCCGCCTCCGCTGATCGAGGCCAACGCGGACGGCGTCAAGGTCGTCCCCGACGAGGCCGGTGGCGACACCGCCCAGACCAAGACGGTCTATGACCGCGTCGGTGGGGAGGGCGAGTCCGGCCGGGTCGTTCAGAGTTCCGAGGACCCGATCGATCCGACCCAGAGTTCGCTGGCCAACGGGGCGAGTTCGGCCTCGTCGCCACTGCTGCCGAAACGGGTCCGCACGGTCGTGGTCCGACCCGACGGGACGATCATCCCGGCCGACGAGGTCGATGCGGGCCGCAGCACGGCCTCGGCCGACCAGGGCATCTTCAGCCCGAGTTCCGGGTCCAATGCGGCCGCGAACCTCACGGGCGGTACGGCCGCCGGCACGGACACCGCGGCCTCGGAAACGGGGAACGACGCCGCATCCGCCGGGAACAACGCGTCGGACACCGCTGCGATCACGGCCCCGTCGCCGATCCGCACGTCGGAACGGGTGCCGACGTCCGAGCCGCAGCCGGCCCAGGAGGAAGACGTGGCGGACACCGGCTCGGAGACCCGATCGGTCACGACGAGCCGCGTCAGCACGACCACATCGAACGGTCCGCTGTCGCTGACGCCGGACGGCGAGGGTCAGACGGCAACCGCATCCGGCAATGCGAACGCGAACGCGCCGCTGCCGGCGCCGGCTCCGGCCCGGTCGGTATCGCCCGCGCCGTCGACCACGAGCCCTTCGGAATCCGTCGGAGAGCGGGTGTCACCGGCGCAGCTCGCCGCCAATGCCCAGCGCTCGACCCGGCAGCCGGCCGCCGACCAGTCGACCCAGCCCGCGTCCGAGAGCACTCAGGTGGCGTCGGCGCCGTCCGGTCCCTGGGCGGTTCAGGTCAGCTCGCAGCGCTCGCCCGAAGCCGCGCAGGCCACGTACCGGCAGCTTCAGAGCCGGTTCCCGTCGGTTCTTGGCGGGAGGCAGCCGTCGATCCAGGCCGCGGACCTCGGGACCCGTGGAACCTTCTATCGGGTTCGTCTGCCGGTGCAGAGCCGGGAGGCCGCCAATCAGCTCTGCAGCGAGCTGAAGGCCGCGGGCGGGGACTGCTTCATCGGCCGCAATTAGGCCCGTTCGCGATGAGCGCTCCGGCGTGGTTGCCCGTCTCCGGGCATGGGCGTCGCCCATTCTCCTGTTAGCGATGTCCGAAGCGATGGCCGGCGAGGTTGACTTCCGCCGGCCATCTCCTCTCCGCTAGAGGTTGGCGAAACGGAATCACGCCTTGTTGGGATCAGACGTGCTGTGAGCGAAAGCAGAGCCTTCATCACCGGACTGGCGGGGCCGCGCCTCGGCGAGAACGAGGCTGCGTTCCTGCGGGCGGCGGAGCCCTGGGGGCTGATCCTGTTTCGCCGCAACTGCGAGAGCGCGGATCAGATCCACGCGCTGGTCGATGAATCCCGGTCCGTGCTGGGCTGGGAAGCGCCGGTCCTGATCGACCAGGAAGGTGGCCGCGTGCAGCGCCTGTCGCCGCCGGGCTGGCCTGCCTATCCGCCGGGCAGGGTGTTCGGCGATCTCGGCCGCCGCGATATGGAGGCCGGTCTGGAAGCCTGCCGCCTCGCCACCCGGCTGATCGCATCGGACCTGGCGGCGCTCGGCGTCGATGTCGACTGCCTGCCGGTGCTCGATGTGCCCGTTGCGGGCGCCCACGACGTGATCGGCGACCGTGCCTATGGCGAGGATCCTGAGACGGTTGCCGCCTACGGTCGCGCGGCCATGGACGGGCTCCTCGCCGGTGGCGTGCTTCCGGTGATGAAGCACATTCCCGGGCACGGACGCGCCGGCGCCGACAGCCACCTGGCGCTTCCCGTCGTCGATACCGATCCGGAAACCCTTGCCGCGACCGATTTCGCTCCGTTCGCCGCCCTGACCGACTGCCCGTTCGCCATGACGGCCCACGTGGTCTACACGGCGCTGGACCCGGACCGGCCGGCGACGACGTCTTCGACCGTCATTCAGGAGATCATCCGCGGGCAGATCGGCTATGATGGCTGCCTGATGAGCGACGATCTTTCCATGCAGGCGCTGAGCGGGTCTCTGGCCGGCCGCGCCGAGGCGGCGATCGCCGCCGGCTGCGACCTGAATCTCCACTGCAACGGGCGGCTTTCGGAGATGGACGCGGTCGCCGACCGAACGCCGGTGCTTGCCGGCCAGGCCCTGGAGCGCTGCGGGCGGGCGCTGGCTCTGCGCCGGACGCCGGACGACTTCGACGTGGCGGACGCGCGGCGCCACCTGGTGTCCCTTCTGGCGCCGGTCTGGTCCGCCCCGGAGCCGGCATCATGACAGAGACGGAGACCGACCCTTTCGAGGCGCCGGTCCGCAGCGAGCCGGAAAAACCGGACGCGCTGCATCTCGACATTCGCGGCTTCGAGGGGCCGCTCGATCTTCTGCTGGCGCTGGCGCGGTCCCAGAAGGTGGATCTCACCCGGATCTCCGTCAGCGATCTGGCGGAACAATATCTGGCCTTCATCGAGGAGGCGCGCCGCATCCGGCTCGAACTGGCCGCCGACTACCTGGTCATGGCGGCCTGGCTCGCCTACCTGAAATCGCGGCTTCTGGTGCCCAAGCAGTCCGACGACGACGAGGAGCCCACGGGCGAGGAACTGGCGGCGGAGCTCGCCTTCCGTCTCAAGCGCCTGGAAGCCATGCGCAAGGCGGGCGAGGACCTGATGGCCCGGCCGATCCTGGGGCAGGGCGTCCTGGCCCGCGGCGCGCCGGAGCCCATCGGCGTCAAGCGCACCACCAAGTGGCAGGCCAGCGTCTACGATCTCCTGTCGGCCTATGCCTCCCAGCGCCAGCGCGAGATGGGCACCGTGGTCCACATGCGCCGGCGGGTCGTGTGGTCGCTCGCCGACGCCCGGTCGGCGCTGGAGCGCATCGTCGGCACCATCGCCGACTGGACGCCGATCGACGAGCTCTTGAAGCGCTACATGACCGATCCGGGCCAGCGTCCGACGGTGCTGGCGAGCACGTTCTCGGCAAGTCTGGAACTGGTGCGCGAGGGCCATCTGGAACTGCGCCAGACGGCACCATTCGCGCCGATCTACGTGAAGACGCGCGCGCCCGATGGGGGCGAGACATGAGCGAGGAGGGGGCCGACGCGCCTCGGCTGTTCGGCGACAACGTCACCAACCTGTCCTCCCGGGAGCGTCGGGAGCACCTTCGGATGCTGGAGGCGATCCTGTTCGCATCCGCCGAACCGCTCGGCGAGGCGACCCTTGCGGAGCGCCTACCGCGATCGGCCGACGTGCCCGGGCTGTTGCAGGATCTGAAGCACGCCTATGCCAGCCGCGGGGTCAACCTCGTGGAGGTGGCCGAAGGATGGGCGTTCCGCACGGCGGAAGATCTGGCGTTCCTGCTCACCCGCGAGGCGGTGGAGCCGCGCAAGCTGTCGCGGGCCGCGCTGGAGACCCTCGCCATCATCGCCTACCATCAGCCGGTGACCCGGGCGGAGATCGAGGAGGTGCGCGGCGTTTCCACCTCCAAGGGCACCATCGACGTGCTTCTGGAGACGGGCTGGATCCGCCTGCGCGGACGGCGTCGGACCCCAGGGCGGCCGGTGACCTACGGAACGACGACCGCGTTTCTGGATCATTTCAACCTTCAGGCGATCGACGACCTGCCTGGGCTCGACGAGCTGAAGGGAGCCGGCCTTCTTGAGGGCACGCCGCCGCCTGGGTTCCGGGTGCCGGTGCCCAGCGATGATGACGAACTCGGTGAGGACGAGGATCCGCTGAGCGACGAGGACGACGACGACTGGGCCTGACCGGTTGCCACAACTGGCCTTCAATGCGATGGCCTCCGCGCCCGGAGGTCATGGCGAATTGACTTCCGGGGTTTGCGTGACGACATCTCCGGCACTAGAAAAAGACAACGGCGCTGGCCGCAGCGCCGATCCGGAATTCTCCCACATCGGATTGGACCAACATGCCTCAGGCCTACGAGACCGCGCCCCGCCTCGACGACGAAGAGGACGAGGAGAAGATCAAGGGACAACAGTCGATCCCGGTCGACAAGCACCTGTTCGAGGCACGCACCGTCATGGTCATCGGCCAGGTGTCGATGGAAATGGCCCGCGACGTGACCCAGCGCCTGCTGGCGCTCGCCCACGTGTCGAAGGATCCGATCAACGTGATCGTGTCGTCTCCGGGCGGACACGTCGAATCCGGCGACATGATCCATGACACGATCCGGTTCATCGACGCCCCGGTGAACATTCTCGGCATGGGCTGGGTCGCCTCCGCCGGCGCGCTGATCTATGTGTCGGTGCCGAAGGAGCGGCGCTACTGCACGCCGAACACCCGCTTCCTGCTGCATCAACCGTCCGGCGGCGCCGGCGGTGCGGCAACCGACATCGAGATCCAGGCGCGCGAGATTCTCAAGATGCGCGACCGCCTGAACAAGATCTTCTCCGAGGCGACCGGGCAGCCGATCGAGCGCATCGCCAAGGACACCGACCGCGACTACTGGATGGGTCCGGACGAGGCCGTCGAGTACGGGCTGGTCGGCAAGATCGTCTCGTCGGCGTCCGAAATCGGGTAGCGCTAAGATGCCGGTCCGGGCGGCCATGACGGCCGCGCTCATCGTCTTCGGCACGGGACTGGCGCCGCCCTCCGTCGCCCAGTCGCCGAGCCCCTATGACGTGCGGTACACCGCCCGGTCCGAAACGCCCCTTCGCGGGGCGATCGAAGCTGGAGCCCGGCCGGTCGCGACCGTGCCGAAGGGGGCGGACGGGATCGTGCTGCGCTGGTGCCGTCCGGAGATCCCGTTCGCGACCTGGCAGTTCGGATCGCCGGCCACCTGGCGCAAGATCCTCGACGAGCGCGCCTGCGAAGTCGAGTGGAACGGCAGCGTGGGCTTCGTCGACGGAACAGCGCTGGCCCCGGCGCGTTAGCAGACGAACCGCGACGCGGGGAACATTCCTGATCAGGGCCCTTCCGGGTCGGGTCTCCCGCCGTCGCCCCCGCCTTTCGTGTCCCGCCAATTCCGGAGCTTCGTCATGCATACGGTGAAGACCGCCGACGTTCACATCCCCGCGCTCGGGTTCGGTACCTGGCCCCTCAAGGGCGAGGAATGCGAGCACATGGTCACCCAGGCCCTGAAGGCCGGGTTCCGCCATATCGACACCGCCGAAATGTACGGGAACGAGGAAGCCGTGGGGCGCGGCATCAAGGCGTCCGGCGTACCCCGCGACGAGATCTTCGTGACCACCAAGGTCTGGCACACGCACCTGCGCGACGGGCAGCTCCAGCACGCGGCCGAAGACAGCCTGCAGCGTCTGGGCCTGGACCATGTGGATCTCTACCTCATTCACTGGCCGAGCCCGGAGGTGGCGCTCGCCGAACCGATCGGGGCGTTGAACGAGGTGCGCGAGCGCGGGCTCACCCGCGGCATCGGCGTGGCCAACTTCAACGTGGCGCTGATCGAGGAGGCGTCGGAGCTGACCGATGCGCCGCTCTCCACCAACCAGGTCGAGTACCACCTTCATCTCAACCAGGATCCGGTGCGCGACGCCTGCCGCAAGCATCAGATGGCGGTGACCGCCTACGCGCCGGTCGCCCGCGGCAAGGTTCTGGAGGAGCCGCTGGTCAAGGACATCGCCCAGCGCCACGGCAAGACGCCGGCCCAGATCGCGCTGCGCTGGCTGATCCAGCAGGAAGGCGTGGTTGCCATTCCCAAGACCGGCAACCCGGATCGGCTGAAAGAGAATCTCGGCGCCTACGATTTCGAGCTGGCCCGCGAGGAGATGGAGGAACTGACCTCGCTCCGCCGTCCAGACGGCCGGCTCGTCCGCATGGACGTGGAGCCCGAGTGGGATACGTAGGCCCGGCGGTGCGTGCTATGATCGAGTGGCCGGCCGGGACTTTCCCGACGGACTGATATCGGGCTATTGCGGCAATCTGTGAGGCGGCCGCGATCGGGAGACGGGCAAAGCGATGCCGGACTGGCTGGCCGACTGGGTCTTCTTCATCCTTCGTCCGTCGAACTTCCTGATCGTTCTCCTGTTTCTCGGGCTTGCCTGCCTTCTCGTGAACGTCCGGCGGACCGGACTGATCCTGGTGGCGCTGGCCGCGTTCGGGTTCGTGTTCGCCGGGTTCGCGCCCCTGTCGACGCTGCTCATGCGCCCGCTGGAACAGCGGTTTCCGGGTCCGACACCTCCGCAGGAAGCGCCGAGCGGCATCCTGGTTCTCGGCGGGGCCATCGATGCGGCCATGGTGCGGTCGCGGCAGATCCCGGAGGTCAACGACGGCGCCGACCGGCTGATCGCCGTCGCGGAACTGGCCGAGCGCTATGCGCTGGCGACCGTGGCGATCTCCAACGGGCCGCCGCCGCCGGTCGGCCAGATCGGCAATGCGGAATTCGCGGCACGGCTGTTCGAAAGCTTCGGCGTCTCCCGGGCCCGCATCCGGATCGAGGAACGGGCGGCCTCCACATGGGACAACGCCGTCAATCTCAAATCCCTCCTGCAGCCGGAGCCTGGGCAGACCTGGATCCTGGTCACGTCCGCCTGGCACATGCCGCGCGCCATCGGCGTGTTCGAGGAGGCCGGCTGGACAGGGATCGTGCCGTGGCCGGTCGACTACCGCACCCCCGGCGGCGACGATCCCTACGCCTGGACCCCGTCGATGGCCTTCGGGCTCTATCGCACCAATCTCGCCGTTCGGGAATGGCTGTCGCTGATCGCCTATTACCTCACCGGCAAGACCCCTGCGCTGGTGCCCGGACCGGTGGAGCCGTAGGTCTCTGCCAAAACCGGTCTCTGTCGATCGGACCGGGAACCGGCTTGCCACCCGGGGGTTGATGATCCACGACCGGCAACGAACGGAATGATTTGAAGGGGTAGGGGCCGATGGCATCGGGATCGAAACGCGTCGTCTACGCCGCGATGATCGGCAATCTGGCGATCGCGGTGACCAAGTTCGCGGCGGCCGCCTGGACGGGCTCCAGCGCGATGCTGTCGGAGGGGATCCACTCCACGGTGGACACCTCCAACCAGGCCATTCTGCTCCTCGGCATGAAGCGCGCGTCACGGCCGCCGGACGACCGGCATCCGTTCGGCTACGGCATGGAAATCTATTTCTGGGCGTTCGTGGTGGCGCTGCTGATTTTCGCGCTTGGCGGATCGGTGTCGATCTACGAGGGCATCCATCGCCTGCTCGAGCCCGAACCCATTCATCAGCCCTGGATCAACTTTCTCGTTCTCGGGATCGCGATCGTCATCGAGGGCTTCGTCTTCCGGATCGCATGGAAGGAGCTCAGGCATCGGCAGCCCAACCGGTCGATCTGGCGCGCCCTGCGGGCCAGCAAGGACCCGAGCGTGTTCGCGATCTTCTGCGAGGATTTCGCGGCGCTGGCGGGCCTGACGGTCGCGCTGGTCGGCGTCGCTCTCGCCTATTATCTACAGATGCCGGTGTTCGACGGCATCGCCTCGATCCTCATCGGCGCCATTCTGGTTGCCACGGCCGTGTTCCTCGCCCGCGAGACCCTGAGCCTGATGACTGGGGAGAGCGCCTCGGCCGGTGTGCTCAAGGACGTCGACGAGGTTCTCTCGGCGGATGATCGCGTGAATCACGTGGGCGAGGTGCTGACCATGCATCTCGGCCCGCGCGAGATCCTCGTGGCCGTGTCCATCGACTTCCGGGAGACCCTCTCGGGCGAAGAGGTGGAGACGACCATGCGCGAGCTGACCCGGGCGCTGGAGGCCAGCCGCGACGAGATCAGCCGCGTCTTTCTGCGGCCCATCCGCTCCCAAAGCGAAACGCCGACGCCCGTGCTTCCGTAACGCCGCCGGTTGAGCGGCCGCTCCGGCCGCGTCGTTGGTCAGTCGGAATTGGAGAGGGCTGCAAGGGCGTCTGCGGCGGCCATCTTGCCGACGAGAACCCCGTTGGAATTCACCACCGCGAGCGGGGTCTCGCTTCCGGCGAACAGGGGAAGGATCTCGGCCAGGACCGTCGTCTCGTCGGCGGTCTGCGGGGTGGGGAGGTTGTCCGGCGACCGCCACCAGTCTTCGGCCTTGTCCCGATTGGCGTGGAGATGGCCTTCGGTGACGGCTGCGACCGGGCGCCCGTCCGCGTCCGTGACGATGACGGCTTCGGAGACGCTGGTCAGCGCCTGCTCGAGCTTGTCGCGGGAGAGATCCGACGCCGACAGGGTGGTGGGCGTCCGGGCCGTGGTGGCCAGCGTCACCACGCGCCCCCGGTTCACGTCGCGGACGAAGCGGGCGACATAATCGTCGGCCGGATTGAGCAGGATATCCTCGCCGGTGCCCACCTGGCGCAGTTCGCCATCGTTCAGGATCGCGATGTGATCGCCCAGCAGCAGCGCCTCGTCGAGATCGTGGGTGATGAACATGATCGTCTTGTGCAGCTTGGCCTGCAGCGTCTTGAGCTGGGCCTGCATGTCGCCGCGGATGAGCGGATCGAGGGCGGAGAAGGCTTCGTCCATGAGCAGGACGTCGCCGCTGGTGGCGAGCGCCCGGGCGAGTCCCACCCGCTGCTGCATGCCGCCCGACAGGTGGCGCGGGTAGCGGTCCTCGTAACCGGCGAGCCCCACGGTCTCGATCTGCTCCATCGCCGCCGCCTTGGCCTTGTCGGTGGAGACGCCTCCGACCTTCAGCGGATACATGACGTTGGACAGGACCGAGCGGTGCGGCAGAAGCGCGAACTTCTGGAACACCATGGAGATCTTCTGCCGCCTGAGATCGCGCAGTTGCTTCTCGTCGAGGGTGAGAACGTCCTGGCCGTCGATCAGGATCTGGCCGGCGGTCGGTTCGATCAGCCGGTTCACGTGGCGGATCAGGGTGGACTTTCCCGACCCCGACAGGCCCATCACGACGAAGGTCTCGCCGGGCTGGATCTGCAGGCTGATGTCGCGGATGCCGATCACGTGGCCGGTCTGTTCCAGGATCTCGCGCTTGTCCGCACCGGCCTCGACCTGCGGGAGCACCGATTGCGGATCCTCGCCGAAGATCTTGTAGACATGCTCGATCGAGATCTTGGGTTCTTGCGCCGGGGCGTCGTTGCTCATCGTGGCTCAGGCCCCTCAGTTGTTGTGCAGGTGCTGCTGGACGCGGCGGCCATAGGCCTGGGCGATCCGGTCGAAGATGATGGCCAGGAAGACGATGGCGAGGCCGGCCAGCAATCCGCGGCTGACCTCCAGCCGCTGGATGCCCTGCAGCACCTGATAGCCGAGGCCGCCGGCGCCGATCATGGAGGCGATCACCACCATGGAGAGCGCCATCATGGTGGTCTGGTTGATGCCGGCCATGATGGTCGGCAGGGCAAGCGGGATCTGCACGGAGAACAGGCGCTGGGTGGACGTTGCGCCGAATGCGGTGACCGCTTCGATGACCTCCGCATCGACCTGACGGATGCCGAGATTGGTCAGCCGGATCACGGGCGGTACGGCGAATACGATCGTGGCGAGCAATGCCGGGATCTTGCCGGGGCCGAACAGCATCACGAACGGGATCAGGTAGACGAAGATCGGCATGGTCTGCATGACGTCGAGGACCGGCAGCATGATCGACTGCATCCGGTCAGAGCGTGACATCAGGATGCCGAGCGGAATGCCGATCAGGACGGCGAGGAGCGTGGCGGTGAGCATCAGCGCGATGGTGGCCATCGCCGGTTCCCAAAGCCCGATCAGGCCGGTGAGGAACAGCATCACGGCGATGCCGATCGCGGTCCAGATCGAGCGGGTGGCCAGGTAGCCGATGCCCGCGATCACGGCGATGACGACGAACCAGGGGAGCCAGAGGAGGCCGTCTTCGATATTGTTCAGAAGCCGGAGCACCGGCAGGAACGCGATCTCGAGCTGACGGCCCCATTCGATGACGACCCAGTTGAAGGCGTCGTCGATCGCGAGCCGCAGCCCGCGCGTGTTGATCAGCTCTGGAAAGCCGGAGTCCATCGCCTGTGGTCCCTCTGCTTCGGAAAGGCTTTTTGTTCGAAATGCGGGCGCACGCTCTTGTCAGGCGCTTGTGTGGTTGCCCCGTGCGAACGCGGCGGCCCGAAGGCCGCCGCGCCGGTCGTTGGTCGTGATCACCCGACTCCGGCCGACGTGCGCAGCCGTCCTGCTTGTGGCGAGCCGGTATGCACACCTGTCGCCATCGTCGGCCGGTCGGGCGTTTTCACCGGTGGGCGGGCGCCGTCAGGACAGCGACTCTTTCACGGAGGTCGCGACGTCCTCCGGAACCCACTCGGTCCAAACGTCCTCATAGGTCTTGAGGAAGTAGACCGCCGTGTCCTCCGGGCTCGCCGACTGCTCGTCGCCCCAGGCGAGGACCTTGTTCACCACGTCGTTCGGGACCTGCATCTTGGACAGGAAGTCGGCGACGGGGGCGGCCTTTTCACGCAGGTCGGTGGTGGCTGCGACCGCCACTTCGCCCTTCTTCCAGCCGGTCACCTGCGGATCCGCGCAGTTGGAATCGGTGAGGCAGGTGAACTTCTCCTGCTCGAACGGCGGCATCTCCAGCCGGACCAGGTTGTAGCGGCCGATCACGGCCGTCGGACCCCAGTAGTAGCCGACGATGGGCTCCTTGCGCGTCACCTTGCGGGCGAACGAGGCCTTCAGGTTGGCGCCGGACCCCGGCGAGAAGAGCTCGAAGGTCTCTTCGAGGCCGAGGGCGTCGAACAGGTTGTTGGTGATGATCTCGCAGCCCCAGCCGGGCGGGCAGCCATAGAGGCGGCCGGCATCGGGAGAGGACGGTTCGGAGAAGACTTCCCAGTTCTCCTTGAGGTCGGTGACCGACTTGATCTCCGGGTGCTCCTCGGCGACGTAGTCGGGAATCCACCAGCCCTCGACGCCGCCGTCGCCGAAGATGTCACCGGCCTTGTAGACGTTGCCCTTGTCCATCGCCTTGTCCCAGATGGCCTGGGCGGTGGAGACCCACATCTCCGGGGCGATGTCGGGTTCCGACTTGGTCAGCATCGAGGTGGCGGTCGGAACCGTGTCGCCCGGGACCAGCTCGGCGTTGCAGCCATAGCCTTCCGAGAGGATCTGCTCGGTGACGTTCGCCAGCACGCTGGCGGAGAGCCAGGTCATGTTGGCGATGGTGATGGTGTCGTCGGTGCCGCACTCCGCAGCTTTCGCGCCGGCCGGCGCGAAGGTCGCGAACAGGGCAATGCCGCCCGCCGCAACCAGCGGTCTCAAATGCGTCATGGTGCTGCTCCTCTTGGTTCATGTTGATGACGCTGATCGGGCAGCGTCGTTTGGCCTCCCGAGGGGTAGGGAGGCATGAATACCGAGCCAGGACAGCGAGAGGACCCGCCGATGGCGCCCCTGCGCCCGACCCCGTATCCTAGCGTGGATCAAGCAAGGTGCAGGCCACAAGTGCCAATGGACGATATCGTCCCGAGCCTGACCGACGCAGGCTGGCCCATCGGGCGGGTTAAGACAAATAGGTATATCTGTCTCTTATTTCAGAAAAATTGAATCTTGGCCGATGGAGGCCCGTCAGGACCCAGTCACGGGAGCCGCGCAACGCCGCATACGAACGGATCGCGCGGCGTCGATCCGGCGTTGCGCGCCTACTTGCGGAAATTGTGGTCGAGGAGCGTCCAGACGTCGTCCAGCCGGCCGTTCATGACCGCTTTCGCCCCGTAGACGGCCGTGGAGACCACTTCGCCGGCGTTGATCGTCGGCGGCATGACAAGCTCCATTCGGTTGACCTTAACGTCGAGCAGGGCCGGTCCCGGCTGGGCCAGCCACTCGCGCATGGCGCCTTCGAGGTCATTGGCGTTGGTCACCTGGGCGCCATAGAAGCCGCAGGCCTTGGCGAGGTCGCCGAAGTTCGGGTTCTGGAGGCCGGTGAAGGAATCGAGCAGCCCTTCCACCTTCATCTCCATTTCCACGAACCCGAGCGTGCCGTTGTGGAAGACCAGGATCTTAACCGGCAGCTTTTCCTGAACCAGGGTCAGCAGGTCGCCCATCAGCATGGTCATGCCGCCGTCGCCGCACATGGCGATCACCGGCCGGTCCGGGTAGGCCTTCGCACAGCCGATCGCCTGGGGATAGGCGTTTGCCATGGTGCCGTGCAGCAGGCTCGTGAGAAAGCGCCGCTTTCCGTTCGCCTTCACGTAGCGCAGCATCCAGACGAACGGAGAGCCGGCGTCCGCCGTGAAGACGGCGTTGTCGGGCGCGATCCGGTCGAGGGTCTTGGCGACGAACTGCGGGTGGATCAGCTCGGGTGAGGGCTCGTGGGTCTGGTCGTCGAGGACCTTGAGGCTGTGGGCGTGCTCCTTGAGCGACTCCTGCAGGAAATGGTCGTCGCTGCGCTCTTCGACGAGCGGGAGGAGGGCGGCCACCGTGTCCTTCACGTCGCCCAGCAGACCGAGCGTTACGGGGGTCCGGCGGCCGAGATTGAGCGGGTCGTTGTCGATCTGAACGATCTTGGCGTGACGCGGATAGAACTGGGTCCAAGCGAAATCCGTGCCCAGACAGAGCAGGAGGTCGCATCCCTCCACCGCCTCGAAGCCGGACTTCATGCCGATGATGCCGGTCATGGAGACGTTGTAGGGATTGTCGTGCTCGAGGAACTCCTTGACCCGCGAGGTGTGGGCGATCGGCGCCTTCAGCTTTGCGGCCAGCGCGACAACCTCGTCATGGGCGTCACGGCAGCCGAAGCCGCCGAAGATCGTGATCTTTCCGGCCTCCCGGATCAGGTCGGCAACGGCAGCCAGCTCGTCGTCGTTCGGCCTCAGCACCGGGTTGGGACGGGAGACGGCCCAGTGGTGGCTGTCGCTGGTCTGGAGCTTGGTGGTGTCGCCGTTGACGATGATCACGGCGACGCCGCGCTTCGTCAGGGCCGCCTGGGCGGCCATCGCGGTGATCCGGCGCGCCTGTTCCGGGTGGCTGACATATTCGCAGAAGACCGAGAACTGCTCGTAGATCTTCTTCTGGTCGACCGACTGGGGGAAGTTCAGCCCTTCCTGAACCCGATCGATCTGCGAGGCGATCAGCACCACGGGCGAGCCGTTGCGGTGGCTTTCGAAGATGCCGTTGACGAAGTGAAGGCTGCCGGGACCGGTCGAGCCGGCGCAGACCGTCAGTTCGCCGGTCATGTAGGATTCCGCGCCGGCGGCGAACGCGCCCACTTCCTCGTGGCGCACGTGTACCCATTCCATGCCCTGGGCGCGCATGGCGTCGGTGACGTAGTTCAGCGTATCGCCGACGATGCCGTAGCAGCGCCTGGCGCCGGCTTCCATCAGGGTTTCGACGATGACGTGGGCGACGGTCTTGGACATTTCCAGCTCCCCAGCCGCGGCCGTCCGTTCGATCCGGCGCCGCACGGTCCACGGCGGGCATGCCCAGCCACTTGAGCGCGCTCACCATCCACCCGGATTGAGCGATCCAGGCGCGCGCGAAGTCAAGTGACGGTTCGGATATGTCCGGAAACGGACCCTACTTTACGTAGGCCCGGATCCGCTCCAGAAGCGCGTCAGCGACGTCGACGCCGTCGCGGTCGGCTGGAGCGCGGTTGGCGAAGCGGCGGGAGCCGGGAACGCGGGCGCCGTCCTGGGCGTCGATCGCGGCGACCAGGTCGGCGATGCGGTCGGCGAAGGCGCCGCCGGAAAACGGCTCCGGATCGACGGCGAAGAAGAACTGGCCGGTCTTCGGCGGTCCGCCGGCCGTGCCGGAGAAGGGGCTCGCGTCCTTGCCGAGCGTCGCGCCGGACAGGGCTGCGGCGAAGATCTCGACCATCAGTCCGGCGCCGAAGCCCTTCGCGCCGCCCGACGGCGTCATGGAGCCCTTCAGCGCAGCCTCCGGATCGGTGGTGGCGTTGCCGTCGGCGTCCAGCGCCCAGCCTTCCGGGATCGCCTCTCCCTCGCGGGCGCGCATCATGATCTCGCTCTTGGCGACCGTGCTGGCGCTCTGGTCGATCAGGACGCGCGCTTCGGGATCGCCGGGGACCGCCAACGAGAACGGATTGGTCCCGATCACAGGCGTCTTCCCGCCGTGGGGGGCAATTGAGGCTGGCGCGTTGGTGAAGCCCAGCCCGACGAGGCCTTCGGCCGCGAGCCGCTCGGTGTGATAGCCGAGAATGCCGCAATTGTAGGAGTTGAAGACGGCAAGTCCCGCCACGCCGTTTTCGCGGGCGGCCGGGACGAGTTCCGCAAATCCGGCCTCGATGGCCGGGTGGGCGAACCCGGAACGGGCATTGACGCGGACGGAGCCGGGGCGGGGGCGCTCCACAACCGGTTCGGCCCGGCCGTCGACCTTTCCGCACACCACGTGCTCGCAATAGATCGGGATGTAGTGCAGCCCGTGACTGCGGATGCCGTCGCGCTCGGCCGCCCGGGTCGCCCGCGCCATGGCGGCTGCGGCCGGTTCGGCCGCGCCCGCGCCGAGGACGGCCTGATAGGCGAGGTCTTCGATGTCGGACAGGCTCAGACGGGTGCTGCTCACGGCGGGATCTCTCGAGGCTGGGTGGGGATCAGTTGCTGTCGATGAGGCCGGCGCCGGCGCCGCGGTCGCGCGAGAGGTCGGACGCCGGAACCAGGGTGTTGGCGATCAGGCGAGCGATCCGGTCGGCAGCGGCCGGATCGGGTGACACGCCGTCGGTAACCGTGCGGCGGCGAGCGGCCGCGTCGCCATAGGAGGTCCCTGGCGCCGGAGCAGCCGCCTCGCTTGCCGTCACCGTCAGGTCGGTCGCCGAAATCTGGGCGGCGGCCAGCGTGTCGTGGGTCGATGCCGTTGCAACGCCCCCGCGGACCGCGAGGCCGGGTGCGCTGTCCGGGTTGTCTCCTCCACCGAGACGAACGACGGCGGACCGGGTCTCGGTCAGCACCGTCAGAAGCGCGACGGCGAGGATCGGCCAGGCCACCGTCTTCAGGGTGACCGACTGCGCGCCCGCGTTCAGGAGGTCGGCGGCCGCCACACCGGCGCGGCAGGGACAGAGTGGGCGGTCGTCGGCGGGCTCGATCAGCCAGCCGCCATCAAGGTGCGTGACGCGCGCACCTGCGGTCGCGCCTGCGTGCGCGGCTTCCAGCGCATCGGCCGAGATCGTGAAGGCAGGCAGGCCGGCGACCGCCAGCCACCCGGCTGCACGGCCGGTCTCGTAGGCGGTGCCCTGGGGCAGACCCGCCCCGACGGCGGCCTTGCGGATCGACTGCTCGACCTCGTTCAGGGAAAGGGTGGTCACGACGCCGATCCAGGAGCGAGCAGGAACCAGTCGCCGGTCTCCGGCGTCAATTCGTCGGGAAGCGGTGCGCCGGCGAACATGGTGATGCGGGTCCAACGGTCCGACTTCGGATCGAACTTCGAGGCGCCGAAGAACGAAAGCTTGCAGCGCAGGAGGTCGATCGGCAGGCAATCCGCATCGATGAGATTGTCGCGGATCTCGCCATACGGGTGGCGGGCGATGGTCTGCACCCGGGCCGCGGCATAGCGGGCCTCTGGCCGGGCGAGGGTCACCTCGACCACCAACTGGTCGTCCCGGAAGTCGTCCAGAAGATCGGCAAGCGCCCGCACGTCCCGGGCGATCGCCAGCGGCATCTCGCGGTCGGCCCCGGGCTCCTCGTCGCGCTCGCCGAGACGGGGCTCCAGCTTCTCCTCCGACACGTACCAGAACCGCTTCTGGGCGTGCGGAGCGGAGAAGTCGATCTCCAGCGCCCAGCGGTAGTGGCTGGCGATCAGGTCCTTCAGCCGGCCGACGGTCATGCCGGCCTCGAATTTCAGGCCTTCGGTCGCGGCCATCGTCGTGACCAGCGGGTCGACCAGATCGCCGTTCGGCTCCAGGCAGAGCGAGACGATCAGCTCCTGGGCTTCGAGCCCGTAGGCGGCCTCCGCATGTCGGTAGACCGCATCGAAGGGCGCCGGGCCGGCAAAGGGATCGGTGGCGTCGAGCCAGTCGGCGAAGGCGGCGAGATCGGTGGCGAGCCCCTCGATCCGGTCGCTCTGACGGGTGTCGTCGACGCGCCACTCGCCTACGTGGGCGCGCGCCTCGGCGAGGCGCTCACGGAACGCCGCGGCCTTTGCGGCGGGGACCGCATCGAGGCTGCGGACCCGGGCCAGGGCCGTCTCGCGGGCGGTGATCCAGTTGTTGATCAGCACCGGCTGGTTCGCCAGGAAAGGCGCCATGCCCAGACCCGTGGAATTGCCGATGCCAAGCCGGCGACGGGTCGGGCCGTCGAGAGGCACGAAGGTACCAGGTGCACGGTGCCGGGCGATGTGTTCCACCAGATCGAGCGTGAAGCACCGGATCAGATAGACGTTCAGCATTTCCGCCTGGAACGGACCGGCGAGCTCTGGGCGGTCATCGACCTTCGCCCGGTCCGCGATGCCGAATTTGCCGTTGCCGTAGACTGCGGTCGTGCGCATCAGATAGCCGACCGAGGCCACCAGCTCGGCATCCGGCTGGCGTCCGGCGGCGAGCGCCTCGACCATGTGATCGAACACCCGCACGCTGCGGTTCGCTCGCGACAGGACCAGTTCGCTCGGGCTGCAGCGACCTGCTTCCTGGTGGGGCACGTTTTGCGACAGCCGCTCGATGTCGGCATCGGTCGGCTCGCCGTCGAAGAGGGCGAAGGTCGCGTCCCAGGCGGTGGCGATCACCCGGTCGCTGCGGTCTTCCGGAGACAGCTCGCGCGAGAAGGCGATGAGGCTGTAGGTGCGTTCCGGTCCCCGGGCGCGATAGACGACGTGGCCGTATCCTTCCGGAGACAGCGCGCACCGGCTTTGCTCGACCGTCCAGCGTTCGGCGCACATCCGGCGGACGAGCGTTGGCATGAAGCTCAGACGGCTCGGGAAGAAGCTCCCCATGCGGTCCAGCCGCATGACGGTGGACGGCGGACGGAGGTCAACGGCGAGCCCGGTGGCGGCGTGCGCCGACGGTTCAACTGACATGGCTTCGTCTCGCCTGCTCGCTCGTCTCGGTGTGCTCCGTGCGCATGGGCGCGAAGGCATGCTCATAGAAGGAGAGCCAGTTCCCGCCCATGATGCGGTCCACGTCGCTTGCCGAAAAGCCCACCGCCGCGAGCCCGTCGGCCAGGTTCGGAAAGTCGCGCGCGCTCTGAAACCAGCTCGGCTGGGGCGGGAAGCCGGCGGCGGCGGCCGATCCTTCGCCGTAGTCCAGGTCCTTGCTCCAGCGGCCGTTGCGCATCCATTCCACCACGCTGTCGGGCTGGTCGACGCACAGATCGCTGCCGATGCCGAGATGCTCGACGCCGATCATGTCGGCGGTCCGGGCGATCATCTCGCAGAACCCGGCGAGGGTGCAGTCCGACTTGTCCCTCAGGTGATGAGGATAGAGCGAGAAGCCCAGCATGCCACCGCTTTCGGCCAGCGCCTTCAACACGGTGTCGGACTTGTTGCGCAGCGCCGGGTGCCAGAAGGACGGATTGGCATGGGTGATGGCGATCGGGCGCTCGGAAATCTCGATCGCTTCCAGCGTCGATCGCTCCGCCGAGTGGCTCATGTCGATGGTCATGCCGACCCGGTTCATCTCCCGGATCACCTGCCGGCCCATGCGAGTGATGCCGGGATCCTCGCGCTCGTAGCAGCCGGTCGCGAGCAGGCTCTGGTTGTTGTAGCTGAGCTGCATGAAGCGCACGCCCAGCGTGTGCAGGATCTCCACCAGACCGATATCGTCCTCGATCGGCGAACAGTTCTGCAGGCCGAACACGATGGCGGTCCGGCCCTCCGCCTTGGCGGCGCGGATGTCCTCGGCGGTGCCGGCGGGCCGGATCAGGTCCGGATAGCGCTCGAACCACCGGTTCCAGTTCTCGAGGTTCGCGACCGTCTCGCGGAACATCTCGTGGTAGCAGATGGTGACGTGCACCGCGTCGAGACGTCCCTCGCGCATCTGGCGGAAGACCTTTTCCGACCAGTTGGCGTATTGCAGGCCGTCGATCAGGAAGGCGGAACCAGTCATCCGGGCGGCCTCATCAATCCGGGTCGCCGGCCCGCACGTAGGCGGTCTTGACCTGGGTGTAGAACTCGGCCGCATAGCGGCCCTGTTCGCGTGGGCCGTAGCTGGAATTCTTACGGCCGCCGAAGGGGACGTGGTAGTCGGTTCCCGCCGTCGGCAGGTTCACCATCACGCAGCCCGTCTGGGCGTTGCGGCGGAAATGGGTCGCCCGGGCGAGCGAGCCCGTCACGATGCCGGCGGTCAGGCCGAACTCGGTGTCGTTTGTCACCGCGAGCGCCTCGTCGTAGTCCGACACCGGGATCACGGCCGCGATCGGGGCGAACATCTCTTCGCGGTTGATGCGCATCGCGTTGGTCGAGCCGGTCAGCAGCGCGGGGCTGAGATAGTAGCCCTCCGTGGCAAGATCGAGCCGCTCTCCGCCGCACACGACCTCGCAGCCTTCCTCGCGGGCGAGGTCGAGATAGGCCATGTCGGTGGCAAGCTGGGCTTCGCTCGCGACCGGCCCCATCTCGGTTCCCTCCGCAAGCGCCGGACCGACCTTCATTGCGGTGAGGGCTCCGGTCAGCTTGTCGACGAAGGCGTCGTGGACCTTCCGGTGAACCACGATCCGCGAGGAGGCCGTGCACTTCTGGCCGGTCCCGGAATATCCGCCGGCCACCGCGCAGGAGACGGCCACGTCCAGATCCGCGTCGTCCATCACGACCAGGGCGTTCTTTGAGCCCATCTCGAGCTGGACCTTGGTCAGGTTCTTCGCCGCCGACACGGCAACTGTGCGGCCGACATCGAGCGAGCCGGTGAAGCTGATTGCGTTGACGCCCGGATGATCGATCAGCGCCTGGCCGGCACCGCTGCCGGAGCCCATCACCAGACTGAAGGTGCCGGCCGGCAGATCCTGGCGGGCGATGATCTCGGTGAGGGCCCAGGCAGACGCCGGGGTGAGGTTGGCGGGCTTCCAGACGACCGCGTTGCCGAAAGCAAGGGCAGGGGCGATCTTCCAGACAGCGGTCGCCATCGGAAAATTCCAGGGCGAGATGATCGCGACCACGCCCATCGGCTCGCGCGTGACGTCCACCTCGACACCGGGGCGCACGGAGTCGGCCTTGTCGCCCTGAAGGCGCAGGACTTCGGCTGCGTAGTAGGTGAAGAACTGGCCGGACCGGAAGATCTCGCCGACACCCTCGGCCCGCGGCTTGCCTTCCTCGCGCGACAGAAGCTCGCCCAGCTCCTGGGAGCGCGCCATCAGTTCGCGTCCGATCGCATCGAGCGCGCCTGCCCGCGCTTCCAGCCCGGTCGCCGCCCATGTGCGGCCGGCGCGGATCGCCGCCTCCACGGCTGCGTCGACCTCGGCCGCCGTTGCCTGGGCATAATGGCCGATGACGTCCGAGACATCCGACGGATTGATGTTGGCGATGGCGGTGTCGCCCTTGTGCCAAGCCCCGTCGAAGAAGTTGCCGTGGATGTCCGTCAAAGCCGCCCCGCTTCTGGTTCTGGTCGTGGATCCTTGATCAGGTTCGAAACCTTGGGGGGCATGCCCAATTCAATCAAACCGAAATTTTTGTTATGCATTTCAGTAAGGCTGAATCGGAGGGTGGCGATGGCGGTGACGCTCGGGCAGTTGCGCGTGTTCCTGGAAGTGGCCGATCTCGGCAACATCAAAGATGCTGCGGAGAAGATTGGCCGGACACCGTCGGCGGTCTCCATGTCCTTGAAACAGCTTGAGGAACAGCTCGACGGTGCGCTGTTCGAAAGCGACCGGAAGACGCGGCTGACCTCGCTGGGCGAGTACGTTCTGACGGTCGCGCGCGCCGAAGTGCGGGGCTTCGACCGCTCCGTGGCGGCGATCCAGTCCTACGCCCGCAACGAGATCGGCCGGCTCGACGTCGCCTGCGTGCCCTCCGTTGCGACGCAGATCATGCCGCGCCTGCTGCGCACCTTCCTGTCGGAGCGGCCGGACATCGAGCTCGACGTGCGCGATGCCGATTCCGCGTCCGTTGAGCTTGCGATCGAGCGCCAGCGGGTGGAACTCGGTGTCGCCGGCCGGCCGTCGTCCCAGGGGATCGTTGCCTTCGCGCCCGTCTTTCGGGACCGGTTCGTGATGGTCTGCGCCGCGGAAAGTCCGCTGGCGGCAAGCGATGCGCCGGTCTCGGCGGCCGATCTCGCCGGCTACCGCTTCATCGCCAACGGCGCCTCCGTCCGGCTCCAGGACGCGGGCTTCCGGTCCGTCTCCCAGGCGTCGCGGCTGATGGTGCGCAACGTTACCTCCCTCCTTGCATTGGTGCGGTCCGATTTCGGCGTGACCGTGCTGCCGGCGCTGTCCGTCGCAGCCGACACCAAAGTGCATTGCCGTCCGCTGGCGGGAGAGGGGCTGCACCGCGAGGTCGGGCTTCTCTGGCGCGCGGGCCACACGCTGTCGCCGGTGGCCGACGCCTTCGCGGAGGCCTTTCGCGCCTGCATCCGCGACGGCGAGATCGACGTCCTGCCGGCCTGACACGGGTCCGTGCCGGGCGATCAGGTCTTCTCCATCACCACAACGATGTGGATGTAGTCCATCGCGTGACCGGCGGGTTCGACCGCCACGTGGTCCTCGTAGCTCTGATAGAACTCGTCCACGAGCGCCTGCGCCTCCGCGGGCGGTCGGCCGTCGAGTGCGGTCAGGAACACCGTCTCTGACCAAGACCGCATGGTCGGGATCAGGGACTTGGCGAACTCCGCGTTGGTCATCGAGCCGCCGGATTCGGAAAATCGGGTCTCGTACGGGCAGCGCGTGTAGGTGGAGAAGGCATCGACCAGTCTCAGGCCGGCCTTGGCCACCGGTGAGGACGGGTCCTTGAGCGGCGCGGTGAACTCCTCCAGCGTCCGGTAGTACTGGACGAAGGTCGCCCGCTCGTACTCGGTCGGGGTGATCTTGCCTTCGTCCCGGAGCTCCTTCCAGAAACGGTCGAACATGTTGAACATGTGCTGGCCGCCGGTGTTGCCGAGATAGCGGCCTTTCTCGTCGATCCCGAAGTTGAGGCACACCATGCGTCCACCGGGCTTCAGCTCCGCGGCGCGGGCCAGAAGGATGCGCTCCCAGTCGGCGCGCGCCTGCTCCGCGAACGCGTCCGCCTCGGCCCCTTCCGCGCCGGTCGCGTGGACGTGGGTGGAGATCTCGCAGGGCTTCACCGAGAGATAGTGCATGGCGGTCGCGGAGAAGCCGAAATCCAGGCTTTCTGAGGGAAAGAGCTGGGTGTGGAAGCCGGTCCCGCAGCCGTACACGAACACGCCGTCGAGCTGTTTCTGGTAGGCAAGCGCCTCGTCGCCCTGCAGGCCCTGCATGGTGCGGAACAGGGTCGAGAAGTCGTTCGATGGCAGGTCGGTGTAGGTGATCGCGATCTCGCGCCCGTCGCCGCCCTCCCTCAGTGCCTGGAACGCCTTGAACCAGAGCTCGCGGCTGGTGCCGCCGTCGGCCGCGCCGAAATCGGCGACGCGCAGGATCCCGCTGGCGGCCGGGTCGGGGGTGAGGGCGTCCTGCACCACCGGCAGCATCTTGTCGATCGCCTGCTTGGCGCCGTAGGTCCGCTCGGAGTAGTAGCCTCCGCTGCGCATGGACAGCACGGCCTGGGTGCTGATCCCGGTCTGGTTGGCGGTCATCTTGTTGTTTCCTCAAACGCGGTGACGTGATCGTTGGACCGGGCGGACGCTCCGCCAGATCCGAGCTGCAAAAAGCCTTCCGAGGCGGGTGCCGGCTCGCTCGCGGCTGCCGGACCCGCCTCGAAAGCCCCCTCTAGACCGGGCGGGCGTCGATGTAGGCGCCCTCGGAGATCTTGGTGTAGGGCTTCACGGTCGCCATGAAGTCCTTGATGGAGCCGTAGACCTTGCCGGCGAGCGGGTCGGAATCGGCGACCGACTGCACCACCCCGGAAGAAACCTCCGCGAGCTTTTTCATGATGTCGTCGTTGAGCGTCCGCACATCGACGCCGTCGGACTTCATCTGCGCCAGCGCCTGGGCGTTCTTGGCGACGAACTCGTTGAGAACCACCTGGTTGGCGACGGTGTTCGCGCCCTTGACGATCTCCTTGAGATCATCGGGAAGCTTCTCCCAGGCGGCCATGTTGATCATGCAGTCGAGCACGCCGCACGGCTCCATCCAGCCCGGCCAGTAGTAGTATTTGGCGACCTTGTGCAGGCCGAAGGCCATGTCGTTGAACGGGCCGACGAAGTCGGCGCCGTCGATCGCACCCGACTGGAGACCCTGGGGCACTTCGCCCAGCGGCATCTGGACCGGCGTCGCGCCGACCTCGGTGAGAACCTTGGCGCCGAGGCCGCCGGAGCGCACCTTGAGGCCCTTATAGTCCTCCATCGAGTTCAGTTCCTTGTTGAACCAGCCGGCCGCCTGCACAGACGTGTTGCCGGACGGGAAGAACTTGACGCCGAGCTTGCCGTAGACCTCGTCCGCAAGCTCCTGGCCGCCACCGTAGGAGAACCAGGCGTTCTGCTCCTGGGTGGTGAAGCCGAACGGCATCGGCGTGAAGAACTGCATCGCCGGCAGCTTGCCCGCCCAGTAGGCCGGGTAGCCGTGACCCATCTCCAGGGTGCCGTCCGCCACCGCGTCGATCACCTGGAAGGGCGGCACGATCTCGCCGGCGGCATAGAGCTTCACGGACATCCGTCCGCCCGACGCCTTGGAAATGTAGTCGGCGACGATCTGCGGGCCGGTGGCCAGCAGGGGCGAGTTCTTCGCCCACGTCATCTGCATGCGCCACTCGATCTTGCCCTGGGCGATCGCCGGCGCGGCCAGGCCCGTCGCGGCCGCCGCCCCGGAGGCCAGTCCGAGGCCGGCCCTTGTCACGAATTGTCTGCGGTCCATGTCGGTAGTCCCCTCTTGTTGGTCGACACTTGCGATGTCGGTTGCCGTCGCCGTTGCGACGGGCGGACGGGCCGGACCGGGTCTTCGCCCGGTTCGCCGGCTCGAACGGATCAGCCCGAAAGCAGTCCGGGCAGCCAGTGGACAAGCTCCGGCCACAGAGCGAGCACGACGACGGCCAGGAGCTGAATGGCGACGAACGGGATCACGCCCCGGTAGATCGTCGGCAGCGACAGGCGGGGCGCGGAGCCCTGAAGGTAGAAGATGCCGAAGCCGAAGGGCGGCGTGAGGTAGCTGGTCTGCAGCACGAGCGCGGCCGCGACACCGAGCCAAAGCGGGTCCACGCCAAGCATGATCAAGCCGGGCGCGAAGATCGGGACGACGATGAAGATGATCTCGAACGTGTCGATCAGGAAACCGAGCACGAACATCAGCCCCAGCACGAACAGCGTCGCGCCGACAGCGCCGGCGGGGATGGACTCCAGAAGCTCGATGACCACGTCCTCCCCGCCGAAACCCCGGAAGACGAGGGAGAAGACCGTGGCTCCGATCAGGATCGCGTAGATCATCAGCGAGATGGACATGGCCGAGCGGGTCGCGTCGCGGAACCGCTCGAACGTCAGCGACCGGTTGAGGAGCGCGAGCAGGACAGCCCCGACGCCGCCCAGCGCCGCCGATTCCGTGGCCGTCGCCAGTCCGCTGAGGATGGAGCCGAGGACCAGCACGATCAGCGCCAGCGGCGGCAGCATCGCGAAGAGCACGCGCCGGTGCAGGCTCCGCCGCTCGTCGACGCTCATCGGCACGGGCGGGCAGCTCTCCGGTTCCACGATGGCGCGGATGGCGATCCAGATCACGTAGAACAGGACCAGGATCAGGCCGGGCACCAGGGCGGCCGCGAACAGGTCGGTCACCGTTACCGGATCGCCGGCGAAGATGCCCATCCGGAGTTGCGCCTGGGTGTTGGCGTTCTGCAGCATCGTGCCGAGAAGGATCAGCACGGTGGAGGGCGGGATCAGCTGGGCGAGTGTGCCCGATGCGCAGATGACGCCGCAGGAGAGGGACTCCTTGTAGCGCGCGCGCTGCATCGCGGGCAGGCTGATGAGCGCCATGGTCACGATCGTCGCGCCGACGATGCCGGTGGAGGCGGCCAGCAGGGCGCCGACCAGCACCACGGAAATGCCGAGGCCGCCGCGCAGGCCGCCGAACAGCTGTCCCATGGTGATCAGGAGCCGCTCGGCGACGCCGGAGCGTTCCAGCACGGTCCCCATGAAGACGAACAGGGGAACGGCGACCAGCGTCGGGTTCAGGCCGATGTCGAGAATCCGCGACGGCAGGGAGCCGAGCAGAATCGCGTCGAACGTGCCGAGCATGCTTCCGATGGCGGCGACCAGAACCGCCGAGCCGCCGAGCGCGAACGCGACGGGAAAGCCCGTGAGGAGCGCCGCCACGGCGACCGCGAACAGAAGCAGGCAGGAGGCGGCCTCCGCTTCCATCTCAGCTCGAACTCTCGGATGCGCGGAGCAGGACGTGAAGGCTGCGCAACACGGTCGCGAGGCCCTGCAGCGCGGTCAGGATGCAGAACGCGAGGACGGCGGTCTTCATCAGGTACAGAAAGGGGAGGCCGTCAATCGACGGCGAGCCTTCCAGAAGGCTCCAGGAGCGAACCAGCGCCGGCCAGCCCTTGACTGCGATCACCGCCAGCATCGGCCAGAGAAAGATCACGGTGCCGACCAGATTGACGATGGCGCGCCCGCGCTTGCCCAGGCGGCGATAGAGAAGGTCGACGCGGACATGCCCGTCCCACGCGTAGACCGATGCCGCTCCCAGGAAGATCATCGCCCCGTTGAGCCAGACGAA
The DNA here is from genome assembly GCF_030814015.1 of Amorphus orientalis. Classification (NCBI taxonomy): domain Bacteria; kingdom Pseudomonadati; phylum Pseudomonadota; class Alphaproteobacteria; order Hyphomicrobiales; family Amorphaceae; genus Amorphus; species Amorphus orientalis. The sequence goes on from NZ_JAUSUL010000002.1 coordinate 529,772, forward strand.
GCTCTCCGAAAGCCAGGGATAGCCGAGCGAGAAGCCGTAACGCAGCAGGGCAACCGCGGCCGCCAGGGCGACGACGATCGGCAATGCCCACTTCAGGACCTCGCCGAGCCCGCCCATTGCCCGGTCGATGGTGCTCGCAACAGTCAGCATCCGGGCACGAATCCCCGCGGAAGGACAACGGGCAGCGATCGTCCGGAATGCGCGCCTTCCGGGGGTCGGCCCTGGCGCACGGCGCGGGCCTCCTGATCGGTCGGGGAACGAGGGACAATCCGGTCTGCCATCAAAAGAAGCGTGCCCAGCAACTAGGCTTTAGGCAAACCGGAATTATTGGCGCTCGCTTCAATTTATCTGAAGCTACTGGAGGTGCGCTGTGCCCTCGCTCAACGCCCCGCGTGACCGGCAAATGGTGCAACATATCCGAACAGGATCAGCCGCTTACCAGCGGATTCGGATCCGCGTGTTACCCGGGCCGTTGGCGTTGACGAGATCGTAGAGCGCCTTGGCATTGGACGGATGCAGGCGGATGCAGCCGTGCGAGGCGGGTCGGCCGAGCGACTTGATCGCGGTCGTGCCATGGATCGCGTAGCCGCCGTAAAAGAAGATCGAGTTGGGCATCGGCGAGTTGTTGTACTTGCGCGAATAGTAGCGCCTGTACATGCGGGTCGGCCTGAACGAGCCGGTGGGTGTGCGGTAGCCCTTGCGAGCCGTCGAGACCGGCCAGGTGTGGATGTGCTTCTTGCCCACGGAGACGTACATGCGCTGGTCGGAGAGGTCGATCGTCGCCGTGACCGTCGCCGCCGTCGCGTCGCTCAGCGCCATTGTCCAAGCCGCAGCGACAAGCAGTCCTGCGACAAGCATCTGTTGCATCCGTGCCGTAAACCCCGTGATCCGCCCCGTCATCGCCAACCCCTGATCGTGCCGAGCCGTCCTGTCTGCCATAGCAGATGGCCGAAAGCTGCCGGTCAGAATATCCCGGCCTCGACAGTGGCGCGACTCAGGACAATTGCGCAGTTCTGGGTTGATGGTCCGGCCATGAGGACGCGCTTCGGGCGCGGTGGATGGTCGCGGCGGCGGCTCGCGTATGGCAACACTGGAATCATGTGAAAGAGAACGGCAAACTCCCGTCGACGTCCGGCGCGGGAGGGGCAGGTCCGCCGCATGCGTCCGGGCCAGCAGGGAGCGGATTTATGTGGATCTTCGTCGCCGGGGTCGTGGTCTTTTTCGCAACCCATCTGCTGCCGACCGCGCCCGCCTTGCGGGAGCGTTTCGTTGCCCGGCTCGGCGACAACGGCTACCGGGGCCTTTATTCGCTGGTCGCCTTCGTCGGCCTGGTGATGATCATCTGGGGGTACGGCGAATGGCGCACCGCCGGGCCGGCCGTTCTGTACGTCCCGCCGCTCTGGACGCGGCATCTCACGATGCTTCTGATGCTGCCGGTTTTCGTGCTTCTGATCGCCGCTTACGCGCCCGGACGCATCAAGGCGCGCACGAAGCACCCGATGATCCTGGCGGTGAAGATCTGGGCGTTCGCCCATCTGCTGGCGAACGGGGATGCGGCGTCGGTGGCGCTGTTCGGAGCGTTCCTCGCCTGGGGCGTGATCGACCGGATCTCGCTGAAACGCCGGACACCGGCGGCCACGGGTGGCGGTGCCGCGGTCGTCAACGGAAGTGCCCGGAACGATCTGATTGCGATCGTCGGCGGTCTCCTTGTTTACGCCCTGTTTGTCTGGAAGGTGCACACGTGGTTGATTGGGGTCCCGGTCCTGATGTGACCCGGAGCGGCGTTCTGCGGCTCCGATTTCCAATCGCAAGCGAGATTCCGGCTTGAATGGCTTGGCCAGACGCGCGGAACGCGTTACACGGCGCGGCCGGGACGCTGGCAGCACAACAGGGGCCGCAGACCACGCGGTGAGGATCGACGATCAATGACCGACATCTTTCAGGAGGTCGAGGAAGACATCCGTCGCGAACGGATGAAATCCCTCTGGGACCGGTTTGGCTGGGTCATCATCCTGGTCGCCGTTCTGATCGTGGCGGTGACCGCGGGTTATAACGGCTACACCTATTTCAAGACCCGGGCAGAGCAGGCCGCCGGTGACGAGTTCCTGGCGGCGCTGGACATGGCGGCCGACGGGCGCAATGCGGCCGCCGCCGAGGCCCTCACCGAGTTCGCTGACGGCGCGCCGGGCGGCTATCCGGTGCTGGCCCGGTTCAGGGCGGCCAGCGAGCAGGCGCTCGCCGGCAATACCGAGGCGGCCGTTTCCGGCTTCGATGCGCTGGCCAACGATGCCAGCCTCTCGAATCGCCAGCGCGATCTTGCACGGGTCCGGGCCGGCTATGTCCTTCTCAACGGCGGTGACCGGACGGCGGTGGCCGACCGGGTCACGCCGGTCGCTTCGACGGCGGGACCCTGGCAGAACACGGCACGCGAGATCCTCGGCCTGGCCGCCTATCAGGCGCGCGACTACGACGCGGCCCAGAAATGGTTCGATGAGATCGATGCCGACGCAGCCACGACCCAGGACCTGCGCGGCCGGGTCCAGTTGATGAAAGAGCTGATCGCTTCGGAGCGGGCCACCCCCGCCGCAGCGGACGCGAATGACGTGAGTAACGCGGGCGCACCTGCCGACGAGACGGCTTCGGCCGGTGCCGAAGGCGAGGTGAGCGAATGACGGTGCGGTTCGGCGGCGTAGTCGGCCTCGCGGCAGTGCTTGTCCTGTCGGGTTGCGGGTCGGTAGGCGATACCGTTTCCTCCATCAATCCGTTCCACAAGAAGGACACCATCCTTCCCGGCGAACGGTCGAACGTGTTTCAGAGCCAGGATGCCCCGGACGAAGCGAACGTGACCGGCACGGCTGTCTCGATCGGCTCGGCGAGCGCGATGCCGGACTGGCCGGCTGCCGGCGGCGATGCCCGCAACAATCCGGGCCATGTGAGCTATTCCGGGAGCGGCGGACGGGCCTGGCGCGCCAGCATCGGCGGCGGCGGCGGCTCGATCATGCAGTTCGCCAACGAATCCCAGCGCATTTCCGCCCGGCCCGTGGTCGGCGGCGGCTTCGTCATCGTCTATTCGCCCGATGCCACCGTGACGGCCCTGTCGCTGTCCAGCGGCGGCCGGGCATGGTCGACGAACCTCCGACCGGAGAAGGAGCGCGACGTCGCCACCGGCGGCGGCGCGGCGATCGACGGCGGCAAGGTGTTCGTGGCCACCGGTTACGGCACCATCGCGGCCCTGGACCTCAATTCCGGCAACGTGATCTGGCAGGAACCGCTCGACGTTCCGGCCCGTGGGTCGCCGACGGCATCCGGCGGCAAGGTCTTCGTCGTCAACCAGTCGAACGAGGTCGTTGCGGTCAACCAGTCGGACGGCAGCGCGCTTTGGACCTATCGCGGCATTCCGGAGAAGGCCGGCCTGCTGACCACGGCCAACCCGGCGGTGTCGGGCGACACCGTCGTGGTGCCGATGAGCTCCGGCGAGGTGATGGCGCTGTCGATTTCCGAGGGGCAGCCGAAGTGGATCGACTCGGTGACCCGGTCGACGCGGACCCTGGCCGTGGCCGGCCTGACGGACGTGTCGGGCAGCCCGGTGATCGACGGCAACACGGTGTTCGCTGCCGGCGTCGGCGGGCGGACCATCGCCGTCAGCCTGGCGAACGGGGAGCGGATCTGGGAACAGAACATCGGCAGCGCTTCGACGCCGATCGTGTCGGGCAACGGCGTGTTCGTGATCGATCTGGACGGCCGCATGGTGGCGCTTGAGCGCTCCAGCGGCAAGATTGCGTGGCGCACTGCGCTCCCGCAGCCGGGCGGCAAGCGCAAGCAGGCCTGGAACGGGCCCGTTCTCGCCGGCAACTCGCTGTGGGCGATCTCCAGCGGCGGCGACCTCGTGTCGGTCAACCCGGCCGATGGCGCGATCCGCGCCCAGGTCGAGCCCGCCAGCCATGGCTACACCTCGCCGGTCGTGGCATCGGGGACGTTCGTCTTCGTGTCGGACGCCGGTGAAATCTCGGCACTGAGGTAATCGCGCATGGACTCGGGCGGGACAATGGCCCGGGTGGCGATCGTGGGTCGCCCCAACGTGGGCAAATCGACCCTCTTCAACCGGCTGATCGGCAAGCGGCTCGCCCTTGTCGACGACACGCCGGGCGTGACCCGCGACCGCCGGGAAGGGCAGGCGCGGATCGCCGATCTACGCTTCACCGTCATCGATACGGCGGGGCTCGAGGACGCCGGACCTCAGAGCCTCGAGGGCCGGATGCGCGAGCAGACGGACCTGGCAATCGCCGCCGCCGACGTGATCCTGTTCGTGATCGACGCGCGCGCGGGTGTGATGCCGGCCGACCAGGCCTATGGCGAGCTTCTGCGGCGCTCGTCCCATCCCGTCATCGTGCTCGCCAACAAGGCCGAGGGCCGCGCGGGCGACATGGCCGCGATGGAGGCCTATTCCCTCGGCCTCGGCGAGCCGATCACCTTTTCGGCCGAGCACGGGCAGGGCCTCGATGCGCTCTACGATATGCTCAAGGCGGCGATCGACGCCCTTGCGAGCAAGGATCCCGCTGCCGATGCGACCGAAGACGGCACTCCCGATCCGGACGCGCCGGAGACCGACGCCCCGGCGGAGGACGAGGAAGGCCCCGGCCGCACCCGTCCGGTCCAGGTAGCGGTCGTCGGGCGACCCAATGCCGGCAAATCGACGCTGATCAACCGCCTGCTCGGCGAGGAGCGGATGCTGACCGGCCCGGAAGCCGGCATCACGCGCGATTCCATTGCGGTCGACTGGGAGTGGCGGGGCAGGGCATTCCGGCTGATCGATACTGCCGGCATGCGCAGGAAGGCAAAGGTTCAGGAAAAGCTGGAGCGCATGTCGGTCGGGGAATCGATCCGTGCGCTCAAGTTCGCCGAGGTGGTCGTCGTCACCATCGACGCCACCGTGCCGTTCGAGAAGCAGGACCTCCACATCATCGATCTGGTCGTGCGCGAAGGCCGCGCGATGGTGATCGCACTGGACAAGTGGGACCTGGTGAAGGACCCCGAAGGGACCCTGAAGGCGCTCCGGGAAATGGCCACCCGGCTTCTGCCGCAGATCCGCGGCGTGCAGATGATCCCCGTCTCGGGCCTTACCGGACGCGGCCTGGACCGGCTTCTGGAGGCCGTCGTGAAGTCGGTGGAGAGCTGGTCGACCCGGGTGTCGACAGGCAGGCTGAACCGCTGGTTCCATGACGCCATTACGCGCCATCCGCCGCCGGCGGTGAGCGGGCGCCGCATCAAGCTGCGCTACATCACCCAGGCAAAGACCCGGCCGCCGCACTTCATCGCGTTCTGCTCGATGCCGGAAGAGATGCCGGAAGCCTACAAGCGCTATCTGATCAACGGTCTGCGCGACACGTTCGATCTCGGCGGCGTGCCGATCCGGCTGACCCTGCGCAAGGGCGACAATCCATACGCCTGAAGCAAATCCCAGGAAAAGTGGGCACCGGTTTTCCGTCCGGGATTTGCGGAGAGAAAAGCCAGGTCTTCTCCGCTCACGCGCGTTCGCTGCGCTCACCGCTGCGCGGGCGCGGCCTTTTTTCGCTCACGCCAGCTCACTTCGTTCGCGGCTCCGCGAGGGCGCCCTGACCGGGCGGCGCGCGGTCGCGCGCTGATTAGCAAAGCCAGCGAAAGTGGGAACCGGTTTCGCGTCCGGCTTTGCGGAGCAAGAAACCAATCCCAGGAAAAGTGGGCACCGGTTTTCCGTCCGGGATTTGCGGGTAGAAGCTGCACCCGCCCCATGTCCCGCTCATTCCGGCGAAAGCCGGAATCCAGGGCCATACGGTCGGCGTGGGAGAAAACCGCACTGGACCCCGGCTTTCGCCGGGATGAGCGGATACCGAGACCCGTCGTCAGCTCAGGCCAGACCGATCGTGCGCTGGCTCGGCAGAACGCCGTCGTCGGCCATCTTGCGGGCGAGGGAGATCGTCTCGCCGTTGGCGTCGCACTCGGGCGTCAGAAGCGCGAGGATCGCTTGCGCGTGGCCGCTCGGCGGCGCCACGGTCTCCGGGTCCTCGCCGGGATAGGCGCGGGCGCGGAACTGGGTGCGGGTCGGGCCGGGGTCGACCAGATTGGCGCGCACGCTCGTGTGGGCGATCTCGTTGGCGTAGGTCTTCACCAGTGCATCCAGACCGGCCTTGGAGGCCGCCAGGGCACCCCAGAACGGCTCCGCCGTGTGCGCATGGTCGGAAGTCAGGAATACGGCCCGGCCGGCCTCCGATTGGCGCAGCAGCGGATCAAGCGAGCGGATCAGGCGCCAGTTGGCGGTCAGATTGGTGCCGATGACCTGATCCCACACCTTCGGAGGAATGTGGCCCATCGGCGAGAGCTGTCCGAGCATGCCGGCGTTTCCGACAAGGATGTCGAGACGTCCGAAGCGCTCGTAGATCGCGCCACCGAGACGGTCGAGGGCGTCGTAGTCGGTGACGTCGATCGGCACGAGGGTGGCGGATTCGCCGCCCTTGGCCTGGATCGCGTCGTCCAGTTCCTCGAGCGCTCCCACCGTGCGGCCAACGGCCACGACGTGCGCGCCGGCAGCGCCCAGCGCTTCGGCGACGCTCCAGCCGATCCCGCGGGTTGCCCCGGTGACGACGGCCACGCGGCCGGCAAACGATCCGGCCATGATCACACCACCGCCAGCAGGGACAGCTGGGAATCGGTCCGGTTTTCCTGGTGGTCGGTCAGCCGGGTCGGATAGTCGCCGGTGAAGCAGGCATCGCAGAACTGGGGCCGGTCGTTGCGGCGGGCGTCCTCGCCCGCGGCCCGGTACAGCCCGTCGATCGACAGGAAGGCGAGGCTGTCCACCTTGATGTAGCGGGCGAGCTCCTCGAGGCTCATCCGGGCGGCGATCAGCTTGGATTTCTCCGGGGTGTCGACGCCGTAGAAGCAAGAATCCGTCGTCGGCGGGCTGGCGATCCGCATGTGGACCTCCGCCGCGCCGGCCTCGCGCACCATTTCCACGATCTTGAGAGAGGTGGTGCCGCGCACGATGGAATCGTCCACCAGGATGATGCGCTTGCCCTCCAGCACCTCGCGGTTGGCGTTGTGCTTCAGCCGGACGCCCATGTGACGGATGGCGTCGGTCGGCTGGATGAAGGTCCTGCCGACATAGTGGTTGCGGATGATGCCGAGGTCGAACGGGATGCCGGCGGCCTGGGCGAAGCCGATGGCCGCGGGCGTCCCGGAATCGGGCACGGGCACGACGATGTCCGCCTCGACCGGAGATTCGCGGGCGAGTTCCGCGCCGATCTGCTTGCGCACGTCGTAGACGTTCTTGTTCGACACGATCGAATCCGGCCGGGCGAAATAGACGTACTCGAACACGCAGAACCGGGCCGGGTTCTCGCCGAACGGCTTCAGGGATTCGATCCCCTTCTCGGTGATGACGACGATCTCGCCGGGCTCGATGTTGCGCACGAAGCGGGCGCCGATGATGTCGAGGGCGCAGGTCTCGGAGGTCAGCACGTAGGCGCCGTCCAGGTCGCCGAGGACCAGCGGCCGTACGCCCTGGGGGTCGCGGGCGCCGACCAGCTTCTTCTCCGTCAGACCGACGATCGCATAGGCGCCTTCGATCTGGCGCAGCGCATCGATGAAGCGGTCGATGAACGGCTTCTTCGCGCTGGTCGCCACCAGATGCAGCAGGGTTTCGGTGTCCGAGGTGGATTGGAAGATCGACCCGCGCTCGCGCAGCTGGCGCGTCAGCGAACGGGCGTTGGTGATGTTGCCGTTGTGGGCGACGGCGAAGCCGCCGCCGGCGAACTCGGCGAACAGCGGCTGGATGTTCTGCAGGCCCGACCCGCCGGCCGTCGGATACCGGTTGTGGCCGATCGCGTTGTTGCCGGGGAGGCGGGCGATGACGTGCGGCTTGGAGAAGTTATCGCCGACCAGGCCCGAATGGCGCTCGCTGTGGAAGTGCGAGCCGTCGTAGGTGACGATGCCCGCCGCGTCCTGGCCCCGGTGCTGCAGGGCGTGCAGCCCGAGGGCGGCAAGTGCTGCGGCGTCGGAATGGCCGAACACGCCGAACACGCCGCACTCGTCGTGGAAGTGATCGTCGTCGAGGCCGTCGACGTCACCTGCGGACTGCTGGGCTACTGAATCATAGAGACGGGGCATGCATTCGCTTCCGAGCTCGCGTGACCCCCCGACCGCCTCTCATAAAGGGACGAAACCCGCCAACGTCAATTGGCGGGCGGGGTCGATTCGCTGTTTGTCTGGCCCTGGGGCGCCGTTTCGCCGCCATTGGCGTTGCCTTCGCCAGTGGATTCGATCAGCTGATCCATCTGGCTGCGTTCCTGGTTGCCGTAATCCGGCGCGGTCCGGGTCGGGGCCGTGGCGTTGTCGTCGGTGGGCGCTCCGCTCTCGCGCTGCTGCACCGCTTCGCGGAACGTCGCTTCCGGATCTTCCGGCAGCGCGGCCAGGAGGCGGTTGCTGAGATTGGTCAGCGTCGGACGCGAGGCCGATTGCACCACCCAGGTCGGCTGATTGCGCTCAGGCACCAGCCAGTTGAAGAAGATCAGCGCGACCACGATGAGAAGCACGCCGCGGGCGGCCCCGAACAGGAAGCCGAGGAAGCGGTCGACGAAACCGGCGCGGCTGTCGACCACGAAATCGGAGATCTTCATCGTGATGAAGCTCACCACGATCAGGGTAATGAAGAAGATCACCGCCGCGGACACGGCGAGCGCGATCGTCGGCTGGGATATGTAGTCCTGGACGATCGGAACGAGATCGTCGTGGAAGAGATAGGCCACGACCGCGGCGACCACCCAGGCGGCGATCGACAGGACTTCGCGCACGAAGCCGCGGATCATGGCCAACAGGGCTGAGATGATGACGATGGCAAGTACGAGCCCGTCGAAGACGGTAAAGGACATCGCTTGATTACCTCATGCTCCCATGCCGCGATGCGCGGCGCCCCTCCGGATCGCTCGATCGACCTGCAGGCGGGCTGGAGTCGGTGTCGTCCGCCGCCCCGCGAAGCCGGTCGAGATCCGCCCCTTCGAAGACCCGACCCAGAAGGTCGTTGAGGCCGCCGATGGCGACAGTCCGCAACCCTTTCGGCGAATCCGCCGTCACCGCTTCGGGAACCACTGCCTGGCCGAACCCCAGTTTCTCCGCTTCCTTCAGGCGACCCGCCGCGTGCGCGACCGACCGAACGCGACCGGACAGACTGACTTCGCCGAAATAGACGCAATCACTGGGCAGGGCAAGTCCGGCCAGAGAGGAGACGAGGGCGGCCGCCACGGCAAGGTCGGCGGCGGGCTCGGTGATGCGCAAGCCGCCGGCCACGGCGAGATAGACGTCGGAGCCGGCGAGACGGACGCCGCATCGCGCTTCGAGAACCGCGATGACCATCGCAAGCCGGTTGGAATCCCAGCCCACCACGGCCCGGCGCGGCGTTCCGAGGCTGGAGGGCGCGACCAGGGCCTGGATCTCCACCAGCAGCGGCCGGGTGCCTTCCATGCCGGCGAAGACCGCCGCGCCGGGGCTCGCGGTGTCGCGCTCGCCGAGGAAGAGCTGGGACGGATTGTCCACTTCCTTCAGCCCCGACCCGGTCATCTCGAACACGCCGATCTCGTCGGTCGGGCCGAATCGGTTCTTGGTGGCCCGCAGAAGCCGGAACGAGTGACTGCCGTCGCCCTCGAAGGTGATCACCGCGTCGACCATGTGCTCGACGACGCGGGGGCCCGCGAGCTGGCCGTCCTTGGTGACGTGGCCGACCAGCACGACCGTGGCTCCGGACGTCTTGGCGTAGCGGATCAGGGCCTGGGCGCTGGCGCGGACCTGGGAGACGGTGCCGGGGGCTGCTTCCGCGATCGAGGTGTAGAGCGTCTGGATGGAATCGATGATGACCAGCGCCGGCCGCGGCCCCGACGACAGCGTCGCCAGAATGTCCTCCACGCTGGTTTCCGCCGCCAGCGCCACAGGTGCGGCGGTGACCGAGAGCCGGTCGGCGCGCAGCCGCACCTGGGCGATCGCCTCCTCGCCGGAGATGTAGACCACCGGATCGCCGCCCATGGCCACGCGTGCGGCCGCCTGAAGCAGGAGGGTCGACTTGCCGATGCCGGGATCGCCGCCGACGAGCAGCACCGAACCGGGTACGAAACCGCCTCCGGTGACCCGGTCGAGTTCGCCGATGCCGGTTTCGAGCCGCGGCGGCTCGTCGTCGCTGCCGGCGAGGCTCTGGAGCTGGACGCGCCGGCCCTTGACCGACGGCGCCTTGCCGGTGCCGGCCAGGATCGGGTCGGCTCCGACCTCTTCGACGATCGAGTTCCAGGCGCCGCAGGCGTCGCACTTACCGGCCCAGCGGCCGGTGACGGCGCCGCACTCCTGGCAGACGAAGCGGGGTGCGCGCTTGGCCATCAGGCGAGGTCCAGGCCGACATAGCGCCGCGCGTAGCGGCGCGAGAGATCGGTGAGGTACTCGTAGCCGATTGTACCGGCCGCTCCGGCCACCTCGTCGAGGGGCACGTGGCGGCCCAACAGCTCGATCCAGGCGCCGCGATGCATGATCCGATCCGGCACAGCGCTGACGTCGAGGGCGATCAGGTCCATGGAGACGCGGCCGATGAAGGGCAGGCGGTGTCCGGCGATCCAGCCGTACGCCCCCGGCGCACCGTCAGCGCTGCCGGCGGCCCGCAGGAAGCCGTCGGCATATCCGACCGAGACCACCGCCACACGGGTCGGCTCATGGACCGTCTGGGCGGCGCCGTAGCCGACGGTGTCGCCGGGCGCCACCTCGCGGACCTGAAGCACCCGGGCTTCCAGGGTGGCGACCGGCGCCATCGGGTTTTCCACGCCGTTGCGGCACGCGCCGCCGTACAGCGCGATCCCGGGCCGGACTAGGTCGAAATGGTAGGCCGGACCGTTCAGCACGCCGGCGGAATTGGCGAGCGAGGCAGGGACCTCCGGAAACAGCTCGCGCGCCTTGGAAAACCTTTGGAGCTGCTGCTCGTTCAGCGGGTGGTCCGGGCTGTCTCCACAGGCCAGATGGCTGATCAAGAGCTTCGGCGCGACGCCGGGCGGCATCTCCACGCCGGCGCATGCCTGGGCCTCGTCGAGGGTCATGCCCAGCCGGTTCATGCCGGTATCCACGTGGATCGCCGCCGGAAGTTCGCGCTCAACGGCGCGCGCATGGCGGCTCCAGTCCTCCACCTCCCCGGGGCTGCCGAGCACCGGAATGAGCTTGGCCTCGCAATAGTCCGCCTCCGCGCCGCGGAACAGGCCGTTGAGGACGTAGACGGTCGCGCCGGGAAGGACTTCGCGCAGGCGCATGCCTTCCTCCGGCAACGCCACGAAGAAGGTGCCACAGCCGGCGGACCACAGTGCGTCGACCGCCCGTTCCAGGCCGATCCCGTAGCCGTCGCCCTTCACGACGGCGGCGCACTGTGCGGTCTGGGCGGTGTCGCGCAGCATGCGCCAGTTGGAGGCGAGCGCGGCCAAGTCGATGGTCAGCCGGGCGCCGGCATGCTGCTCTCTCGGGTGGGCGGGGGAGAAAGGGCTGCGGAACACCGGTGCTGGATCCTGAATTGTCGCGCCACGAACGCCGGGCCCGTGGCCGTCGATGAATTTGCTGTCTGCTCCGATGACCTGACCGGAGCAGCCTGCCTGCGCGCTGCCTAGTCGTGCCGTTCGGGAAGATGGTCGTCGGGAGCAAGGCTGGAGAACCGGGTGACGTCGGAATCGAACTGCAGGTTGACGGTGCCCGTCGGGCCGTGACGCTGCTTGCCCACAATGACTTCGGCGCGGCCGGCGACCTGCTCCATCTGTGCCTGCCACTCGAAGAACTCTTCCGTCCCTTCCTTCGGCTTGCGGCTCTGCAGATAGTACTCCTCGCGGAACACGAACATCACCACGTCCGCGTCCTGCTCGATGGAACCCGATTCGCGCAAGTCCGCAAGCTGCGGCCGTTTGTCTTCGCGGGCTTCCACCTGACGCGAGAGCTGGGAGAGGGCCAGGACCGGAACGGCGAGCTCCTTGGCGAGCGCTTTCAGCCCGGTGGTGATTTCGGTGATCTCCTGAACACGGCTGTCGGAGGCGCGCTTGCCGGATCCCTGCAGGAGCTGGAGGTAGTCGATCACCAGCACGTCGAGACCGCGCTGGCGCTTCAGGCGCCGCGCCCGGGCGGCGAGCTGGCCGATGGTGAGACCGCCCGACTGGTCGATATAGAGCGGCAGCGTCCGCATTTCCTGGGCGGTGGCGGCGAGGCGGGCGAACTGCTCCTCGTCGATGGCGCCGCGCCGGATCAGCGAGGAGGAGACGCCCGACTGCTCGGCCAGGATACGGGTGGCGAGCTGCTCGGACGACATTTCCAGCGAGAAGAAGCCGACGATGCCGCCGTCGATCGTCTTCATGGTCCCGTCCGGCTGTTCCTCCGCCTTGTGGGCCCGCGCGATGTTGAAGGCGATGTTGGTCGCCAGCGAGGTTTTGCCCATGGCCGGGCGGCCGGCGAGGATGATCAGGTCGGACGACTGCAGGCCGCCGACCTGCCGGTCGAGATCGACCAGCCCGGTCGCGATGCCGGAGAGGTGGCCGGAGCGTTCGAACGCCGCCGCCGCCATGTCGACGGCCGCGGTCACGGCGTCGGAGAAGGTCGAGAAGCCGCCCTCGAACCGGCCGCTTTCCGCCAGCGAGAACAGCTTGCGCTCCACCTCCTCGATCTGATGGCGGGGCGTCGCGTCGATCGGCGAATCGTAGGCGAGATTGACCATGTCCTCGCCGATGACGATCAGCGAACGCCGCAGGGCGAGATCCATCAGCGTGCGGCCGTAGTCTTCCGCGTTGATGATCGTGGTCGCATCCGCGGCGAGGCGCAGCAGATACTGGGTGATCGGTATATCGCCGACCTTGGCATCGGCGGGGAAGAACGTCTTCACCGTGATCGGCGAGGCGACCTTGCCCGCCCGGATCAGCTGGGACGTCTTCTCGTAGATCTGCCGGTGCTGATCGATGAAGAAGTGGGTCGGCTCCAGGAAGTCCGTGACCCGGTAGAACGTCTCGTTGTTGACGAGAATGGCGCCCAGAAGCTGCCGCTCGATCTCCACATTGTGGGGGGAGGAGCGGGTATCGGCGGTCTCGCTTGTGATCGAAAGGGCCGACGTGGCCATCGGTTCGCTCCGTCCCGTTCAGGGTCGCCCAAAGACGTCCGGCACCGTGCCCGTAATGGGCGCGCTTTCGAGGCCGGATCATGACACGAAGGCGGCGAGGATCAGGCCCCGGCCGCACGCTTACGCTTAGCGACTCTTCAACGCCAAGGGGAGGGGGAGGGCCTCGTCGCCCCCGCTATCCACGGCCTCGTGCAGTGTGCCGCGATTCGGACTTGACCGGCGAACCGGCCTACTCGCCGGCTTCCTGAAGCCGAACCGCAGTCCCGTCGATCCCGCGCAGACGGTTTTCGGTCTCCACCATGTAGTTGCGGGTGAGCGGCAGGGCCTCCTGATCTTTGGTGATCTGGATCTGGAAGACCATCATGTCCTGATAGCGGAATGCCGTCTCCGAGCCCGCCAGATAGAATTCCCACATCCGGCAGAACCGCTCGTCGTAAAGCGCCTTGGCCTCCTCGCGCCGCGCCATGAAGCGCTCGCGCCAGGCCCGCAGCGTGTCGGCGTAGTGGAGCCGAAGGATCTCGATGTCGGTGATCTTCAGACCGGCGGACTCGATCACGGGGATCACTTCCGACAGCGCCGGGATGTAGCCGCCCGGGAAAATGTATTTGTCGATCCAGGAGTTGGTGTCTCCGGGTCCGTCGAAACGGCCGATCGAATGGAGCAGCATGACCCCGTCGTCGGTCAGAAGATCCCGGCACTTGCGGAAATACTCCGGGAAATAGCCGACGCCGACGTGCTCGAACATGCCGACCGACACGATGCGGTCGAATGGTCCGTCAAGGTTGCGATAGTCCTTGAGGTGGAACTGGGCGCGATCGGCGAGGCCCGCTTCGGAGGCACGTGCGTTGGCCCGCTCGTGCTGCTCGGTGGACAGCGTGACGCCGGTCACGTCGGCATTCAGATTGCGGGCGAGATAGAGCCCCATTCCGCCCCAGCCACAGCCGATATCCAGGACCTTCATGTCCGGCTCGATGGCCAGCTTGGCGGCGATGTGCCGCTTCTTGGCGAGCTGGGCGTCGTCGAGGTCCGCGTCGGCCGTCTCGAAATAGGCGCAGGAATATTGCCAGTCCTCGTCGAGGAAGAGGCGATAGAGGTCGCCCGACAGATCGTAGTGATGGGCGACGTTGGAGCGGGAACGGGTCAGCGTGTTGTTCTGACGGAGCCGGCGGGTGAGATAGCGATAGGTCTCTTCGGCCTTTATCCACCAGGCCGGCCGGTCCAGCCCCGCGTTGGACAGGACCACGGCCAGAAAATCGTAGATCGAGCCCTCGTCCATGACGAGCGACCCGTCCATGTAGCACTCGCCGACCTTGAGCCCGGGATTGAGAATGCAGCTGCGCTCGGCCTTCGGGTCCGTGAAGCGTACCTGCACCAAGTCTCCGGTGCCGTCGCCGAAGGCTTGAACCTTGCCTTCGGCATCGACGATCTTGAGATTTCCCGCCTTCACGACTCTCGACAGGAAGGTTTTCAGAAGCCGGTCCATACTGCGCCCCGTCGCGGATCCAGTAGATGGGAGCGTCCGCGACTCTCCGTTTCAACTGGCGCCATCGTAAGCAAAGGACCGCGCGCGGCTCAAGCGCGCGGTCACCGGTCCGTGAAGATCAGCTAAGTTCCTGGTCCGCTGTGTCTTCTGCGTCAGTCTCTGCGGTCTCGCCTTCGGCCAGATCGCCCTCGCTCTCCTCGTCTTCCTCCTCCTCGAAGGTGAAGTACTCGTCGCGGGAGAGAACGTTTTCGCCGCGGGCCTGACGCTCGGCCTCGTCCTGGGAACGGGCGACGTTCATGGTCACGGTGACGGCGACTTCCGGGTGAAGCCGGATGGAGACTTCATGAATGCCCAGCGCCTTGATCGGCTGGTGCATCTCGACCTGGTTGCGGCCGATCGTGAAGCCGTTCTCCGTCAGGATCTCGGAAATGTCGCGGGTCGACACCGAGCCGTAGAGCTGGCCCGTCTCGCCGGCCTGGCGAATGGTGATGAAGCTCTCGCCGTTGAGGCTCTCGCCGACCTTCTCCGCTTCCTGGCGGCGTTCGAGGTTCTTGGCCTCGAGCTGGACGCGCTCGCGCTCGAAGCGCTTGCGGTTGTCGTCGTTGGCGCGAAGGGCCTTGCCCTGGGGAAGCAGGAAGTTGCGCGCGAAGCCGTCGCGCACGCGCACGGTCTCGCCCATCTGGCCGAGCTTGGGAATGCGCTCCAGGAGAATGACCTGCATTGTTCAGTTCCTTTCCATCTGTCCCGCGATCTGGGAGCGGTTAGAGGCCGGTCGCATCGGCGCCGGCCCCAAAGGACTGACCCCCGGCCGACAAGGACCGGGGGTCAGCAATTTCAAAAGGCGCGTGGCCTTATTTGATCACGTACGGCAGCAGGCCTAGGAAGCGGGCGCGCTTGATCGCGCGTGCCAGCTCGCGCTGCTTCTTCGCCGAAACGGCGGTGATGCGCGAGGGAACGATCTTGCCGCGCTCGGACACGTAGCGCTGCAGGAGCTTCACGTCCTTGTAGTCGATCTTCGGCGCGTTGACGCCGGAGAACGGACAGGTCTTGCGACGGCGGAAGAAAGGCCGCCGGGTCGGAAGCTGGGCGATATCGATCATTGTGCACCTCCGCGACGCTCGCCGCGATCACCGCGGTCTCCACGATCACCCCGGTCCGGACGGTCGCCCCGATCCGGGCGGTCGCCACGCTCGGGACGGTCGCCGCGACGGCGGTCATCGCGTTCGCGCTTCTGCTTCATGACGGACGGGCCGTCTTCGTGAGCCTCGACCTTCACCGTCAGATAACGGATCACGTCTTCGGAGAGCCGCATCTGACGCTCCATCTCGGCGATGGCCGCCGGCGGGGCATCGAGATCCATCAGGGCGTAGTGCGCCTTGCGGTTCTTCTTGACGCGGTAGGAGAGATTCTTGAGGCCCCAGTTCTCGATCCGTCCGACGGATCCACCGTATTCCTCAATCACGGCCTTGTACTGTTCGACGAGACCGTCGACCTGCTGGCCGGAAATGTCCTGGCGTGCCAGGAACACATGCTCGTAAAGCGGCATGATGTGCCTTCCTCTGTTGCCCTTCACATCCGGCGCAAAGCCTCGTCGAAGCCTTCGGGAAAGGCGTTCGAATGCGCCTTCGCGAGCGGAAACACGGGAAAGCGGTTCCCGATGATGGGACCCTGCCTCGATCGGTCGACCACCGACCCAGGCTTTCCGTTCAGCTTCCAGCCGAATGTGATGTAGATCGGCGTATCTAGACGTTTCGGCGAAAAATGCAACGGGTTTGATCGGTTTTGGGTCTCGGCACTTGACAGGGTGCGATCGCGTCGTCTTTTTCCGGCCGCACGATTGATCCGTTCTTCATCGGCGGATGCACCTAACGAAACCCCGGCAAGCTTGCGCCGATCGCGCCTCCGGGAAGGATCGCCTGCTCAATATGACGATCGCATTCACGTTCCCTGGTCAGGGCAGCCAGTCCGTCGGTATGGGCCGAGAGCTCGCCGACGCGTATCCGGCCGCCGCTGCCGTTTTCGAGGAAGTCGACGAGGCCCTCGGCGAGAAGCTGTCCGCGATTGCGTGGGACGGCCCGATCGAGACGCTGACGTTGACGGCCAACGCCCAGCCGGCGCTGATGGCGGTCAGCCTTGCGGCGATGCGCGCGCTTGAGGCGGAAGGCATTTCGCTTGCCGATACGGCGGCCCTCGTCGCCGGCCATTCGCTTGGCGAATATTCCGCGCTCGCCGCGGCCGGTGCCGTCTCCGTCGCCGATGCCGCGCGGCTCCTGCGCCAGCGCGGCCTAGCCATGCAGGACGCCGTTCCGGTGGGCGAGGGTGCCATGGCGGCGCTGCTCGGCCTGGACCGTGAGGCCGCCGAAGCCGTGGTGGCCGATGCGGCGGAAGGTGACGTGCTGGCTGTGGCCAACGACAACGCCCCCGGCCAGGTCGTGGTGTCCGGCCACAAGGCCGCAGTCGAGCGCGCCATCGAGATCGCCAAGGAGCGCGGCGCAAAGCGCCCGATGCTGCTGCCGGTCTCCGCGCCGTTCCATTGTCCGCTGATGGCTCCTGCGGCCGACGTGATGGCCGACGCGCTGAAGTCCGTGTCGCTGCGCGCCCCGGTCGTGCCGGTGGTCGCCAATGTCCTGGCCGCGCCGATCAGCGAGCCGGACGAGATCCGCGCCCGGCTGGTCGAACAGGTCACCGGAAGCGTGCGCTGGCGCGAATCGGTGGAGTGGATGGCGGCGAACGGCGTTGACTGCGTCGCCGAAATCGGGTCCGGCAAGGTTCTGACTGGCCTTGCCAAGCGAATCGACCGAAGCCTCGAAGGCATTGCGGTCAATACGCCCGACGATGTGCGCACGTTCGCCGAACGTGTGCGGTCCCAAAGCGAAAAAGGCGCCTGAGCGACATGTTCGACCTTTCCGGCAAGACCGCGCTCGTCACGGGCGCAAGCGGCGGTATCGGCGGCGCGATCGCCCGGGCACTTCACGCCCAGGGTGCGAAGGTGGCGCTGTCCGGCACCCGGCGCGAGGCGCTGGACGCGCTGGCGGGCGAACTCGGCGACCGGGTGGCGGTGTGCCCGGCGGACCTGTCGGACCGGGAGAGCGTGGATGCGCTGGTGCCGGCCTGCGAAGAAGCGCTCGGAACCGTCGACATCCTCGTCAACAATGCCGGCATCACCCGGGACATGCTGGCGCTGCGGATGAAGAACGAGGACTGGGACCAGGTGCTCGAGGTCAACCTCTCGGTCGCCTTCCTGCTCTCGCGCGCCTGCCTGCGCACGATGATGCGTCAGCGCTCGGGCCGGATCATCAACATCACCTCGATCGTGGGCGTGACCGGCAACGCGGGGCAGGCGAATTACGCCGCCGCCAAGGCCGGCATGATCGGCATGACCAAGGCGCTCGCCAAGGAGGTCGCCACGCGCGGCGTCACGGTGAACGCGGTCGCGCCGGGCTTCATCGAAAGCCCGATGACGGATGCCCTGAACGACGAGCAGAAGAAATCGATTCTCTCCGCCGTGCCGGCCGGAACCCTCGGGCAGGGTTCCGACATCGCCGGCGGAGTGGTCTACCTGGCCAGCGACGAGGCTGGCTACGTCACCGGACAGACCCTCCACATCAATGGCGGGATGGTGATGATTTGACGTGATGAATGCGGGCCCAAGGGCCCGTCATTCCTGGGCCGCAGGGCCCGCGGCGCTTCTGGTCAAGCCATTGAAAGTGTGTTACCAACCGCCGCGCCCTGAGGACGGGCCGAGACAAGAACGCTACCGTGGCGGTCGCGACTGTCGAGGTCATTCGGTCCTGGATCTTCCGCTGGGTCTTTCCTAAGAGAAAACGACGCGGTCAACGAGAGGCCGGGACATCCCGGCAGGATAGTTTCGCCAAGCACAATCGAGGAACCGAGAATGAGCGACATCGCGGAACGGGTGAAGAAGATCGTCGTGGAGCACCTCGGCGTAGAGCCGGAGAAGGTCACGGAGAACGCCAGTTTCATTGACGACCTGGGGGCGGACAGCCTGGATACGGTCGAACTCGTCATGGCTTTCGAAGAAGAGTTCGCCGTTGAAATTCCGGACGACGCGGCCGAGACCATTCTCACGGTCGGCGACGCCGTGAAGTTCCTCGAGAAGAACACCCAGTAAGAGCGCCGACCCGTCCGTCGGCCCTTGGCGATCAGGGGCCGAAGGACGCGGAGGCAGAGAGCCAACGACAAGCGAGAGGCGGCAGCCATTTGATGAGACGCGTGGTGGTAACGGGGCTGGGAACGGTGAACCCGCTGGGATGCGGGGTTGAAGCGGCCTGGGCCAACGCGTTGAGTGGCAAGAGTGGCGCCTCGCGCGTCGAGCACGTCGACGTGTCCGATATCGCTTGTCAGATCGCCTGCCAGATTCCGCGGGGCGACGGCTCAAACGGTACCTTCAATCCGGACGACTGGATGGAGGTTAAGGAACGCCGCAAGGTGGATGACTTCATCGTCTTCGCCATGGCGGCAGCCGAGCAGGCCCTTTCGGACGCCGACTGGAAGCCGACGTCCTACGAGGACCAGATCAAGACCGGTGTCCTGATCGGGTCCGGCATCGGCGGCCTGATGGGGATCGAGGACGGAGCGATGACGCTCCGCGACCGCGGTCCGCGCCGGCTTTCTCCCTTTTTCATTCCCGGCCGCCTGATCAATCTGGCGTCCGGCTACGTGTCGATCCGCTACGGCCTCAAGGGGCCGAACCATGCGGTCGTCACCGCCTGTTCGACCGGCGCGCACGCGATCGGCGATGCCGCGCGTCTGATCGCGCTGGAAGATGCGGACGTGATGGTGGCCGGCGGCTCGGAATCGCCGATCGGCCGGCTGGCGCTCGCCGGCTTCTCCGCCTGCCGCGCTCTGTCCACACATTTCAACGACAGCCCGGAAAAAGGGTCGCGTCCCTATGACCGCGACCGCGACGGCTTCGTCATGGGCGAGGGCGCCGGCATCGTGGTGCTCGAGGAATACGAGCACGCCAAGGCGCGCGGCGCGAAGATCTACGGTGAGGTCATCGGCTACGGCCTGTCCGGCGACGCCTATCACATCACCGCGCCGTCGGAAGACGGTGACGGCGCCTACCGCTGCATGTCCGCGGCCTTGAAGCGGGCCGGGGTCACGCCGTCGGAGATCGATTATATCAACGCGCACGGCACCTCGACGCCGATGGGCGACGAGATCGAGCTGGGCGCGGTCGAGCGGCTGATGGGCAACGCCGCCGGCGACCTGACCATGTCGTCGACCAAATCGGTGACAGGACATCTGCTCGGAGCGGCCGGCGCGGTCGAAGCCATCTTCTCCCTGCTCGCGATTCGCGATAACAAGATTCCGCCGACGATCAACCTGGACAATCCCTCGGTCGAGACGCCCATCGATCTCGCCCCCCACGTCGCCGTGGAACGGGAAGTGAATGTCGCCCTGTCGAACTCGTTCGGCTTCGGCGGCACCAACGCTTCGCTCGTGTTCCGGCGGGTGGACGGCTGACGGAGCCCGGGGCCGCCGTTCGCGGCCTCGATTTAGGCTCGATCGGGTGTGACTTTGCCGTCGCCACGGGCTGGTGGTCTGGCGTAGATCGAGGATTGTCTGCACGCATTCGCGGTTCGTCGGCCGCGGAGCCGCCGATCGGGAAATCAGGATGAACAAGGACGCATCGAATAAGTCCGGACCGGGTGATCGAAACCGGCCGCGGCCTGTCGCTGCGCGACCCTCGCCGCGCAGTCCGCGCGAGGCGCTTCAGCCGGAACTCGCGCCGCCGCCGCCGCCGAAGGTGCGCTCGCGGCAGGCACGGCATCCGGTCGTGATCGTGCTGAATTTCTTCCTCACCCTCGGGCTCGTCGCCGCGCTTGCCGCCGCCGCCGGCCTCTACTGGAGCCGGGCGGAGTTCCTGGCCCCGGGGCCGGCCGCTTCGGACGCGAATTTCGTGGTCGCGGAGGGCAGCTCGGTGGAGAACATTGCGGCCCAGATGGAAGAGCGGGGGATCATTTCCAACCGCTGGATCTTCGTCGGTGCGTCGCAGATGCTGAACACCGCCACCAAGATCAAGGCGGGCGAGTACCTGATCCCGGCGCATTCCAGCATGGAGCAGGTGATGGAGCGCCTCGTGGAAGGTCGCTCCATCCAGCACGCGGTGACCATTCCCGAAGGCCTGACCAGCGCCCAGATCGTGAGCCGTCTGAACGAAGATCCGATCCTGGTGGGCGACATCGACGTCATTCCGGCGGAAGGCAGCCTGCTTCCGGAAACCTACAAGTTCACCCGTGGCACCTCCCGTATGGAGATGCTGGAGCGCATGCAGCGGGCCCACGAGAAAGTTCTCGACGAGGCGTGGGAGCGGCGTGTCGACGACCTGCCGATCGACAGCAAGGACGACGTCGTCACGCTGGCGTCGATCGTGGAGAAGGAGACCGGCCGGGCCGATGAGCGCAACCGGGTGGCCGGAGTGTTCCTGAACCGGCTCCAGCGCGGAATGAAGCTGCAGTCGGATCCGACCATTCTCTACGGGCTGTATGGCGGCGAAGCCTGGGAACAGGCCCGGACGATCTACCGCTCCGACCTGGAACGGCCGAACGCCTACAACACCTATCAGATCGACGGATTGCCGCCCGGGCCGATCGCCAATCCGGGCCGCGCCGCGATCGAGGCGGTCACCAATCCGTCGCGCACCGACGACCTTTATTTCGTCGCCGACGGCTCCGGTGGTCACGCGTTCGCCGAGACCTACGCCGAGCATCAGCGCAACGTCGCCCGCTGGCGCGAGATCGAGGCGGAGCGGGCGAACAGCGGCGGCTCCGAATCGCAGGCGAACTAGGCATGGCGTTTGAGATCCGCACGGTGGCCCGCGGGGCGCAGCTTCGCGTGTCCACCGGGGCAAACCCGTTGGTTTGGGGAGACCGTTCATGACGCTCTCCTCGATGACGGGATTTGCGTCCGCACGCGGCGAAGCCGACGGGGTGAGCTGGGCCTGGGAGGCCCGTTCGGTCAACGGGCGGGGACTGGATGTCCGGTTGCGCCTGCCTCCAGGCTGGGACCGGCTCGATCCGGTCGTCCGCGACCGGGTGTCGAAACGCTTCAAGCGCGGCAACGTGTCGATCTCGCTTGCCGTGTCGCAGACCGAAAGCGTCGCCCGTTACACACTGAACGAGAGCCATCTGGAAGCCATTCTGGCCCTGATCCGGCCGCTCCAGGCGAGCGGCGAGGTGGCGCCGCCGAGTGCCGACGGGCTGCTCGCCATCAAGGGCGTGCTTGAACCGGTCGAGGTCGCGTCGACCTCCGACGAGGGGCTCGATGAGCGCATCCTGGGCGACCTGGATCGTCTGCTCGCCATGCTGGAGGAGAACCGGCGTGCCGAGGGGACGCGGCTCGCCGGCGTTGTCCGGGCTCAGGTGACGGCGATCTCCGATCTCGCGAAATCGGCCCGGGCGCACCCCTCGCGCAGCACCGAAGCCGTACGCGACCGGCTCGCCGCACAGGTCACGGCGCTGCTGGACGCCTCCAATTCCCTCGACGAGGCCCGGCTTTACCAGGAGGCGGCCCTGCTGGCCACGCGGGCCGACATCGCCGAAGAGCTCGACCGCCTCGACGGGCACGTGGAGGCCGCGGCCGCGCTGTTGTCGGACGGCGGTGCCGTCGGCCGGCGCCTCGATTTCCTCGCGCAGGAATGCCACCGGGAGGCCAATACGCTGACCTCCAAGTCCGTGCACCGGGACGTGACCGCGCTCGGGCTGGAACTGAAGGTGGTGATCGACCAGCTGCGCGAGCAGGTCCAGAATCTGGAGTAGACGCGTGTCGGAACCGAAGGCCGATCTGCCCCGCCGGGGCGTCATGCTGGTGCTGTCCTCGCCTTCGGGGGCGGGCAAGTCGACCCTCTCGCGCGCGGTTCTGGACACCGACGACAATATCGAGCTGTCGATTTCGGCGACCACCCGCGCCAAGCGCATGAGCGAAGCCGACGGCGTGCACTATCACTTCATGTCGCAGCGCCAGTTCGAGGCGATGCGGGACCAGGGCGAGCTCCTCGAATGGGCCGAGGTCCACGGCAACTTCTATGGAACGCCCCGCGCGCCCGTCGAAGCGGCCCTGGCGCGCGGCGAGGACATCCTGTTCGACATCGACTGGCAGGGCACCTTGCAGCTCTACGAGTCGAGCCGGGAAGACGTGGTGTCGATCTTCGTGCTGCCGCCTTCCGGGGCGGAGCTGAAGGTCCGTCTGGAACGCCGGGCGGAGGACGATGCGGAGACGATCGCCAAGCGCCTCTCGAACGCCAAGACCGAACTGACGCACTGGAGCGAGTACGACTACGTCATCGTCAACGACGATCTCGAACGGGCTCTGGCCGGCGTGCGGTCCATCCTGGCCGCCGAACGCCTGAAGCGCGCCCGGTCGCCGGGCCTGTCCGATTTCGTGGACGGTCTGATCGCCGATCTCTGAACCGAACGGTCGATGGGCGCGTATCCGTGCCTCTCACCGGATGGCTGAAGCTGGTTCAGTCCGACCGGACATCGCTCCCGGCCCGGGTCTGGTCCAGCGCGCGCGCGAGTGCCACGAAACCCTCCACGGACACCGTCTCCGCCCGTGCGGTTGGCTCCAGGCCGGCGGATTCGATCAGGGCGAGGGTGTCGCCGCCCAGGCTCTTCAGGCTCTGACGGAGCATCTTGCGGCGCTGCCCGAACGCGGCCGCCGTGACCCGGCTGAGCGTCGGGCCGTGGCAGGCGAGCGGTTCCGCACGGGGCGTCAGGTGCACCACGGCCGACACGACCTTCGGCGGCGGCGTGAAGGCCTTCGGGCTGATGTCGAAGAGGATCCGGGCTTCGGCGCGCCAGCCGGTCAGGACGCTGAGCCGTCCGTAGGCCGCGCTCCCGGGCTTTGCGATCAGCCGCTCCGCCACCTCTTTCTGAAACATGAGGGTAAGCGACTGCCACCAGGGAGGCCACGGCTCGGTTTCCAGCCAGCCGACGAGCAGGGCCGTTCCGACGTTGTACGGCAGGTTCGCCACGATAGTGCCGGGCCGGCCATCGAGGTGCGCCGCCATGTCGACGGACAGCGCATCGCCTTCGATGATCTCCAGCCGTCCGGGATAGTGCGCGGCGACATCCTGCAGCGCCTCCACGCAGCGGCGATCACGCTCGATGGCCACGACCTTGCGCGCGCCCTCCATCAGGAGCGCCCGGGTCAGGCCGCCCGGCCCGGGGCCGACCTCGACGACGGTTGCGGCCGACAGGTCACCGCCGGCCCGTGCGATGCGCCGGGTGAGATTGAGGTCGAGAAGAAAATTCTGGCCGAGCGATTTGCGCGCGCTGAGGCCGTGGGCGCGGATGACGTCGCGCAGCGGCGGCAGCGGATCGTCTTCACTCATCGAGATCGGCGGGAGCGGTCCCGATGGTGCTCATCCCGTCGGCCATGGCGAGCGCTGCCAGAAAGCTCTCGGGACCCGCCCGGCCAGTTGCCGCCAGGTCGAAGGCGGTGCCATGGTCCGGAGACGTGCGCACGAAGGGCAGGCCGAGGGTGACGTTGACCGTCTCGTCGAAGGCGAGCGTCTTCACCGGGATCAGGGCCTGATCGTGATACATGGCCAGCACCACGTCGTAGCCCGCCCGGGCGCGGGCGGAGAAGATCGCGTCGGCCGGGAAGGGGCCTCTGACGTCGAGGCCTTCGTCCTTGAGCCGGGCGATCGCAGGTGCGATCACGGCTTCGTCCTCGCTGCCGAGCGCGCCGCCTTCGCCCGCATGCGGATTGAGCCCCGTGACCGCGATCCGGGGCGCGGGGATGCCGAAGCGGTCGCGCAGATCGGCGTCGACGATCCGTCCGGTGGTGACGATCATGTCGGAGGTCAGCGCGTTCGGGACGTCCCGCAGGGGAATGTGGACGGTTACGGGAACGGTCCGCAACTGGGGGCCGGCGAGCATCATGATCGGCGTCGCCGGCACCTTGTACAGATGCTCGGCTAGGGCGCCGAGATATTCGGTATGGCCAGGATAGGTGAAGTTTGCGCCGTAGAGGCTCTTCTTGTGGATCGGGCTGGTGACGACGGCCCGGGCCTCTCCGGCGTGGACCGCGGTCACGGCCCGGTCGATCGAGCCGATCACGGCCGCCGCGTCGGCTCCCGACGGCGCGCCCGGAACGCCGGCTACGGCGCAGTCGAGCGACACCACCGGAATGGCGCGGCCGAACAGCGCCACCGCTTCCGACGGGCTGCAGACCTCAAGCCGGACATCGAGGCCGAGGGCCTCGGCGCGTCGGGCGAGAAACTCCGGGTCGCCGGCCACGAAGAAGGGCGGCACGGCCTGGCGGTCCCGCATGGACCAGGCCATCAGCGCGAGATCCGGGCCGATGCCGGCCGGTTCGCCGAGGGTGACGGCCAGCGGGGCTGGCTGCCGGTCGTGGGCCCTGTCGAGCATGGCCGGATCAGCGCCGCTCGATCACGGCATCCTTGCGCAGATTGCGGAGGTACTGGCGGGAAAAGAGCTCGCCTTCCTCGCCCGCAATTTCCTGCTGCACTTCCTGGATTGCAGCTTCCGTGCTCCGGACGGTCTCTTTCGCGCAGACCGCAATCATCACGTAGCCCTCGTCGGACTTCTCCGGGGGCGTCAGGCGGCCGACGCTGGTCTCCTCGATCGTGGCCTGCATCTCGTCCGGAAGCTCGTTTGCGAGGCGACGGCCGACCGACTTGACGACGACCCCCTGCAGTTCGCGGGCGAGCGACAGACCGTCGGCGCAGGACGTGAACCGGGACCGCAGCTGACGGGCCTTGGCCTGGGCGCGGGAAGCCTCACCGCCGGACGCGTTCTTCGGCACCACGACAATCACGCGGTCGAGCTGGTATTCGGTGATGTCCTTCGCGGCTTCGCTGCCTTTCTCGCGCAGCGTGGCGATCAGGTCCTGCTCGGTCAGCGAACGCGAACTGCTGTAGCGCGAGCGGACCACCTGGGCCCAGGCGATCTGGGTCCTCAGCCGGTCTTTCAAGGTCTGCGGGTTCACGCCGTTCTGAAGCAGGGCCTTCTCGAAGTTCGAGGGCGAGAGCTTCACGCGCTGGGCGATGTCGGCGAACGCGGAATTCACCTGGGCATCGGGCACCCGGACGCCGTTGCGCTTGGCCTCCTGCATCTGGAGCGTCTCCTCGATGAGCTGCTCCTGGGCTTCGCTGCGCGGATTGCGACCGCCGCCGCCGGTCAGCCGGACCAGCTTGGCCCTCTGATCGATGGCATAGTTGGTGATCGGTTCGTCGTTCACGACGAGTTCGATCCGCGTCTGGGCGAATGCCGGCTGCTGCGTTTGGAACAGCGCGATGAGACCCAGCGCCACGAGCCAGATTGCCGGGATGCGAAGAAAACCAGTCCGTACCGCCACGCTCATCCTCCAATTGCGCCTGTCGCGTGGTGTCCACGTCGTGAGCCGCTGCCTCCGCCGGATCGGCGCGCGGCTGCGCCGTCGGCAGGAACGCGCCGAGCTGCGCGTTCGGTAAAGCTTCCGTCGACCGGCGCCTCGAGGATCATCCGCCAGCGGCTCCATCTGTCCCTGGGAGCCCGAAACCGGCGATCCGACCGCTCCGGATCAATCGGTAAGATAATCGTTCACGAGGCCGGTTGACAGGTCCGTGTCGCCGAGCGTCCGCAGGCCGAAGCGGAAGAACACCGTGCGATCGACCGGATAGGTCGGATAGCCGCCCCGGTCTTCGGAGAAGGTGAGGGACACCGACATGGAATCGTCGTCGTAGCCCACACCAAACCCGTCACGCACCACGCCCGAATCCTCCAGGTCGTAGCGAACCCGTCCATACAGGCGCCAGTTCCGCAGGAACCTCAGGTTCGCGGCGCCCTGAACCTCGCGCCGATCCTCGGTGATCCCGAGATCCGGCTGCGCAGCCATGAAGGCGTAGATCACCTGCGACGTCACCGGTCCGGTCACGCCGGTGGCCTGGGCCTCGAAACGGTTCGGCTCGAGATCCTCGCTGTCCAGCCGGCCCTGCGCGCTGAGATTGAGCCCCATATTTGTGTCGAGATAGAGGCTCGCGACATAGTCGGAGGCGTCGTCTTCGAGGCCCGAATATTCCGTGGCGTCGAGGATGCCCGGCGCGGAATAGGAGTTTTTGCCGGCCAGCTGATAGGACTGTCCGATCAGGCCCGACAGGAAACCTCCGCCGTAGGTCGAGGCGGTATAGCGCAGGCCGAGGTTGGCGCGGGTGCCGCCCTCGACGCGGTCGAATCCGGAGAACTTGTCAGCCTGGAACAGGGTCGTGTCGTCGAACACGATGCTCTGGGCATCTTCGTTCGGCAACTCTCCGATGCCCGTCTCGTCCGGTCGGGCAATGACCTGGGCGACCGGTTCGAACAGCTGGGTGCCCCAGCTGTGGGCGCTGAGCCAGGGATAGCGGTATTCCACGCCCGCAGTCGGCATGGCGCGACCGACCAGGGTTTCGTCGGCCAGCGCGGTGACGTTCGGATCCGTGGAGTCCAGCATGAACAGGTCGGCCTGCGCGGAGACGAACGGCGTGAAGATCTGTCCGATCGGGTCGATCAGCTGCCGGCGCCAGTCGGCCTTGGCGCTGGTCCGCGTGAAGGTGCCCGCGACGCCGCGGAACCGGGCCTGGCCGTTGGTCGTGAAGATGGCGTCGGTCTCGTCGCGGGTCAGCGAGGTGAGGTTCATGTCGTAGGAGAACTGGCCACCGAGGATCGGCTGGTCGGACAGCACCTTGTAGTCCACCACGGGGTGGACGTACGGCTGCTTTTCCTGCTGGTCGATTCCCGTCGGCGTGAACGGCGAGCCGATCGGCGGCGAGGTCACGCCGCGATAGGTGTAGTCCTCCCGCAGCACCTGATAGGCCATCGCCCGCGCGTCGAAATAATTCATCCCGGCAATGCCGGTGAGGAAGATCTGCGATGTGCTCGTCGACTGCCACAGCTGGGCGTAGTCGCTGGCGAACGTAACGTCGCTGAAATAGGCGGCGTCCCAGCCCCAGGTCCAGTACTGGTTGATCGTGAACCGCCCGGTGCCAACGATCGCTCCGCGATAGTCGGTATCGCCGGCCGTTCCAGCAAAAGCGCTCGGATCCAGCTGCTTGATGCCGGCACCGCGGATCGAGATCTCGCCGCTGCGAAGCTGCTGACGGTATTCCACGTCGAGCAGAACACCCTGGCGGGACATCGGCGTCGCCGTAAAGGTGACGTCCCAACTCTCGGCCGGCGCCCAGTAGTACGGGATCGACGCGCCGGCACCGAGGTCTTCCGAATAGAAGACGGCCGGACGCAGGAAACCGGACCGGCGCTTCTGGCTCGGATCGGGGTGACTGAAATAGGGGAAGTACGCGACGGGGACGCCCCAGAACTCGAAGCGCGGTCCGCGGTAGGTGATGGTCTTCTTGTCCTTGTCGTGGACGATCTTGGTCGCCTTGATCTGCCAGGTCGGCGGCCGGTCCGGATTGGCAAGGCAGGAATAGCACGCTGTGTAGACGCCGCGGTGCAGCGTCGTGACCGTTCCGTCCTCCCGTTCGGCGCGCTCCGCGGCGAGGCGGGTGCGCTCCGGCGTGTCGATGCGCAGGGAGTTGACGAAGCCGTCCCGGAAATCGTCCGTCAGCGAGATCGTTTCCGCGACGATGATGTTTCCATCCGGCTCGGTGAGCTTGGCGCCGTTTTCGGCCGTAAAGCGGCCCGTTGTGCGGTCGAGCTTCACCCGGTTCGCGAACAGGGTATAGCCGTTATAGTACATCTCGACGTTGCCGACCGCCGAGATGACGTCGGTCTCACGGTCGTAGATCAGCTCGTCGGCCTGCAGCACCAGCTCCGAATCGCCGGCGGGCGCGGCCGACGCGAAGAGATCGTCTTCCTGCGTGTCCTGGGCGAGGGCGAGCGGAGGCGCGATCAGCGCCGTCGTCAGGACGAGCGCCAACAGCACCCCGGCACCACGCCGCGGCGACGTCAGCCGGCGAACGGAAGCCTTCTGGCCCGGCTGTAAAATGCGACGCATCCCCAGCCTCATCCGTCCTCCTGATGCAGCAGGATCGAAACACCCAACAAAATAGCAGCCAGCCCCGGTGCCCACGCCGCCGCAGACGGCGATATCACTCCGGCGCCCCCTAGGTCGCTTGTGATCTCAGCGGTAACATAAAGCACGAACCCGGCGGCGACGCCACCTGCTATGGCACGTGCTACACCACCAAGCCTAGCCATTCGTA
Organism: Amorphus orientalis; assembly: GCF_030814015.1. NCBI lineage: Bacteria > Pseudomonadati > Pseudomonadota > Alphaproteobacteria > Hyphomicrobiales > Amorphaceae > Amorphus > Amorphus orientalis. The sequence continues at coordinate 558,557 of NZ_JAUSUL010000002.1, forward strand.
AAGATACGGTCGCGGCGATAAGAACCATTGCCGCCAATAGGATGGGCCGGGCCAGCAGGGTCTGGTAGCGCAGCCGGTAGCGGTAGGCCGGGAGCCCTGCGCGCTGGGTCAGCGCGATGACGCCGGGGAGCCGCCAGAACGGGACGGCATCGGGCTGCGCGACCGTCTCCCGGACTTCCGCCGGCGTCAGGAAGGTGGAGAGCGAATAGGTATCCAGCTCCTCGCTCTCTCCGTCCGTGGAATAGAGGGTGACTCCCTCCAGGAGCCACTCGCCATCGCTCAGGGTCGCCTTGCGGGCATTGATCCGCTGGCGAAAGACGTTCTCGTCATCGAACTGGTAGACGGCGACGTCAAAAAGCTCTTCGCCGCCGGACACGACCTGGCGGGCGTGGACGATCGACTCGCCTTCCAGTCCGTCCTGTCGGAACCAGACGTCGCCGCTGGTCTGGATGAGCAGGTTCTGCTCGCCCTCGAACAGCGTCGTGCCGAGCCGGTTGGCCCGCTCCTTCATGGTTGCCGAAAGCGGATTGTAGATCGTCGTCGCGCCCATGCCGATCAGGATCGCGACCACGAGGGCGGGAGCGGCGAACTGCCAGACCGAGACGCCCGCCGCCCGCACCACGACGAGTTCCAGCCGTCGACTGAGCCCGATGAAGGCTGCGATTGAGCCGAACAGAACTGCAAAGGGAAGGAATTCCTCGGTAAGGGACGGCGTGCGGAGCGCGGAAATCAGGAGCGCTCTGAGGACCGTGATACTGTCGGAGTCGCTTGTGCGCCGCAACAGCTCGAGAAAGTCCGCAAGCAGGATGATCGCGGTGCCGAGCAGGAAGACGGCGCCGATCGAGCTCACGAATCGCATCGCGAGGTAGCGGGGAAGGACGATACCGCTCATGGCGCAGCCTGCCCCCGGGCGGCAAGGGCTTTCTGGCCCCGGGCCGTATTGAACTTCTTGATCCAGTCAGTGACTTCGGCGGCGATGCGCTCGTGAACGTGCACCGTCCGGTTGGTCAGGATCATCCAGAGCGCGATTGCCGAGGCCCCGAGCGGGATCCCGTACATCGCCAGGGTGAAGATGGGAAAGCGGACCGACAGGGTGGTGGCGACAAAGCCGAGGAAACGCACGGCACCGATCACCACGATCGCGCCCATGATGGATGCGGTTCGGCCCTGGCGCAGGGTCTGCGGGTCGCCGACGAACAGGAACCCGATGAGAACGAGCGCGAGCGGATAGAGCGGCTGTGCGAATCTGTCGTGCATCTCCACCCGGAACCGGTCGGCATTGGCGATTGCGTACGAATCGTCAGGGTCCGGGTTCATCAGCTCGAACACGGTGCGTTCGCTCGGCCGGAAGGTGGCGGAGACGTTGTTGGGCAGCATGCTCGTCAGGTCGAAGGCATAGGCGTCGAACTGGACGATGGACATCTCGCCGTCCCGCCGGTCGAAGCGCTGCATCGAGCCGTTGCGCATCACCAGAAGCGTGGTGTCGGCGGTCTCCACGATGCGGCCCGTCGCGGCCAGATAGGTCTGGCTCTTGGCCGGGTCGCGCTCGTCGGACAGGACCAGGCCCTGCAAAGAGCCGTCGCGCAGCCGGTCGCGGATATGGACCGTCAGGCCGTTCTCCATGGACATGAAGCGGCCGGGCTGCAGTACGGTGGCGATCACGTCGGCGCGGACCTGGGTCAGCAGGACGCGGACCTTCTTCAGTCCCATGGGCGCGACCCAGGTGGACACGACGAGCATGGCCAGCGTGACGAGAACGCCGAGGATGAGGCTCGGCTTGAGCAGCTGCCAGCGCGAATTGCCGGCCGCGCTCATCACCACGAGCTCGCTGTCCCCGTTGAAGGTGTTGTAGACGCTGACCATCGCCATCACGAGCGCGATCGGAGCGGTCAGCAGCATCAGGAAGGGAATCGCCAGGCCGGTGAGCTGGATGAAAAGCCCGAGCGTCTGTCCCTTCGAGGTCACCACGTCGAGCTGACGCAGTGCCTGCGTGGTCCACACGACCGCAGTCAGCACGACCATCACCGCGATGAACGCGGTGGCAACGCGGCGGAAAATGTAGAACTCGATCAGACGCATGTAACCAAGAAACGATCACCCAGGCGGAACAGGCCCACACTCGCGCGCCGGCCTTGTCGACGCATCCGCGGGATACAAGCATAGCCACTCGATCGCCCTTAATAGGCGGTGAAGCGACAAGGTTAAAGTCGCTTCAAAGTGAACGATGCGGGTCCGGCTTGCGGAGCGGGCCATCACCGTCCATTTTTCCGCCAGCGGCTTCGCCGCCGGCACCCCTGTGCCTTTCCTCCCGACAACTCAACGAGGTTACCGCCGCCATGACCGCTTCCCCCACGATCAGCTTTGTCGAGGCGTCCCGGCCGGTCGACGGGGTCGTCATCGTCCTTGTCGGCGAAAATGCCGCACTCGGAGCGATCGGCCGCGAGATCGACGAGGCCTCCGACGGCCTTCTCAAGCGCGCCATGGAGCTCGCCTCGTTCAAGGGCAAGCGCCTGAAGACGCTGGAGCTGCTTGCCCCGGCGGGGCTCGGCTACGAGCGCATCGTCCTGGTCGGAATCGGGGGCGGGGAGCCCAGCGAATCGGAGTGGACGGATATCGGCGGCGCGGCCTTCGGCGCGCTCGCGGCGCGTAAATCAGCCCGGAAGGCGACCCTGGTCGCCGAACGTCCCGACGGCGCGCGGGTCGATACCGGCGCCGCCATGCAGATGGCGCTCGGCATGCGTCTGAGGGCCTATGGCTTCGACCGTTACAAAACGAAGTCGGAGGACAACGGAAGCAGCGAGGGCATCGATATCGCGTTCGCGGTCGCAGATCCGTCCGAGGCGACCGAAGCCTGGCCGAACTTCAGCGGCATCGCCGACGGCGTGATCCTCGCGCGCGATCTGGTCAACGAGCCGGCCAACGTGCTGGGGCCGGTGGAATTCGCCGAGCGCGCCTCGGAACTGTCGCGGCTCGGCGTCGAGATCGAGGTGCTGGAAGAAGCCGACATGAAGGCGCTCGGCATGAACGCGCTTCTCGGTGTCGCCCAGGGCTCCGAGCGTCCGCCGCGGCTCGTGGTGATGCGCTGGCAGGGGGGCAACGACGCGCCGCCCGTGGCCGTCGTCGGCAAGGGCGTGGTGTTCGATACCGGCGGCATCTCCATCAAGCCGGCGGCCAACATGGAGGACATGAAAGGCGACATGGGCGGTGCGGCCACGGTCGTCGGCCTCATGCACGCGCTCGCCGCCCGCAAGGCTCATGCGAACGTGGTCGGCGTCATCGGGCTGGTGGAAAACATGCCCGACGGCAAGGCCCAGCGCCCGGGCGACATCGTCACCTCCATGTCCGGGCAAACCATCGAGATCATCAACACCGACGCCGAAGGCCGCCTGGTTCTGGCCGATGCGCTTCATTACACGATCGACCGGTTCAAGCCGCAGTTCGTCGTGGATCTGGCCACGCTCACGGGTGCCGTCATCATCGCGCTCGGCCATCACAATGCGGGGCTGTTCACCAACGACGACAAGCTGGCCACGGAGTTTTCCGCCGCCGGGCAGGCGACCGGTGACACCGTCTGGCGGCTGCCGCTCGGCCGCGAGTACGACAAGCTGATCGATTCCAAGGTCGCGGACATGAAGAACACTGGCGGCCGGTCGGCGGGCTCTATCACGGCAGCCCAGTTCCTCAAGCGCTATGTCGGGGAGACCTCCTGGGTCCACCTCGATATCGCCGGTACGGGCATGAACGCGCCGACGACCGAGATCAGCCGCACGTTCGCGTCCGGCTTCGGTGTCCGCCTGATCGACCGGGTGATCGCCGACAACTACGAGGAATAAGAGCAAAGCCAGGAAAAGTGGGCACCGGTTTTCCGTCCGGCTTTGCGGGGAAGAAAGCAAAGCCAGGAAAAGTGGGCACCGGTTTTCCGTCCGGCTTTGCGGGGGGAGACAGCAAAGCCAGGAAAAGTGGGAACCGGCTTTCCGTCCGGCTTGCGGGAGAAGAATCTTGTCCGCTCACGCCAGCTCGCTTTGCTCGCGGCTGCGCGGGCGCGGCCTGACCGGCCGGCACGCAGTCGCGCGCTGGACTGTTGGAAACCAGACGTCCGGCCGGATGTGCGAAGCAGTGGGACAGGCGGGCGGTGTGCCCGGAGGAGACGTCAGTCGCGGCTATGACCGAGGTGCTGTTCTACCATCTGGAGCGCCAGCCGCTCGATCAGGTCCTTCCGACGCTGCTCGAGCGGTCGCTGGCGCGCGGATGGAGGGTCGTGGTCCAGTCGAGCGACCCGGAACGCCGCGACGCGCTGGACGCTCATCTCTGGACCTATCGGGACGACGCCTTTCTGCCCCATGGCACCGCCCATGACGGCCATGCGTCGCTGCAGCCGATCTGGCTGACGGCGGTCGACGAGAACCCGAACCAGGCCAATGTCCGCTTTCTGGTGGACCGGGCGACCACGGACGACCTCTCCGCCTACGAACGGGTCGTCTATCTGTTCGATGGTCACGATCCGGAATCGGTCCAGGACGCCCGGAGCCGCTGGAGCGAGGCGAAGGCGGCCGGCCACAGCGTCACCTACTGGCGCCAGAGCGCATCCGGCGCATGGGAAAAGAAAGCCGGATAAGTCTTTGAGATCAGTCGACTGAAAGCGCTTCTTCGTACTCCGCCGAAAGCGTGATCCAGTCTTCTTCCAGCTTCGCGATCTCCGCGGCGGTGTCGGCACGCTCCTTCGCCAGCGAGGCACCCTTGCCCGGATCCTTCGAGAACAGCTTCGGGTCGGCGAGTGCGGCATCGAGGGTGGCGAGGCGGGTCTGCTGCGCTTCCAGCTTGCGTTCGGCCGCGGTGATCTTCTTCTTCAGAGGTGCCAGCTCCGCCCGGGCCTGGGCTGCCGCGCGCCGGCGATCCTGGGCCGATCCGCGCGCCCGGTCGTCGCCGCCGTCCCTTGGGGTCGTGTCGGCGTCGGTGCGCAAGAGCATCGAGCGATAGTCGTCGAGATCCCCGTCGAACGGCGCGACCGTGCCGTTGCCAACCAGCCAGAGCCGATCGGCGCACGCCTCAATGAGATAGGGGTCGTGGGAGATCAGCAGGACGGCGCCGGCATAGTCGTTGATGGCTTCCATCAGCGCCTGGCGGCTGTCGATGTCGAGATGGTTGGTCGGCTCGTCGAGGATCAGAAGATGCGGTCCCTCGAAGGTCGCAAGGCCGAGCAGGAGCCGGGCCCGCTCGCCGCCGGAGAGCGTGTCGGCAGGCGTGTCCATCCGTGATCCGGCCAGACCGAAATTCGCGACCCGGGCCCTGACCTTGGCCTCCGGAACGCCCGGAAGCCGGCGACGGACGTGATCGACGGGCGTCTCGCTGCCGACCAGCTCGTCGAGCTGGTGCTGGGCGAAATAGGCGACGGTCAGCTTGTCGGCGGCGACGATCCGGCCCGTCTCGGCCTTGAGCCGGCGGGCGATCAGCTTGGCGAACGTGGACTTGCCGTTGCCGTTGGAGCCGAGCAGGGCGATCCGGTCGTCGTCGTCGATGCGCAGCGTCAGACCGGACAGGATCGGCTTTCCGGGCTCGTAGCCGACGGAGACGCCTTCCATGGTGACGATCGGCGGCGAGAGGCGGCCCGGCGGATCGGCGAGCCGGATCGGCAGCACCTGATCGTCGACCACCGGCGCGATGGTCTCCATCTTTTCCAGCTTCTTCAGCCGGGACTGGGCCTGCCGCGCCTTGGACGCCTTGGCGCGGAAGCGGTCCACGAACGCCTGGAGGTGCTTGCGTTCCGCTTCCTGCTTGGCGATGCGCTTTTCCTGCAGCATGGCCTGTTCTGCGCGCTGCCGCGCGAAGGAATTGTAGCCGCCGGAATAAAGCGTCAGCTTGCCCTGATCCAGGTGCAGGATCCGGTCCACCGCGCCGTTCAGAAGGTCCCGGTCGTGCGAGATCAGCAGCACGGTATGGGGATAGCGGGCGAGATAACTCTCCAGCCAGATCGTGCCTTCCAGGTCGAGATAGTTCGTCGGCTCGTCGAGGAGCAGAAGGTCTGGCGCGGAGAACAGGACGGCGGCGAGCGCCACGCGCATCCGCCATCCGCCGGAGAACTCGTGGCAGGGCCGGGCCTGGGCGGCGGTCGAAAAGCCGAGGCCGGAGAGGATGCGCGCCGCGCGGGCCTCCGCGGAGTGGGCGTCGATGTCGGACAGGCGGACGTGGATCTCGGCGATCCGCGCGGGATCCGTGGCCGTCTCCGCCTCCGCCAGAAGCGACGCGCGTTCGGTATCGGCGGCCAGCACCCATTCCGTCAGCGTCGCGTCGCTGGCCGGCGCCTCCTGGGCGACGGCCCCGATCCGGGTCCCCTTGGGAAGCCGGATATCGCCGCTCTCGGGCGACAGGTCGCCCTGGATCAGCTTGAACAGGGTGGTCTTGCCGGTCCCGTTGCGGCCGACGAAGCCGACCTTCGCGCGCGCGGGAAAGCTCGCGCTCGCCCCGTCGAACAGGGTGCGTCCGGCAATTCGGTAGGTGAGGTCGGTCACGGTCAGCATGGGGCGAGGGTTGTGCCGTGAAAATCAGGCCTCGGCAACCGGTCTTCGACGCGGATCAGGCCAGCCCGATACCGGTCTCGCGCTGATAGTAGATCAGATCGAGCGACGGGGCCGTCCCGACGGTCCGTGTCAGCAGCGCGTGGACCTGGCCGCGGTGGTGCGTCTGGTGGTTGAAGAAGTGGATCAGGGCCGGGGCAAGCGGCTGCGAGACCTGCCGGGAGGGGTCGGTCATCGGCCGGTAGTGGAAATTGTCGGCCAGCGCCTGGTCGGAAAGACCGTCAACGAAGCGGACGATCCGCGTGTCCTCGGCCCGACGGGCGGAGCGCAGCGCGTCGAACTCCTCGAACAGGATCTCGTCGAGGGAGGACGGCGACGGACCGTCGCCGGTAAAGCGGTTGAGCCAGATCCGGTCGGCCACAAGAATATGATTGAGCGTGCCGTGGACCGACTTGAAGAACGCGCCCTGGTCCGCCCGGTAGTTCTCGTCGGAGATGGCGGCGGCGGCCTCGTAAAGCCGGTCATTGCACCACGCGTTGTAGCCGGCCATCATCCCAAAATGGTGCTGCATGTCGTGTCCCCCTTCCGCGTGTCTCGCCTGTTTCTAATCTGACGTCCGGGTGCCCTCAATATCGACAAAACGCATGGCTCCACCTGACAGCCATGAGAACGGGAGTGGAGATGAGCATCGTTCTTTACGATCTGTGCGGGGCCGATGACCGGCGCTTTTCGCCCTATTGCTGGCGGGTCAAGATGGCCCTGGCGCACAAGGGCCTGCCGTTCGAGACCCGGCCGGTCCCGTTCCGCCAGATCCGCGACATCTGCGACGGGGCGCAGACCAGCGTGCCGGTGATCGAGGACGACGGGCGCATCGTGCGCGATTCCTTCGATATCGCCGTCTATCTGGAGACGACCTATCCCGAGCTGCCCTCGCTCTTCGGCGGAGCGGCCGGGCTGGGGCTGTCCCGGTTCGTGGACAAGTGGTCCGTTCTCGAGATCAACGCGACCCTGGTTCGTATGATCGTCGCCGACATTCACGGCGTCCTTCAGCCGGACGATGAACCCTATTTCCGCGAAACCCGGGAAAAGCGCTTCGGCGCCCGGCTGGAAGAGGTTCAGGAAGGCCGCGAGGAGCGGCTGGAAACGTTGCGGGCCAAGCTCGAACCGGCCCGCCAGACGCTCGCCCGCCAACCCTATCTATCTGGAATAACGCCGCTTTTCGCCGATTTCATCCTGTTCGGCACGTTGCAGTGGGCGCGGATCGCAAGTCCGTTGCAGATCCTTGCGGACGACGATCCGATCCGTCCCTGGTTCGAGGGCTGCCTGGATCTTTACGGCGGCATCGGGCGTTCGGCGGCCGCTGCCGCCTGACTTCGCGGCAAAGCGCGACCGGAGGGGTTGCAGCTTCTTCCCGCCCACAGCTATAGCAGCGCGGATCGGTCCTGACCGGACCATTCGCCCCATTCCATCCCTGAAGGATCTGATCCCATGGCGCTCGAACGCACCTTTTCCATGATCAAGCCGGATGCCACCCGGCGCAACATCACCGGCAAGATCGTCGACAAGCTCGAATCGGCCGGCCTCCGCGTCGTCGCGCAGAAGCGCATCCTGATGTCGAAGAAGACCGCCGAGGCCTTCTACGCGGTCCACAGCGAGCGCCCGTTCTTCCAGGAGCTCACCGAGTTCATGTCCTCCGGTCCGGTGGTCGTGCAGGTGCTGGAAGGCGAGAACGCCATCGCCAAGAACCGCGAAGTGATGGGCGCCACCGATCCGGCCAAGGCCGATCCGGGCACCATCCGCGCCGAGTTCGCGGAATCGATCGGCGAGAATTCCGTGCACGGCTCCGACGCGCCCGGCACCGCCAAGGAAGAGATCGCCTTCTTCTTCTCCGGCTCCGAAATCACCGGCTGAGACCGGATCCATGATTGACAGGCGGGCCGTTGTTGCGGCCCGGCCGTTATGAAAGAAAAAGCCCGGAAGGCATGGCCTCCCGGGCTTTTTTGTCGGCTCAGAGCGGTGCGCCTCAGGCGAGGCGGCCGCTGGCGTGGGCAAGCATGGTATAGAGCTTGCCCGTCTCCGAGGTGAGGTAGGTCCGGCTGGTGGACCCCGACCGGTCGGTCTGGGCGACTTCCGAGATCAGCTGCTCGAAGTCGTCCACGTACCGGTCGACAGCCTCGCGGAAATCCCGGTCGCGCTGATACTTGCGGCGGATCTCGTCGAAGGTCTGCTGCCCCTCCATGGTGTAGAGGCGGCGGCTGAAGACCTTGCGCTCGCCGCGATTGTAGCGCTGCCAGGCTTCCCGGTAGGTGTCCTCGTCCACGGCCCGCGACATGTCGTTGGACAGGACGTCGAGGCTCTCGGTCGCCGGGGTGGCCTCATGTTCCACCTCCGGACGGCCGCGGGATCCGCGATCGTCGTCCTCGTGGGCCGAGGCGCGGCGGAGCAGATCGGCGACCCAACCCGTCGCCTGGCCGGTTCCCTCGTCGGGGTCGGGCAGACGCTGGGCCGGACGCTGATCCCGGCCACCGCCGCCGCCGCCGCGCTGCTGCGGTGCCTGACGGGCGCGTGCCGGGGCCGGGGCCCGGGCGGCTTCAGCCTGGCGCGGCGCCGGCTGCTCGGTCCGCGCCGGAGCGCGTTCCATCACCACCGCATCCGGCTCGGCGTCCGACACGTCGGTGACCGCCATCGTGTCAGCCTCGGCCTGCGGCCGTGCCGGCCGGCGGGCCTGACGGGCCTCGATGGCCGAGCGGGGCTGCTCGGTGTGGGCGGAGACGATGTTGGCGAGCTCCTTGAGGGCCTCGATCTGGTCGGTGACGGCCCGGCGCATGGCGGCGGAATTCTCCATCGCCTCGTCGGGCAGTTCCAGGACGCCCCGCTTCATCTCGCTGCGCGTGGCTTCCAGTTCCCGCTTCATCTGCTCGGCGGCGGACCGCATGTCCTCCGTCGCGCTGGTGAACCGGGACGCCATCTCGCGCAGCGATTGGCTCATCTCCTCCGACATCGCCGACTGGGCTTCGCGGACGGCTTCACGCGCCCGGTTGCCCTGGTCGCTCGCGGAAGAGGCAATCGCTGCGAGCTGGTCGGCCAGGCTCTCGGAGGCCTGCTCCACGGTCCGTTCGATCAGGGTGGAGGTTTCCTGCGCCCGGCTCTCGGCGGAAGAGATGGACTGCTCGACCCGGGCGAGGAAGCCCTTCATGGTCTGGTCGATGGTGTCCGTCTTCTCCGTCAGCGACGAGGCGATCTCCTCGATGGCCGCACGGTGTTCCGCCATGGTGCCTTCCACCGTCTGGTGGGCGGCCTCGAAGCGGCGGGTGGCGTCGAGCAGGCCGCTGGTCTGGCCGTCGATCTGGCGGTGGAGCGCCTGCAGGCTCTCCAGGGCGCCACTGGTCAGGCTGCGCAGCTCCTCCGTCTGAGTGGCGAGGGTCTCGCCGGTCTGGGAGGAGGTGCGGCCAGCCTCGTCGACGCTCTCCTGGAACCGGCGGAGCTGGTCGCCGAGGGCCGATTCGACCTCCGACATCGCGCCGCCGATCGCCGACAGGGTCTCGTGGAGGCTGGTGTTGTTGCTCTCCAGATTGCCCACCAGCGCGCTGAGGTCCTCACGCAGCGTGCGCTTGAGTTCCTCTGACTCCTCGCTGAACCGGCGCGAGGCGTCGGTGAGGATCGACTGCAGCCCGTTGCCGTCGGCGGAGATCTTCTCGGCGATCTCCGAAAGCGGCGTGATGGAGGTCTCCACGGTGGTCTGAACCGCCTCGCGCAGCACGCTCTGAGCCCGGTCGCTCTCCTGCTTGAGGCTCGTGGCGATGTCGCTCGTGCCGTCGCGGGTGAGGCGGTCGATCTCTTCCAGGTGGCTGCGGAAGGTCGCGGTGATCTCCGTCTGGCTTTCGTTCAGGCCGCGGGCGACGTCGCGGGCACGCTCGATCAGCGTGTCGCTGAGCCGCTCGATGCGGCCGTCCAGCGCCTGCTCCATGGATTCGAGCCGGCGTCCGAGGACCTCGTCGATCTCCTTGCCGCGGATGCCGACGGTCTCCACCAGCTCGGTGGCGCGCCCGTCGACCAGCTCCCGGAAACCGGTGAGCTGCTGCTCGAAGCGGTCCTGCACCGAGCCAGCGCGGGCGGTGAGGATCTCCTCGAAGTGGCCGATCTGGCTCGACAGTGCCGAGTTGAGGCTCTCGCTGCGGTTGGACAGGAGGTCGTCGAGGCGCTGGGCCTGGGCGTCGAGGCGCGCCTCGAACCCGTCGCCCGAGCTCGACAGCAGCGAGTCGAGGTGGCCGATATAGCCTTCGATCCGCGTGTTGAGCTCGCCGCCGCGGGACGACAGCAGCTCGTCGAGACGGCTGACGTTCTGGCCGAGACTGCGCTCCATGCCTTCGGAGTGGCCGGACAGGACCTCGTCGAGGCGCGTGGCGGTTTCCTGGCTCGCCAGACGGATCTGGTCGCTGCGCTCGGCCAGGAGCTCGTTGATGCGGGTCATGCTGTCGTCGACGGAGGCGCGCATCTCGCCGTGACGCGAGGTGAGCACTTCGTCCAGGCGCGACACGCTGCGGTCCACCGTCGAGCGGATGTGACCTTCGTGCGAGGACAGCACCTCGTCGAGACGGCCGACATTCTGGTCCACATGGGTGCGGATCTGCTCGCCCTGGGTTTCCAGACGTTCGGCGACCGCGCCGGCGCTCTTGGTGATCTCCTCGGCCACCTTGGCGCCGCGCTGGCCGATGGCGCGGGAGATTTCCGCACCGGCGGTCGCCAGCGTCTCGCCGAGTTCGGCCGTACGCGTGCCGAGCGTGGCGGACGCGTTGTGGACCATGTCGCCGATCCGGCCTTCCAGCGAGCCCGCATGCCCCTCCAGGGTCTCGGCGAGCTCGGTGGTGTGGTAGCCGAGCGTGGAGGTGATGGCGCGGACGGCGCCGTCGATCCGCTCGTTGAAGCTGGACGCCTGATGGTCGAGAGCCTCGCCGAGGGAACCGGTGTGGCCGTCGAGCGACGAGGTGATGGCGTAGATCGCCTCCTGGACACGCTCCTCGAACGCACCGGCCCGGCCTTCGATGGTCTCCGCAAGGGCCTCGGTCTGATTGCCGAGCGAGGCGGTCGTGGTCTGCACCAGGGTGCCGACACGGTGCTCCAGGGCTCCGGTCCGGTCCTCGATGACGTTCGCGATGCGGTCGGTCTGAGCCTCCAGAGTGGAGGAGGCGGACTGAACCGCGGTCTCGATCCGGCCCTCGAGCGAGCCGGTCCGGGTCTCCAGCATCTCCGCGAGGGCGTCGGTCTGGTTGCCCAGCGATGCCGTCACGGTCTGCATGAGGTTGCCGACCCGGTCCTCCAGGGCGCCGGTGCGGCTCTCGATGACATCCACGATCCGCCCGGCCTGAGCCTCCAGGGAAGACGAGGCGGACTGGGCCGCGGCCTCCAGCCGCTCTTCCAGCGTACCGGTGCGGCTCTCGATCGCTTCCGCCATCAGGCTGGTCTGGATCTCAAGCGAGGAGGAGGCAGAGCGCACCGCGCTTTCCACTCGGCTCTCCATGGAGCCCGTGCGGCCCTCGATCGCTTCCGCGAGCAGGGTGGTCTGGTTCTCCAGCGAGGACGAGACGGACTGCACGGCGGTCTCGACGCGGCTTTCGAACGAGCCGGTCCGGCTCTCGATGGTTTCGGCGAGCGACCAGGTGTGCTGGTCCAGCGACGCGGTGAGCGACTGAACGGCGGAGCCGACCCGCTCCTCGAACGCACCGGTCTTCTCGTCCAGGGTGCTGGAGAGGGTGGTGGTCGATTCGGAGAACAGCTCGGCAAAGTGGGCCGCCGAGGTCGACAGCGTCTCGTCGAGGGTCCGTCCTTCCACAGAGATCGTCTCGTAGATGCGCTCGACGCTCTGGGAAATCCGCTCGGCGAGCGCGTATCCGGACACCGAGATGCTCTCGTCCAGGCGCGACGCGCTGGCGTCCAGGTGGCCGGCGAGGGCCTCCGACTGCTGGGCGAACTCCGAGATCATGGCGTTGCTGGTCTCGCTGAGGGCGGAGACCACCTGCTCGACCTCGGTGGTGAAGCGGCCGGTGACGCTCTCGGCGTAGCTGGAGAGCTGGCCGACCACTTCCTCGCTGCGGGTGCTGAGCTGGCTGTCGAACGCGGTGACGGCCGTTTCCAGGGTTTCCTGCAGTTCGCGGTTGCGGGCCTCGAACGAGGATTCCAGCAGTTCGCGCCGACCCGACAGGAGTTCGTCGGCGCTGGCGATCTGGGCCTCGATGGTGCTGGCGAACTCGGTCGAGCGCTGGTCGATGACCTCGGCAGCCCGCTCGGTGAGCGAGGAGAGGGTGCCTTCGATCTCCGCCATCCGGCTGTCGACGCTGTCGCCGAGGGCGTCGTTGGCCGCACCGATGGTTCCGAGCAGGCGCTCGCCGGTGTCGCTGAGGGCGTAGTGGAGATCGGTGACCTTGCCGTCGATGGACGACACCAGCCGGGTCGCGGTCTCGGTGAGGGCGGTGTCGACGGACGTCGCGCGCTCCTCGAAGCCGAGAACGATCCGCTCGGTGACCTCGCTGAGATTGGTCTCCAGGCCGGACAGCCGCTCGTCGAGTTCGACGGTGAAGCGGCCGGCAGTGCCGAGGATGGCGGTGTCGATGGCCGACAGGCGCTCCTCGATGGTTTGGCTGAGGCGCTCGCCGGCGACGGCGACGGTGTTGTCCACCGCGGACAGGCGGTCGTCGATGGTGCCGGAGAGCTGGGCGCTCGCGCCGTCGAGGGAGGCGGTGATGCGCTCGTGGGCCGTATCCAGCGACAGCATCAGCGCTTCCGAGCGCTCGTCCACGCCCGTGGTGACACGCTCCGCGGCCCCGACCAGGGTCTGGTCGAAGCGCTCCAGATGGCCGTCCACCGTGGTGGTCAGGCGGCCGCCGGCCTCCTCGATGGCGGTGGTGACCCGGTCCTCGGTGGTGAACAGCATCTCGTGCAGGTTGGTGAAGCGTTCGTCGAAGCTGGACGCGATCCGTTCGCTGGCCTGGCCGACCGACTGCTCGAAGGCTTCCATCCGGTCGTCGAACATCGCCGTGAACCGGCCGTCGGCGCTGTCGATCGCCGCCGTAACCCGGTGTTCGGCGGAGGTGAGGGCCTCGTGCAGGCTGCTGGAGCGCTGATCGAAGACCGACGCCATCCGCTCGCTGGAGGTCTCGAAGAGCGTGTTGAGCGCGCCGAGCCGGTCGCCGACCAGGTCGGACAACTGGGTGGACGCGCCATCGACCGCGCCGACGATCTCGGTGCGCGAGGTTTCGACCAGCGTGTTGAAGCTGCCGAGGCGGTCGTAGACGGCGTTGGAGAACTGGGTGGAGGCGCCGTCGATCGCTCCCACGACGTCGTCGCGGGAGGTCTCGAACAGGGCGTTGAAGCTGCCCAGCCGTTCGTTGACGGTGTCGGAGAACTGGACCGAGGCGCCGTCGATCGCACCGACCACCTGCTCGTGGGCGGTGGAGAGGGTCGCGTTGAGCGCGTCGTAGCGCTGCGACACCGTCTCGGACAGACGCATGCTGGCGGTGTTGACGGCGTCATCGAGGGCGCCGAGCCGCTCGTCCACGGTCCCGGTGAAGCGGGCGGTGGCGCTGTCGAGCTGCTGGCCCACCTTTTCGTTGGTCGCCTGCAGCGAGGCGTCGAGCGCCTCGAAGCGCGCACCGATGGACGCCACCACCTGGTCGCCGGCGGAGGTGAGCGACTGGGTGAGGCTGTCACGGGCGGTATCGACTTCGCCGCGCACGTCGCCCACCAGCGACTGCAGCGTTTCCGTCAGCGTCGACTGGCTCAGGTCGAGCTGCGACTTGAGCTGGTTGGCGTTGTTGGCCACTTCCTGGCGCTCGTTGACCAGCTCGTTGATCAGGTTGCGGATCGTGACCTCGTGCTCGCCATAGGTCCGCTCCAGGGCGGAAACCTCGCGCTTGACGAGGACTTCCAGTTCACTGGCCCGGGCAAGCGCGCGTTCGATGCCGTCGCCCATCGCCGCGACCTCGCGGCGGATGGTCTGGCCAACCGTCACCATGCCTTCCGACATGTTGGTCTCGGGCTCGGCGAGCTTTAGTGCGACGTCGGTCATGGAGCGCGCCGCCAGCCGGAACTCCTGGCCACGGCGCACCATGTAGCCGATGGCGAAGAACATCAGGACCGGAATGCCGAGCAGCGCCAGCAGAACCAGGAACTCGGTGGTGCCGGCGAAAGCGGTGAAGGCTTCTGGGCTTGCGAATGCGCCGGAGACCTGCTGCGAGGCGATGGCGATCCCGGCACCGACCCAGACGACGCTCATCAGCGCGGCGATCCCGATCGGCCAGTTGGACGGACGCTGGGACGCGGCGAGGGCGAGGCGCGCGTCGTGGCGGTCGTCATTGGCGGCGGAACTCGGCCGGGTGAGGCCACGCCGGCGCGGCTTGGCGGGCTCCGGCTCGGCTTCCGGTTCGCTGTCCTCAAGCTCCGCGTCGGCGTTTGCGGACGACTGCTCTTTCTGGCTCATCGCCTCCAGAGCGGCCGCCATCTCCGCTTCGATCGCATCGGAGAAGTCCGATTCCGACTTTTTGCTCTTGGGCTTGCGGGTGTCACCCGACGTCTGGCCCAAATCGAAGAGTGCCTCTTCCACGGCGGAAAGGGCAGCCTCAGCGGGATCGTTCGCCTTCGAAGATTGCGTGGCCATGGTGTCTTGTCGCCTCGCGTCCGTACGCTGTACTCATCGGGTCAACCGGCTGCCCACTACTCGGGCCGCAGGTCCGGAATGCCTCTCGGCGCTTCCCACCCCACGCGTCATCGGTGAACCGGGTCGGTTCCGGCATCGCCGAAGCCCGATCGAAGTGGTTCGTCGGGCCGGCTCAAGACTGTTCGCAAATCACCCGATCGTCGCGTGAAACGGGAATTCTTAATAATTTGGTAATCGCATATCCGGAGGTCCGGAACAAGGAAACGACCTGAGTAGACAGGGGTCTATGGTTAATGTTCGCGGCGAGTGAGACGGACCGCTGGCGAAAATGCGGCGGCAACATGGCGCGGCTATTCAAGTCGCCCGGACTTGACGTGGGGTGGCAACTCGATATGTCGGGCGGGACGTTTCGATAACAGTTCGAAATTGGGATCAGATGGCGAAGATCACTTACATTACCGCAGACGACGAGACCTTCGAGGTCAACGCGGAACCCGGATCCACGGTGATGGAGAACGCCGTGCGCAACATGGTGCCCGGTATCGAGGCCGAGTGCGGCGGCGCGTGCGCGTGCGCGACCTGTCACGTCTACGTGGACGAGGCCTGGACGGAGAAGACCGGGTCGCCCTCCGAAATGGAGGAGGACATGCTGGATTTCGCCTACGACGTGCAGCCGAATTCGCGCCTGTCGTGCCAGATCAGGGTGTCGGACGAGCTGAATGGACTCGTCGTCCGCGTGCCCGAACGCCAGGCCTGACGAGCCTTAGCACGAAATGCCCGGCCCCGGCTTCGCACCTCACCCGGCACTTCAATTTGTCAGTATATATATTTGAAAAATAACGACTTTGCCGGATTTAAGGGCATTCCCATCCGGTGATCGATCGAACGGGCCGTCCAGCCGGACGGCCCGTTTTCGTTTCCGCCTACATGTTCGGGTAGTTCGGTCCGCCGCCGCCTTCCGGCACGGTCCAGACAATGTTCTGGTTCGGGTCCTTGATGTCGCACGTCTTGCAGTGGACGCAGTTCTGCGCGTTGATCACGAAGCGCGGATCGCTGTCCTGATCGACCCATTCGTACACGCCGGCCGGGCAGTAGCGCTGAGACGGGCCGGCATAGGTCTTCCACTCCGACTCCTTCTGCAGCGCCATGTCCTGCACCTTGAGGTGGGTCGGCTGGTCTTCCTCGTGATTGGTGTTGGACAAGAAGACCGACGACAGACGGTCGAACGAGATCACGCCGTCCGGCTTGGGATAGGTGATCGGCTTGCACTCCTCCGCCGGCCTGGTGGAGGCGGCGTCGGTCTTGCCGTGGGACAGGGTGCCGAACGGGGACACCCCGATCAGTGACTGCATCCACATGTCCAGGCCGCCGAGCGCCACGCCGACCGCCGTGCCGAAGCGGGACCACAGCGGTTTCACGTTGCGGACCCGCCACAGATCCTTGCCGATCTCCGAGCTGCGCCAGGCCGCGTCGTAGCCCTCGATCTCGTCGTTGGCGCGGCCCTCGGCCAGTGCCGAATGCACGTGTTCGGCCGCCAGCATTCCCGACAGCATCGCGTTGTGGGAGCCCTTGATGCGCGGCACGTTCACGAAGCCGGCCGAGCAGCCGATCAGGGCGCCGCCGGGGAAGGTGAGCTTGGGCACCGACTGGTATCCGCCCTCGGTGATGGCCCGGGCGCCGTAGGACAGGCGCTTGCCGCCCTCGAAGGTTTCCGCGATCGCCGGATGGGTCTTGAAGCGCTGAAACTCCTCGAACGGGTTCAGGTACGGGTTCTCGTAGTTCAGGTGAACCACGAAGCCCACGGCGACCTGATTGTCTTCGAGGTGATAGAGAAACGACCCGCCGCCGGTCTTGTTGCCAAGCGGCCAGCCGAACGAATGCTGGACGAGGCCCTGGCGGTGCTTTTCGGGGGCGATCTGCCAGAGTTCCTTGAGTCCGATGCCGAATTTCGGCGGGTCCCGGCCTTCATCCAGGTCGAACTTGGAGATCGCCATCTTCGCCAGCGACCCGCGCACGCCTTCGGCGATCAGCACGTACTTGCCGCGCAGCTCCATGCCGGGCGTGTAGCTGGCCTTGCGGTCGCCGTCCTTGCCGATGCCCATGTCGCCGGTCGCCACGCCGACGACGGCTCCGGCGTCGTCATAGAGAAGCTCCGCGGCGGCGAAACCCGGATAGATTTCCACGCCGAGCGCTTCCGCCTTTTCGCCCAGCCAGCGGCACACATTGCCCAGCGAAACCACGTAGTTGCCGTGGTTCGACATCAGCCCGGGCATGAACATGTTGGGCAGCCGGACGCTGCCACTTGGACCGAGATACAGGAAATGGTCGTCGGTCACGGCCGTCTTGATGGGGGTATCTTCGTTGCGCCACTCGGGCAGCAGCCTGTCGAGGCCGATCGGATCGATGACCGCGCCGGAGAGGATGTGGGCGCCGACTTCGGACCCTTTTTCGAGTACGACCACGGAGAGTTCGGATCCGGATTCCTCGGCGAGCTGTCGCAGACGGATCGCCGCGGACAGGCCGGCCGGCCCTGCGCCCACGATGACCACGTCGTACTCCATGCTTTCGCGTTCGACGGCTGCGTCACTCTCGCTCATACCCATCCTCTGTCTGTTCACGCTCTGGCGGCGCACACTGAATTGATAGCAGTTCCAGGATACTTGCATCACCCCTTTGTGCCGTGAACACTGCGGCTTGGGGTCGACGTGGATAATGCTTCTGGCGCATTCTGGTTCTGCGACGAAGCGCGGAGGCGAAGGTTTGATCGACGGGGCTGGCGTGGATCGGAAAGCGCTCGAGGCGCTGTTCGGATGGTATGAGGCCATCGGCGTCGATGCCGTTGTCCTCGATGCGCCGGTCGATCGCTTCCGTGCGCCGAGCCCCGCCGCACCCTCCATCGATCGGCGCTCGCCAACCCGCTTGCCGGCGGGAGAAGCACCGCCGGCCGCACCGCTCGCCGCGCCTTCCGTATCGGGAGAGCGGTCGCGCGGGAGCGAGGTGGACGAGGTGATGCAGGCCCGGGCCGAGGCGGCGCGAGCGGCCACGCTGGAGGACCTTCACCGGATTCTGGACCAGTTCGAGGGCTGCGCTCTGAGGCAGACGGCCCGCCAACTCGTCTTTTCCGACGGCAATCCGGCCGGTCGACTGATGCTGATCGGTGAGGCGCCGGGGCGGGAGGAGGACGCCCAGGGCAAGCCGTTCGTGGGCCGCTCCGGCCAGCTGCTCGACAGGATGCTGGCGGCCATCGGCCTCGACCGCTCCACCGCCTACATCGCCAACGTCGTACCATGGCGGCCGCCCGGCAATCGCACCCCGAGCCCGCTGGAAACGGAAATCTGCAAGCCCTTCATCGCGCGCCAGATCGAGCTGGCCGAGCCGGACGTGCTCGTCTTTCTGGGCGGGGCGGCCGCGAAGGCGATCACCGGTTCCACCGAGGGCATCCTGCGCGCCCGTGGCAAGTGGTCGACCTATCGCGCCGGCGGCCGCGAGATCGCCTGCATGGCGACCCTGCACCCGGCCTATCTGCTGCGGCAGCCGGCACAGAAACGTCTTGCCTGGCGCGACTTTCTCGCCATCCGCAATCGCCTTGAGGGGGCTGAATGAGGGGAAGATCCGAGGCGCAGATCGTGTCGCACGAGCGCTACAAATTGCCTCTAGGACGATTCCACATATCGTCCGTTGAGCACGATGGCTGTATCCGGGTGGGCATGCCGACGACGGTCCGGGGCCGGTCGGAGGAGCACTCGATCCAGATCAATGCAAGTCGCTTCCGACATGAATATCGTGGCGGCCTGTTTCAGGAGGACCTGTGACGATGGATTTTGATCCCGTCTTGCTCTCGCGAATCCAGTTCGCCTTCACAGTCACGTTTCACATCATCTTCCCTTCCTTCACGATTGGTCTGGCCGCCTGGATCGCCACGCTCGAAGGGATGTGGCTGTGGTCGAAAAACGAGCGCTACCATAAGCTTGCTCGTTTCTGGACGAAGATCTTCGCCGTGTCGTTCGGCATGGGCGTCGTCTCCGGCGTGGTCCTCAGCTACCAGTTCGGCACAAACTGGAGCGAATATTCCCGCGTGGTCGGCAACGTGGTCGCTCCGCTGATCGGCTACGAGGTTCTGACCGCCTTCTTCCTCGAGGCCACGTTCCTCGGCATCATGCTGTTCGGCTGGAACCGGGTTCCGCCGTGGCTGCACTTCACCGCGTCGGTGCTGGTCGCGCTCGGAACCGCGATGTCCGCCTTCTGGATCCTTTCGGCGAACTCCTGGATGCAGTATCCAGTCGGCTACTCCATGCAGAACGGCGTAGCGGTGCCGGAAG
Source organism: Amorphus orientalis (assembly GCF_030814015.1). Taxonomy (NCBI): domain Bacteria; kingdom Pseudomonadati; phylum Pseudomonadota; class Alphaproteobacteria; order Hyphomicrobiales; family Amorphaceae; genus Amorphus; species Amorphus orientalis. Next base: position 578,038 of record NZ_JAUSUL010000002.1, read on the forward strand.
ACTGGCTTGAGATCATCTTCTCACCGACGTTCCCGACCCGGTTCGCCCACATGCTGACGGCGGCCTACATCACCACGGCCTTCGTGGTGCTGGCCGCGGGGGCGCGCTACTGGCTGCAGGGGCGCCACATCGATCACGCCGAGACGATGATCAAGATGGCGCTGGGTCTCCTGATCGTGCTGGTTCCGCTGCAGATGGAGTTCGGCGATCAGAGCGGCATGAAGGTCGCCGAGTACCAGCCGACCAAGGTGGCCGCCATGGAGGCCCATTGGGACGGCAACGAATCGCCGGTTCCGTTCGTGTTGTTCGCGTGGCCGAACGAGGAGACGGAATCCAACGACTTCGCCATCACCATCCCGCACGTGGCGAGCATGCTGATCACCCGCACGTGGGACGGCAAGTTCCCGGGCCTGAAGGACGTTCCGGCGGAAGACCGGCCGCCGGTCGCGCCCGTCTTCTTTTCGTTCCGCATCATGGTCGGGCTCGGTCTGATCATGCTGGCGACGGTGGTGGTCGGCGCGGTGCTGTGGTGGCGGCGGCGTCTCTTCTCCACCGGTCTCTACCTGAAGACCGTCTCCTATATGTGGCCGATCGGCTTCCTGGCGATCGTCGCCGGCTGGTACACAACTGAGATCGGACGACAGCCCTGGGTGGTGCACGGGGTGCTGAGAACCGCCGACGCGGTGTCGCCGGTGCCGGGCGGTTCCGTGGCGACGACGCTGGCACTGTTCGTCATCGTCTACGGGATCGTGTTCTCGTTCGGCATCTACTACATCAACCGGCTCCTTCGGCGCGGTCCGGAGCCGACCGGCGAAGGCTCGTCCGAAAGCTCGGCCCGCCGGCCGATCTCCTTCGCCCACGACGCCGGCCGCGACGCGATCCAGCCAGGGGAGTAAGACGATGGAACACTATCTTCCGGTGATCTGGGGAGGGTTGATCGGCACCGCCATCACCCTCTACGTGCTCCTCGACGGGTTCGATCTCGGCGTCGGGATCCTCTTTCCCTTCGGCAAGTCGGAGGCCGAACGCGACCACATGATGAACTCGGTCGCCCCGTTCTGGGACGGCAACGAGACCTGGCTCATCCTCGGCGGCGGCGGGCTGTGGGTCGCCTTTCCCAGCGCCTACGCGATCATCATGCCGGCGATGTATATCCCGGTGATCCTGATGCTCCTGGGGCTGATATTCCGGGGTGTCGCGTTCGAGTTCCGCTTCGTGTCGAAGCCGCATCACCGCCTGTGGGACTTCGCCTTCGCGGCCGGATCCATCGTCGCGGCGTTCTGCCAGGGCCTCGTTCTCGGCGGGGTCCTCAGCGGCATCGACGTGGTCGACGGCAAGTTCGCCGGCGGTCCGTTCGACTTCCTGTCGCCTTTCGGCATCATGTGCGGCTTCGGGATGATCGTCGGCTACGCACTGCTCGGCTCCACCTGGCTGATGGTCCGCATCGAGGGCGGCGTCGCCGACAGGGCCCGCAAGTGGGCCTTTCCCGCGCTGGTTCTGCTTCTCGCGTTCATCGTGGCCGTGTCGATCTGGACGCCGCTGATCCATCCGCACATCGCCGATCGCTGGTTCTCGGCGCCGAACATCTACGTCCTGTGGCTGGTGCCGGTGGTGACTGCGCTCGTCGCCCTGTTCGCGATGCGAAAGATCGATGGGCACCATCCGCTCAGCGCCTTCGCGGCGTCGGTGGCGCTGTTCCTGCTGTGCTTCCTCGGCCTCGGGATCTCGACCTTCCCGTACATGGTCCCGCCGACGCTGACCGTCTGGGACACGGCCGCGGTGCCCGCCAGCCAGCTCTTCACCCTGTTCGGGGTGCTGGTGATGTTGCCGATCATCCTTCTGTACACGGCGTTCGTGTACTGGACGTTCCGGGGCAAGCTGCAGCCGGGCGAGGGCTACCACTAGCTGCGATCGAATTCGGTGCTCGATCGAGCACCGAATCTGCAAGGATCGGGGGAGCGCGCATTGTCCTGATGCGCGCTCCTTCTCATATCTGGGCCATTGCAGACGGCTTTTGCCGCGCCCATGCCGAAAGGTCCTATCGTGCTCGACAGCGTCCGCGCTCTTCTCCCCAAAAGATGGTCCCGCAAGGTTCCGGTGGTTCCCATCGTCCGGGTGTCCGGGGCGATAGGCCTGTCCACGCCGCTGCGGCCAGGGGTGACGATGGCGAGCCTGGCGCACGTGCTGGAGCGTGCCTTCTCGATAAAACGCGCGCCGGCGGTGGCCATCCTGATCAATTCGCCCGGCGGCTCGCCGGTGCAGTCGCATCTGATCTACAAGCGCATTCGGGCGCTGGCGGAAGAGAAGGAAAAACGCGTCCTGGTCTTCGTCGAGGACGTCTGCGCCTCCGGCGGCTACATGATCGCGGCGGCGGGCGACGAGATCTATGTCGATCAGAGCTCCATCGTCGGCTCGATCGGCGTCGTCTCTCAGGGCTTCGGGTTCGTCGGGCTGATCGACAAGCTCGGCATCGAGCGGCGGGTCTACACGTCCGGTGACCGCAAGGCGATCCTCGATCCCTTCAAGCCCGAGCGCGAGGAGGACATCGCCCATCTCCTCAATCTGCAGGAAGAGGTCCACGCCGAATTCCGCGATCTGGTCAAGGCGCGCCGGGGCGATCTCCTGTCCGACGACGACGATGTCTTCTCCGGGCTGTTCTGGACCGGACGCACGGCGGTTTCGCTCGGCCTTGCCGACGGCATCGGCGATGCCCGCACCCTGATCAGGGAACGCTATGGCGACGAGACGATCCTCAAGGTGGTGTCGGCGCCGCGTTCCATGCCGTTCCGGCGGCCGCCCCCCGGCGTTTCGTTTCCCGATACCTCCGGGCTCGGCCGCGACATCGTCTCCACGCTGGAGGAACGCGCGCTCTGGGCCCGGTACGGTTTGTAGCGCGCGCCGCATTGGCGGGGCCGGGCGCTGATCCTATATCGAATGTTCGGCGCGACGGATCTCGCGCGGTCAATGGGAGATCGGGATGCCTCAACTGGTGTTCTTGGCACTGGCGGCCGGCGCGGCCTATGTGGGCTCGCGGTGGATGAAACGCGAAATGGCGCGTGTCGACAAGCGCATGCGTCCCGCGCGCGCCGACGATGCGGAACGCGGCCGGCGGCTCCAGCAGGATCCGGAGACAGGCATCTATCGCCCGGAGCGGATCGGCCAGTAGGCCTGCCCTTGCTCCAAGGCGGGACCATCGCAGAACCCGCGGCAAGGTGCGAAGCGGGCGGTTGAAGGCCTGGGGCCGCCCGACTTCCTTGCTGTTTGCTCTCCGGCATCGATCTCCATCCGTCACCGCAGGGGCCGGACCACCCCGTTGCACTTGCGGTAGACCACCACCGCTCCGTTGGGCAGATAGTCGTAGGTCCGGTAGCACGGGTCGGTCTCCGACAGGCGCGTGCGCGGGGCCCTCGGCCGGACCGGCTTGACCGGCCGGATGGGCTTCACGCTCGTGACCTTGCCCGGACCGCCTCCGCCCTTGCCACTGTAGGCACCGCCGCCGGTGCCTCCGCCGCCGCGTTCGATGTAGCTGTTGGGATCGGCACAGCCGGTGCACACGATGACCGGTGCGCCACCACCGGTGCCGGCGCTGGCACCGGCAGTGGCACCTCCGTTGCCTCCGCGTCCGCCGTTTCCTCCGGTGGACTGGGCGAGCGCGGTGGTCGCGCCGAACAGGAGGGCGCCGGCCACGAGACCGGCCCCGACGAGGGTGAAGCGCTTAGGGGTCGACATGGTGTTCTCCTCTGTCTGAATTGGTGCGCCCGGCCGCGTCTGCCTGCGGCGGAGCGGTCGGTGCGAACGACCCGTCAGAGGGAAGGCGGATGTCCGGCCGGGACCGAACCGCGAGATGGCGTGAGGAAAAGGCGGCTCTGCGGCCTTTGCCGAAGGATCCCAGCAAGGGCAGGGTGACGGCCACGATCGTTTCCTGCGTCATCTTCTCGTCTCCCGCTCGGTCGGGCGTCACGCGCCGACACCAGGGAGATTGGACGCGCAGGATCGGCTCCAAAGAGGCAGGCCGGGGCCAGGCAGCAGGTCTGTGACGCAGGCCACGCCCAATGCGACCGGCCGTGATGATGGTCACACGCTTGACCGCGGCGGGGCCGGCTGGAATACACCGGGCCGACACAGCCGTCGGCTCCGCCGGCGCAAGCGACCGACCGAAAGCAGCCGATGACCGACAAGCCCGACACCGATCCCCTGTCGCCCCGCACCTCGTTCCAGGGGCTGATCCTGACGCTGCAGCAGTTCTGGGCGGCACAGGGCTGCGTCGTGCTGCAGCCCTACGACATGGAGGTCGGCGCCGGCACATTCCATCCGGCGACCACGCTCCGCGCGCTGGGTCCGCGGCCCTGGAAGGCGGCCTATGTGCAGCCGTCCCGGCGGCCCACCGACGGGCGCTACGGCGAGAACCCGAACCGCTATCAGCACTACTACCAGTTCCAGGTGATCCTGAAGCCGAGCCCGCCGGACCTGCAGGCGCTCTATCTGGCCAGCCTGGAGGCGATCGGCGTCGACATGGCGCTCCACGACGTGCGGTTCGTGGAGGACGACTGGGAAAGCCCGACGCTCGGCGCCTGGGGGCTCGGCTGGGAGTGCTGGTGCGACGGGATGGAAGTCTCCCAGTTCACCTATTTCCAGCAGGTGGCGGGCTTCGAGTGCGCCCCGGTGGCCGGCGAACTGACCTACGGTCTGGAGCGCCTCGCCATGTACGTGCAGGGCGTCGACAATTTCCGAGACATCAACTTCAACGGCCGCGACGGCGCCGAGCGGACCACCTACGGCGACGTCTTCCTGCAGGCCGAGCGGGAATATTCCCGGCACAATTTCGAGCACGCCGACACGGAGAAGCTGCTGCAGCATTTCCGCGACGCCGAGGAGGAGTGCCATGCGCTCGTCGCCGCCGGCTGGACCGGGGAGGGCGACAGCCGCCGCCACCTGATGGCCCAGCCCGCCTACGACCAGTGCATCAAGGCGAGCCACCTGTTCAATCTGCTTGATGCGCGCGGCGTGATCTCGGTGACAGAGCGGCAGAGCTACATCCTGCGGGTGCGGGCGCTGGCCCGGGCCTGCGGCGAGGCGTGGCTTGCAACGGAAGCCGGCGGCGCGGAGCCGATCCCGGCCTGATCAGGCCCGTCTGAGCGGCGTCACCTCCGGTCCACGATCGCGCCCAGGCCGTCGACGAGCCCGTCGAACACGGCGCGGCAGCGCGCGCTTGTGCGCAGGTCCTCGTGCATGACCACCCAGACCTCGAGATCGATCGAGAGCGCGTCGGGGAGAAGGTGCACCAGCTCCGGATCCCGGCGCGCGACCGCGCACTGGCAGACCCCGATGCCGAAGCCGGCGCGGATCGCGGCCAGCTGCGCCACGTCGTTGTCAGCCCGGAACGCGAATGCCGACCGCGAGAGTTCGGGAAAGCGCTCCACGATGCCCCGGATTGCCGGGGTCTCCACGTCGTAGCCGATCAGGTCGTGGTCGCGGAGATCGGCGAGCGTCCGCGGCGGCGTGCGATCGGCCAGATAGGCCTTGTGGGCGTGCAGGCCCAGCGCCAGCGTTCCGATGCGCCGGGCGACCAGCGCCTGCTGGGTCGGCCGGACCATGCGCACGGCCACGTCCGCCTTGCGCTGGGCCAGATCGTCCACCGTGTTCGACAGCGACAGTTCCAGTGTCAGCCGGGGATGGGCGCGGCGGATCCGTGTCAGGATCCCGGGCAGGTGCTCCATCCCGACCACCTCGCTGGCGCTGATGCGCACCGTGCCGGAGACGTCGTCACTGCCGCCGTGCGCGGTGCGCAGAAGGGCGGCAGACGTCGAGCCGAGCAGCTCCGCATAGGGCGCGAGTTCGAGCGCCAGATCGGTCGGGGACAGGCCGCGCTGGGTCCGCACGAAGAGGGCGGCGCCCAGCGAGGCTTCGAGCGCATCGATGTGCCGCGCCACCGTCGGCTGGGTGAGACCGAGCGCCCGTGCCGCTCCCGAGAGCGAGCCTTCCCTGAGAACGGCGGCGAAGGTCCGGTAGAGATCCCAGCTCGGTTCAGTGCTCATATATTTCCGTATATCAAGGGCACGAATAACGACAATACCGTTTAGCCGCCTGATCCGCCATCGCTGTTCCGTCGATGTCAGGAGGACGAAATGGACGGACGGACGGCTTTGGTGTTGGGCGCGAGCGGCGGCATCGGGGGCGAGGTGGCGGCGCGGCTCGCCATGGCGGACTGGCATGTGCGGGGCCTGGTCCGCGATCCGGCGCGGGTGGATCGGGCGCTGCCGCTGGAATGGATCGCCGGCGACGCCCTCGCGGCGGACGATGTGCGGCGGGCCGCCCGCGGCGCGGACCTGATCGTGCACGCCGTCAATCCGGCGGGCTACCGCAACTGGAGCCGGCTTGTCCTGCCGATGATCAACAACACGATCGCTGCCGCGGCCGAGACCCGCGCGCGCATCCTGCTGCCGGGAACGGTCTACAACTATGGCCCAGACGCGCTGGATGCTCCGCAAGAGACGTCGCCGCAGAACCCGGTGACCCGGAAAGGCCGGATCCGTGCGGAACTGGAGCGTCGGCTCGAGGTGGCCGCCTATAACGGTCGGGCACGGGTCCTGATCGTGCGCAGCGGCGACTATTTCGGTCCCCGGGCGCGCAACAACTGGTTCGGTCAGGTGATGGTCACGCCCGGTCGCCGCCCGAAGGCGATCACCTATCCCGGACGAACGGGCGTCGGCCACCAGTGGGCCTACATTCCCGACGTGGCGGAAACGATGGTCCGGCTCGCGGAACGCGATGGTCTCGACGACTTCGCCGCCTTCCACATGGAAGGGCACTGGGATGCCGATGGCACCCGGATGGTCGAGGCGATCCGGTCCGTGCTCGGTGATCCGGATCTCCCGGTGAAGAAGCTGCCGTGGCGGCTCATGCGGCTGGCCTCGCCGGCGGTGCCGCTGTTCCGGGAGATCGGCGAGATCCGCTATCTCTGGGAGCGGCCGGTCCGGCTCACCAACGATCGGCTGGTGGCCACCCTTGGTGCCGAGCCGCGCACGCCGCTTCCGGATGCGGTGCGCGCTTCGCTCAGGGGGCTCGGCTGTCTGGAGCCGGCGGCGGCGGACGCCGTTCGGGCGGTATCCGCCGCCTAGAGAATGTTGCGATCGAAAGGGACATGCTTTCGAAGGTCATTCCTGCCGATAGATCTCCACGATCTCGACCCGCCGGTTCTTGGCCCGACCGTCTTCCGTCCGGTTGGAGGCGACCGGCGCCATCATGCCGGCGCCGGCGGCCGTCATCCGGCCCTGATCGATCCCGTAGCCGGATGACAGGCGGGCGGCGACGGCCTGAGCCCGGGCCTGGGAGAGCTCGAGATTGTAGCCCATGGATCCTTGTCCGTCGGTATGGCCGACGATCAGGATCTCCATCTCGGGATTGTCGCTCAGAAGGGCGCCGAGCTGGTCGATCTGCGGCTGTGACTCGGGCTTCAGGTCGGCTTTGTCGAAGTCGAACTGGATGCCGTAGATCGCGATCCGGCCGTCCCGGGCGATGGCCTGCTCCATCTCGCTGGCTTCCACGACGGTGATCTTGTCGGTTTCCATCGCCTCGCCTTCGACGATGGTGGCGGCGATCTGCGGTTCGCGTGCGAGATTGCCCCCGGTTTCGACCGCAAGCAGACCGATCGTGTCCTTCTGGCCGCCTTCGGTGCGCTGCGCCAGCATGTAGATCGATGTGTTCCAGTTGGTGGTGAGGCCGATCTTGCCGCGGCCGGCATCCCAGATATCCGCGAGGCTGCCCTCGGCGCACTCCGCCTCGCGGCAGAAATACCGGATCTCGAAGCCCTTTTGCTCGAGCGCCTTCTGGTAGTTCCGCATCACCTCGAGCGGCGATCGCCCGGGAGGCCCCTCGAACCGGATCCGGGTGACGCGGCCGGACAGGTCGATCTGCCAGGAACCGGGATCCTTGACGTTGGCGCGGGTGATCTTCGCGGCCGGCAGGCGGAGCTCGTCATAGGCCGTCTGCGTGTAGTAGGTGATGGTCGCCCCCTCGTAGCGCCCCAGCAGCGGATGGTCCTTCGCGCCCTCCACATCCTGAGCCATCGCATGGGGCACGAGCGCCGCGAGAAACGCGGCCGTCGCAAGGGCGGTACGGGCAGGCCCGGCAAGCGTCGGTGTCATGGTAGTCCTCCTCCACGGATCCCCGATCCCCACCGCCCGGTCACTCCGCAGGGGAGTTGAGGCGGCAAAAGCGGCGTCTGCGAGGCGGGACGCCGGTGAGCCTCTGGCCTCGCAGGTCAACTCGGTTTATGTCCGGCGCCAGGGATCGGCTGTGTTGCCGGTCACGTTTCCGCTTCCAGCACATCGTGTCCATCCATGCCCGAACTCCTGCTCGAACTCTTCTCCGAGGAAATTCCCGCGCGCATGCAGCGCCGCGCCGCCGACGACCTGCGCTCCCTCGTGACCAACGGTCTCGTGGACGCGGGTCTCGTCTACGAGGGCGCGATGGCGACGGCGACGCCGCGCCGGCTGTGTCTGCACGTCATGGGGCTGCCCGGCCGTTCACCGGAAAAGTCGGAGCTGCGCAAGGGGCCGCGCGTCGGCGCGCCGGAAAAGGCGCTGGAGGGCTTCCTGCGGGCGGCGGGGCTCGCCTCCGTCGACGAGGCGGAAATCGTCAGCGATCCCAAGAAGGGCGATTTCTATCAGGCCCGGATCGTGACCCCGGGCCGCGACGCCACCGAGGTGATCGCGGAGCTGATGCCCGAGGTTGTGCGCAAGTTCCCCTGGCCGAAATCCATGCGCTGGGGGGCGGCGTCGTCCGAGCCCGGATCGCTGCGCTGGGTGCGGCCGCTGCATTCGATCGTCTGCACCTTCGGGACCGAGAACGAGGAGCCGGAGGTGATCCGGTTCGAGGTCGGCGACATCACCTCGGGCGATCAGACGTACGGCCACCGTTTTCTGGCTCCGGCGCCGATCACGGTGCGGCGGATGGACGACTACGTCGCCAAGCTGGAGGCGGCGAAGGTCGTGCTGGATCTCGACCGGCGCAAGGCGATCATCGAGCACGACGCCAAGGACCGCGCGCTCGCGCTCAATGCCGAGCTGGTCGAGGATGCGGGCCTGCTTGAAGAGGTCGCCGGGCTGGTCGAGTGGCCGGTAGTGCTGGTCGGCCGGTTCGACGAGAAATTCCTGGCGCTGCCGGACGAGGTGATCCGGCTCACCATCCGCGAGAACCAGAAGTGTTTCGTGCTGCGCGATGCGGCGAGCGGCAGCCTGACCAACGCCTTCGTGCTGACCTCCAACATCGAGGCCCCCGACAATGGGGTCCAGATCGTGGCCGGCAACGAGCGGGTCGTGCGGGCGCGCCTGTCGGACGCGGAATTCTTCTGGAAGACCGATCTCGCGACCCCGCTCGCCAGGCACGCGGAAAAGCTCGCATCCGTCACCTTCCACGAGCGTCTGGGCAGCCAGGCGGAGCGCGTGGAACGGCTGGCGGCGCTGGCGAAGGCGCTGGCTCCGATCGTCGGCGCCGATCCGGAACAGGCCGAACAGGCCGCCCGCCTCGCCAAGGCCGATCTCGTCACCGGCATGGTCGGCGAGTTCCCGGAGCTGCAGGGCTATGTCGGCCGCCGCTACGCCGAGGCCCAAGGCGTCGATCCGGCCATCGCGGCTGCGATCGAGGAACACTACAAGCCGGTCGGCCCGTCCGACAGCGTGCCGACCGCGCCGGTCTCGATTGCCGTGGCGCTCGCCGACAAGCTCGACCTGCTGGTGTCGTTCTGGGCGCTCGACGAGAAGCCGACCGGCTCCAAGGACCCGTACGCGCTGCGCCGTGCGGCGCTGGGCGTCATCCGGATCGTCCTGGAGAACGGGCTGCGGCTGCGGTTGGCCGAGATGCTCTCCGACCCGGTTGCGAGCCTGCTCGCCATCGCCGGCGATGGATCTCCTGCGCCGGGTTCGGCCGGCAACGCCGAGGCGGTCGACAACCTGACGGACGATCTTCTTTCCTTCTTCATCGACCGGCTGAAGGTCCAGCTCCGCGACCAGGGCGCGCGCCACGATCTTGTCGATGCCGTGTTGGAGGGTGAAGGCGCCTCAGATGATCTGGTGCTGATCGTGCGCCGGATCGAGGCGCTGACGGCATTCCTTGGGACCGAGGACGGCGGCAACCTGCTGGCCGGCTACAAGCGCGCCGCCAACATCCTGCGGGCGGAGGAAAAGAAGGACGGCCGCACGTTCGAGGGCGCACCGGACCCGGCCCTGTTCCAGGAAGCGGAGGAGAGGGCGCTTTCCGAGGCCGTCGACGCCGCCCGCGCCAAGGCGTCAGCGGCCGTCGCAGCGGAGGATTTCGAGGCCGCCATGGAGGCGCTCTCCACGCTCCGCGCGCCGGTCGACGCTTTCTTCGACACCATCCTCGTCAACGCCGACGACCCGGCCGTGCGCGAGAACCGGCTGAAGCTTCTGAGCGCCATCCCGGCCGCCACCGCCGCCGTCGCCGACTTTTCCAAGATCGGCGGCTGAGCATATCCCAGGAAAAGTGGGCACCGGTTTTCCGTCCGGGATTTGCGGGGTGGAAAGCCAAATCCCAGGAAAAGTGGGCACCGGTTTTCCGTCCGGGATTTGCGGTGAAGGCTTTGCTGGGGAATGGAGAAAAGCCGCGGCGCCACACCCATCCCCCGCTCATTCCGGCGAAAGCCGGAATCCAGGGCCATGCGGGCGGCTTGGGAGAAACCCGCCTTGGACCCCGGCTTTCGCCCGGGTGAGCGGATGTCGAAGTCGAAAATGCCCGTCGCTGCGCTGTGCGCCTCGTAACCGGCCGGCGTGCGGGCGCGCGGTGTTGGGGGCAGGATGGAAAGGCCCCATGCAAGGGGAGTCGCGGCGCCCGCCCCAATTTCCGCTCACTCCCGCGAAGGCGGGAGTCCAGGGCGGCACGATGCGGATGCTGCGGTCCGTGGCCCTAGGCCCGGCGTCCGCCGGACTGGACCGAGTACGACACGCACCCCGAACGTTCATCCGACGTCCGTTGCCGGCGCCCGTTCCACCCGCAAAACGCCCTCTGACCCGGCTTCGTCCGCGCCTCTAGGATGGTGCAAACAATCATCCTGCCGGAGACCGGACGGCAGCGAACGGAGGGTCCCTCATGCCGCGCCTGCGCCACTTCGCCATCGTCGTTCGCGACCTCGACCGGATGACGGAGTTCTACAAATCCGTCTTCGGCCTTGAGTTCATCGATTCGGAGACGATTGGCACGGGCACTGCCAACTATCTGAGCGACGGCGTGGTGAACCTCGCGCTGCTGCACTTCTCCGACAAGTCGGAGGAAGAGCTCGACCGGATGGCCGGGCTGAACCATTTCGGCATCCAGGTCGACGACGTGGCCGAGTACGAGAAGCGGGTCGAGGCGGCCGGCGGCCGGTTCTTCTTCGAGCTCACCGGCTCCAAGAAGGGCAACGCCGAACGCAAATACAAGGACCCGGAAGGCGTCGTTTTCGACATCTCCGCCCATGGCTGGGTCGGAACCGACGGCCGAATCGAGCCTTCGGAATAAGAGCTTAGCCGGGTTTTCTCGGGTTTTTGCACTGCAACAGTGGCCGTGGGCGTCGCAAACGGGCTATCCTTGTCCCGGAAACGACAACTGCGACAAAGGCCCCCGATGACCCTTCTCACCTCCGCCGAAGAAATCTCCGACATCGCGTTCGGCTTCATGGGCTCCAAGGCCCTGTTTGCCGCGCTGCATTTCGGGGTGTTCACCCACCTGTCCACGGGGGCGAAGACTGCGGAAGAGGTCGCTGACGCGTCGGGGCTGCCCGCCGAGCGCGCCCGCACGCTGCTGACGGCGCTGGCATCCCTGAGCCTGGTGTCCGTCGACGAGGGCCGCTTCGCCAATTCTCCGGCGGCGACCGCATTTCTGGTGAAGGGCGCCAAATATGATTTCGGCGACTATCTCCGGCTTCAGGTCGACCGGCAGATGTACGGCCTGCTCGACCAGATCGAGCCGGCGCTCGCCAACCGCCTGCCGGACGACGCCACCGGCAGCTATGCCGACTGGTTCTCCGATCCCGAGCAGGCGCGGGTCTATTCCGAAAGCCAGCACGCCGGCTCGCTCGGCCCGGCCCGGGGGCTCGCCAAGACGGTGGACCTCAGGAAGGCGAAGACGCTGCTCGATGTCGGCGGTGGCACCGGTGCCTTCGCCATCACGCTGTGCAAGGCGAACCCGAACCTGTCCGCGACCGTGGTGGATTTCCCCAACGTCGCCGCGCTCGGCCGCGCCTATGTCGCCGATGCGGGGCTGTCCGACCGGATCGCCTACGTCGACGGCGATGCACTGAAGACCGAGTGGCCGATGGCGCAGGACGCCATCCTGATGTCCTATCTCTTTTCCGGCGTCCCGGGAGAAAGCCATGAAGGGCTGATCGCCCGGGCCTTCGACACGCTGACGCCGGGCGGCCACATCCTGCTGCACGATTTCATCGTCGAGGCGGAGCGGACCGGGCCGAAGCTCGCCGCCCTCTGGCAGCTCCAGCACACGGCCTTCACGCCGACCGCCCGCAGCCTCGACAACGAATGGCTTGCCCGGGCGTTCGCCGACGCCGGCTTCGAGGACGTCGAGGTCCGCCCGATGATCCCGGGCATGACCATGCTGGCCGTCGGCCGCAAGCCGAGCTGAGCCGGTCCCGCTTGTCCGGGGCCTCACGAGCGCGGGCCCGCGAGACAATCGGGAGCATCTCTACCCGCTCATTCCGGCGAAAGCCGGAATCCAGGGCCACGAATGGTAGCCTCTGAGATCTTCTGCCCTGGACCCCGGCTTTCGCCGGGGTGAGCGGAGGCTGGGGCTGTCCGCCGGCCGAAGGCCGCCCGCCCGGAGCCGGTGAGCGGAGCGAACTCGGCGTGAGGGAAAACGACGGAAAACCGGTCCCCACTTTTCCCGGGATTTTGCTCTAGCCGATCCGCTTCATCAGCATGGCGAAGCGCAACAGCCCTTCCGGCCAGGGGCCGTGGCCGCTTTCATCGTTGAGGTGGCCCGCGTCGCCCGCATCGATCAGCAGCGAGCCCCAGCTCGCGGCGAATTCCTCCGCCCGCTCGTAGTCGCACCAGACGTCGTTGCGGCTGGCCACCACCATGGAGGGAAAGGGCAGCGGATCGCGGGGAAGGGGGCCGAACGGGCGTACCTCCTCCGGCATGTCGTCGCGCTCCAGGTCCGGCACCGCGACGAGAAAGGCACCGGCGACGCCCGGAAGCCCGGTTTCCTTCGCCGCCTGAACGGCCAGCACCGTCCCGAGCGAATGGGCGATCAGCACCACCGGCCGCTTCGCCTCGGCGACTTCGCGGGAGAGTTTTTCGGTCCACTCCGCCCGGTCCGGGGCCTCCGGGTCGGAGGGATCGACCCGGCGCGCCGTCGTCAGCTTGTCCACCCAGCGCGCGTACCAGTGGTTCGGCGTGCCGCCGCCGAGGCCCGGAAGGATCAGGAGCTCGGCGCTCGCGGCCTTCATCGTGCGGCAGCCTCCGGCCCGAACACGCGCGCGAAGATGGTGTCGACATGCGCAAGATGGTGGTCGAGGTCGAACAGGCTGTCGATCGTCTCGGGCGAGAGCGCCCTGGTGACCTCGCCGTCGGCCTTGAGCAACTCCTTGAAGTCGCCGCCCTGTTGCCAGACGGGCATGGCGTTGCGCTGGACGAGCCGGTAGGCGTCTTCGCGCGACACGCCGGCCTGGGTCAGCGCCAGGAGAACGCGCTGGGAGTGGACGAGCCCGCCCAGCCGGTCGAGGTTGGCCTGCATCCTCTCGGGATAGATCAGCAGCTTGTCGACCACGCCGGTCAGACGGGCGAGGGCGAAGTCCAGCGTCACCGTCGCATCCGGCCCGATCATGCGCTCCACCGAGGAATGCGAGATGTCGCGCTCGTGCCAGAGCGCCACGTTCTCCATGGCCGGCAGCGCGTAGGAGCGCACCATCCGGGCGAGCCCGGTCAGGTTCTCCGACAGCACCGGGTTGCGCTTGTGGGGCATCGCCGACGAGCCCTTCTGGCCCTCGGAGAAGAATTCCTCCGCCTCCAGCACCTCGGTGCGCTGAAGGTGACGGACTTCCGTGGCCAGCCGCTCCACCGACGAGGCGATCACGGCGAGCGTGGCGAAATAGGCCGCATGCCGGTCGCGCGGGATCACCTGGGTGGAGACCGGTTCCGGCTTCAGGCCGAGCTTTTCGGCGACGTAGGCCTCGACCGTCGGGCTGATGTTGGCGAACGTTCCCACCGCGCCGGAAATGGCGCAGGTCGCCACTTCCTCGCGCGCGGCCACGAGGCGCGCCCGGCAGCGGTCGAACTCGGCGTAGGCCTGGGCCAGCTTGAGGCCGAACGTGGTCGGCTCGGCGTGGATGCCGTGGCTGCGCCCGATCGTGGGCGTGAATTTGTGCTCGAAGGCGCGGCGCTTGAGGGCGGCCAGCAGTGCGTCGAGGTCGGCGAGCAGAAGATCGGCGGCGCGGACGAGCTGCACGTTGAAGCAGGTGTCGAGCACGTCGGACGAGGTCATGCCCTGGTGAACGAAGCGGGCTTCCGGTCCGACGATTTCCGCCAGATGGGTCAGGAACGCGATGACGTCGTGCTTCACCTCGCGCTCGATCTCGTCGATCCGCGCGACATCGAAGGTGGCGTTGCCGGCACGCTCCCAGACTTTGTCGATCGCTTCCTTCGGGATGACGCCTTCGGCCGCCAGCGCCTCGCCGGCGTAGGCCTCGATCTCGAACCAGATGCGGAACTTCGTCTCGGGCGACCAGATCTCGGTCATTTCGGGTCGGGAATAGCGCGGGATCATGGTGGCTCGATGTCTCCGAAGGAAAGGTATGCCGGGCCATAGCAAAGCGGTGCGGCGGGGACAATCGAGGAACGCGCGTTCGCGCCCGCGCGCGGATTTGACGCCGGGCGGGTTGCGATGGGCTTTTTCCTGACGAACTATGGATAAAGGGACGGGAAACGACACACCGGGGGACCGAATTCCGATGATCGAACGCGCGGACGTCATTGTCCTCGGGGCCGGCATCGTCGGCATCTCGACGGCGATTCACCTCCAGGAGCGCGGGCGGTCGGTTCTCCTCGTCGAACGACGCGCACCGGGGGAGGAGACATCCTACGGAAATGCGGGGGTGATCGAGCGCGAGAGCCTGGTCCCGGTGACCGTTCCGCGCCGGCTGTCGGACCTCATCCCGTTCGCGCTCAACCGGAAGGTCGCCGCCCACTACCGGCTGGCCGACCTGCCACGCTTTCTGCCCTGGCTGAACAGTCTGAGCCGCAATTCCGCCCCCGCCGCCGTCGATCGCTATGCGGCCGCATCCGATGCGCTGAGCCGGGAAGCCGCCCGGGAGCATCACCGTCTGGCGGGGCCGTCCGGGGTCGAGCCGCTGTTTCGCAAGACCGGCTGGCTGAGGCTCTTCCGCTCGCCGCAGAGTTTCGCCGCCGCCCAGACCGCCCATCTGGCCCGCGCCAAACGGTACGCGCTGCCCTTCGATATCCTCACGCCGGAAGAAGCCGGCGACATCGAGCCCCACCTGTCCCCGGCCTTCTACCGGGCGGTGCTCTGGCCGGAAACGGAAAGCGTGGCCAGCCCCGGCCGTGTCACCAAGAGCTACGCCGAGCACTTCGTCGGCATCGGCGGCCATTACATGAAGACCGAGGCGCGCGCGATCCGTCCGCTTTCCGACGGCGGCTTCGAGATCGAGACGGGCGGGGCGCCGCTCCATGCCGGCCAGGTCGTCGTGGCCCTCGGGCCGTGGTCGATGGATCTTCTGGGGCCGCTGGGCTACCGCATGCCGCTCGCGCCGAAGCGCGGCTATCACCGCCATTACCGGCCCCAGGGCAACGCCAGCCTCGGCCGCCCGGTCGTCGATATGGACAACGGCTACGCGATCACCCCGATGCTCGATGGCATCCGGATCACGAGCGGGATCGAATTCGCCGATCGGGATGCGCCGCCGACGCCGGTCCAGCTTGCCCGGGCCGAACCGCTCGCCCGCGAGCTGTTTCCCTTGGGCGAGCCGGTGGAGGAAAAGCCCTGGATGGGGGCGCGGCCGTGCTTTCCCGATTCCCTTCCGGCCATCGGCGAAGCGCCCCGGCACAAGGGGCTCTGGTTCAATTTCGGCCACGGCCATCTGGGCTTCACCCAGGGGCCGATCTCCGGGCGGTTGCTTGCCGAGCTGATGACGTGGTCGAGCCCGTGCGTCGATCCGGCTCCCTATTCACCGGCGCGGTTCTGAGCAACGCCAGCGAAAGTGGGCACCGGTTTCGCGTCCAGGATTTGCTCCAACCTCCGGTCGCCGCACTCCTCGCCGCCAGCTCAATCCTCGCGGATCGGCAGCGCCGGCGTGTCCTTCACGGTCGCGATCACGATCCGCGACTGCACGTCCGACACCAGATCGTTGTTGAGCAGCTTCAGGCGCAGGAAGTCGTCGTAGTCCTTGATGTCGTCCGCGACGATCTTGAGCAGGTAGTCGACGGCGCCGGTGATGCGTTCGCAGATCACCACCTCCGGCCAGCGATTCACCATCCGGTCGAACTCCTCCATATTCTCGCGGCTGGGAATCGATAGCTTCACGAACGAATAGGACACGAAGGACAGCCCGACCTTTTCCCGGTCGATCAGCGCGGCGACCTGGCGCACGACGCCGGTTTCCTTGAGCTTCTTGATCCGCCGCCAGCACGGGGTCTGGCTCATGCCCGCCTGGCGGGCGATTTCCGCGATGGAGAGGGAGGCGTCGCGCTGGAGAATCTTCAGGACACGGATATCTCCCGGATCCAGGGTCGCTTTTCCCGGAATTGCCGCCAAGCCAGATCACTCTTCTCAAATGGGGTCGTCTTTCGGCAAGGATAGCACAGAAATTCCCGTAAAATCGAATGATCTTATTCGACGAATGCCGGATTGCGGCCTGCATCCGGCGGGACGTTCGGACTGCCTCCATTCCAGGTTGGATCCAATGGGCGGGCTCGTGCGTTCCTTGCAGATCATGAGATGTGGGGAGGCTGTATGACGGCGCACCCGACTTCGGTTACCTTGAGCGACAAGTACGATCTCGAGCGCGGCACCGTCTATATGACGGGGATTCAGGCGCTTCTGAGAATCGGTCTGGATCAGATCAGGGCCGATCGCGCCCGCGGCCACAGGACCGGCGGCTTCTATTCCGGCTATCGCGGCTCCCCGCTCGGCGGGCTCGATTCCCAGCTCGGACGGTCCCAGAAGCTGCTCGCAGCCCACGACATCGTCTTCAAGCCGGGCGTGAACGAGGAACTCGGCGCGACGGCGGTGTGGGGAACCCAGAAGGTGGGCCTGCACGGAAAAGGCTCCGACTTCGAGGGCGTCTTCGGCATCTGGTACGGCAAGGCGCCCGGCGTCGACAGGGCGAGCGATGCGCTCAAGCAGGCGAACGCCTCCGGGACGGCGCCGCTCGGCGGCTGTCTGGCGCTGTGCGGCGACGATCATCTGGCCAAGTCCTCCATCCTGCCCGCCCAGAGCGAGTTCGCGCTGCTCAACTTCGAGATGCCGTTCCTCAATCCGGCGGATCTGCAGGACGTTCTCGACTACGGCCTCTACGGCATTGCCATGTCACGCTTTTCCGGCCTGTGGACCGGGATCCCGTGCCTCGCCGACAGCATGGATTCCTCCGGTCTGGTGACGGTCGATCCGGAGCGCCTGGCGATCGTCACGCCTTCCGAGCACGATCCGCGAACCGAAGCCGACATCAACCGGGTCCTCCTTCTCAAGAACCGGCTGGAGACCGAGCGGGTCCTGCGCGAACACAAGCTGCCGGCGGCCCAGGCCTTCGTGCGCGCCAACGGTCTCGACAAGGTCGCGTTCGGGTCCCACCGGCCGCGCTACGGCATCGTGACGACCGGCAAGGCCTACCGCGACCTGCGCCAGGCCTTCGAGCTGCTCGGGATCGACGAGGAACACGCAAGGCGCATCGGTCTCGCCGTCTTCAAGGTGGCGATGCCCTGGCCGCTGGAGCCCTCGCGCTTCTCCGCCTTCGCCCGCGGCCTCGACCGGCTGATGGTCCTGGAGCACAAGCGCGCCTTCATGGAGCCGCAGATCAAGGACCTGCTCTACGGCTGGAGCGAGGATCAGCGGCCGCGGATCTGGGGCAAGAAGACCCCGGACGGCGCGCCGTTCCTGTCCGACCTTCTGGAACTGCAGCCCCAGGAGATCATCGAGGCGCTGCTGGCCTTCGTGCCTGAGGTCCAGGAAGACGGCAACATGCGCGGTGTCGCCGAGCGGCTCGTGATGCGTTCCGCTTGGGCCGGCGGTCACGCCGAGGCGGCCCAGCGGTCCGCCTATTTCTGCGCGGGCTGTCCGCATTCCTCGTCCACCGTGGTGCCGGAGGGGTCGCGCGCCCAGCCGGGCATTGGCTGCCATGCGATGACGGAGATCAACGGCCGGACCACCGACGGCCAGATCGCAATGGGCGGAGAGGGCGTGCTCTGGGTCGGTCAGGCGCCGTTCTCCAACGACACCCACATGTTCGTGAATCTCGGCGACGGGACCTATTTCCATTCCGGCATCCTGGCGATCCGCCAGGCCGTCGCCGCGAATGTGCCGATCACCTACAAGATCCTGTTCAATGACGCCGTGGCGATGACCGGCGGCCAGCCGTTCGACGGGCCGCTGTCGGTTCCGCAGATCTCCCGCCAGCTGGCGGCCGAGGGCGTGGAAAAGATCGTGGTGCTCTCCGAGCGGCCGCATCTCTACGAGGGCGTCCGGGATCTGGCGCCGGGAACGCCGGTGCACGACCGCGGCGAGATCATGCGGGTCCAGGAGGAGCTGCAGGAATATCCCGGCGTGTCGGCGATCATCTTCGACCAGACCTGTGCCGCGGAGAAGCGCCGCCGCCGCAAGAAGGGCGACTACGAGGATCCGGACAAGCGGCTGTTCATCAATCCGCGGGTCTGCGAGGGCTGCGGCGACTGCTCGGTTCAGTCCAACTGCATCGCGGTGGAGCCGCTGGAGACCGAGTTCGGCCAGAAGCGACGGATCAATCAGTCCAGCTGCAACAAGGACTATTCCTGCGTGAAGGGCTTCTGCCCGTCCTTCGTCTGGGTCGAGGGGGCGGAACTGGCGACGGCAGACGACGCCCACATCGACGTCGATGCGCTCGCCTCCAGGATTGCCATGCCGCGCCCCGATGCGCCGACCGACACCCGCAATCTCCTGATCGCGGGCATCGGCGGCATGGGAGTGACCACCGTCGGCGCGGTCCTGGCGATGGCCGGGCACATCGACGGGATCAACGTCTCCACCCTCGACGTGACCGGCCTTGCCCAGAAGAACGGGCCGGTGACGTCCCATGTCCGCTTCGCGCCCAAGGGCCGCGACATCGAGGGGCCGCGGGTTCCGACGGCGAGCCTGGATGTGCTTCTGGCCGCCGACATGCTGGTCGGCTGCTCCGCCGATGCGCTGAGCCTTGCCGACAGCGGCCGCACGCTCACGGTGGCCAACACCCATGTGGCGCCGACGGCGGAGTTCGTCATGAAGCAGACGCTCTCCTACCAGGAGGCGCGGCTGAAGAAGACGCTCCAGGACGGCAGCCGCGAGATGACGCCGGTCGATGCGGCCGATCTCGCCGAACGGCTGATGGGCGATACGCTCTACACCAACATGATCCTGGCCGGTGCCGCGTGGCAGAAGGGCGCGATCCCGCTCTCCTTCGAGGCGATCGAGACCGCGATCCGGCTGAACGGCGCGGCGGTCGAGAAAAACCTCAAGGCGTTCGCCGTGGGCCGCATCGCCGCGGCCGATCCGGACGCGCTCGCCGAGGCACTGCCGAAGGAGGAGCATCCGGAAGAGGAGACCCTCGACGAGCGCATCGACCTCCTGGCCGCCGAGCTCGTGCGCTATCAGGGACGCGGCTACGCCCGCCGCTTCCGCAAGCTGGTCGAGCGGGCCCGCGAAGCCGACGCCGAGCGCGGTCAGGGTGCCATGCGGTTCGCCCGCCTCGTCGCCGACAACCTCTACAAGGTGATGGCCTACAAGGACGAGTACGAGGTCGCGCGGCTCTATAGCGAGCCCGAGTTCCGCGAGCGTCTCAAGGACACCTTCAAGGAGCCCGGGCGGCTGTCGGTGATGATGGCGCCGCCGCTCCTGTCGCGTACCGACCCGGCGACAGGCCGGCCGAAGAAGCGTCCGTTCGGGCCGTGGATCTTCTCCGCGTTCCGCGTCCTTGCCGGCATGAAGCGCCTGCGCGGCACGCCGCTCGATCCGTTCGGCTACTCGTCCGAGCGCCGGGCGGAACGGGACCTGATCCGCCGCTACGTGGCGGATGTCGAACAGGCGATGGACAAGCTCGGAACGGCCAACTACGGGCTTCTGTGCGAGATCGCGCGGATCCCCGACCAGATCCGGGGCTACGGGCCGGTCAAACAGGCCAACATGGAGGCTGCCGACAAGAAGCGGGCGGCCCTGTTCGCCCAGCTCGGCGAGGCACCGGAAGGTGGCCCCGGCAACGCCGACACCGACAGGCGCGTAGTTCTGGAGGCGGCGGAGTAGGCGTCAGCCGCCGAAGCGCTCTGACCAGGTCGGCAGCACGTCGCCTTCGGCGGCAGTCGCCGCATAGACGCCGCGGGCGATCGCCCGTGCCAGTGTCGAGGCGGCGGCGGCGCCGATCTCGATCGGCTCGAACACGGGATCGGCAAGCGGCCGCGCGCCGGTCGACAGCGCGAACACCGTGTCCCCGTCATAGGGCGTGTGCGCCGGCCACAGCGCGCGCGCGAACCCGTCATGGGCCGCGATTGCGAGCCGCTTCGCCTGGGCCTTCGTCAGCGCGGCGTCGGTCGCCACCAGCGCGATGGTGGTGTTGGCGCCCGCCTTGAGCGCATCGAGCTTCGTCACCAGACGTCCGGCGTCTTCGGGGAGGGGATGCGGAAAGCCGAGCCCGCCGAACTCGCCGTACTGTTCGAACGCAGCCGCCCAGAAATGCGGCCCGCCCGCGATGTTGGCGGTTCCGACCGCGTTGACGCCGACGATCGCCGCCACGGTGTGACCGCTCGGCAGGACAGTCGAGGCCGAGCCGAGCCCGCCCTTCAGATCCGCGGTGGTGCAGCCGCAGCCGATGCCCACCGACCCGATCCTGAGATCGTCGCGTACAGCCGCGCGGACGGCCGCCTCGCCGAGCGCCCGGAACGGCGGCACCGGGCCCCAGTCCTTGTTGCCGCCGTTGGCCAGGTCGAACACGATCGCGGTCGGCACGATCGGCACTCGGAATCCCGCGACTTCCGCGCCGCGTCCCATCTCGGCAAGCGCGGACAGCGCCCCGTCCGCGGATGCGAGGCCAAATGCCGAGCCGCCGGACAGCACGATGGCGTCCACGGCCGGGATCATCTGTTCGGGGGCGAGGAGATCGGTTTCCCGGGTGCCGGGAGCGCCGCCGAGGACGGCGACGGAGGCCACGGCCGGTTCGTCCGGCACGATGGCGGTGACGCCGGTCTTGGCCTCGGCGTCTTCGACATGGCCGACCGAAAGGCCGGCCACGTCGGTCAGGTGATTGCGCGGACCCGGTTTCATGACGACCTCGTCGAGGCGGCGTCCGCGCGGATGCGGGAGCCTACTGATCGGATCCCGTCGAGCCGCTGGCGTCATCCGAAGCCGGGGCATCGTTCGCGGTGACATCGACCGAGAGAACGGTCGGCAGCGTCTGGGGCGCCATCATGGCGGTCCCGACGACCTGCGGCAGCGGCACGGGCTGGCCCGGACGGATCGCCACCTGCAGCGACTGCGGGTCGTTGAGGAACGTCTTCAGGGCCGACATGACCTGATCCTCGAACGGCTTGTTGTCGATGGTCTGCAGCGCGGCCTGGGCCTGGGCGACCATCTGGGAGATCAGTTCGTCCTTGTCGGTGCCCTGTTCTTCCGCGGTGTTCTCGAGCGCACGGTCGGTGATCGACATGTCGCGGAACGTCAGGCTCACGTCGACGATGCTGACGCCCTGAAGCACCTGCATCAGCTGGCTGAACTCCATCTGGTCGCTCTGCAGCTTCTCGATCACCTCGGGCGTGACGCCGCTGAACTTTCCGTCCAGCGTCAGCGTGCCCATGTCCTCGGCGTCGATGGTGAACGTGTCCAGCGTCGCTTCGCCGGCTTCGGAGTCCCACTTGCCGGCCGCGTCGATGTTGATCACCACCTGGTCGTAGCCGAGCGCGGTCAGCCGCTCCTTCGTGTCGCCCTCTTCGAGACTGTCGGTCTTCAGGACCGCGCGTTCGACCGCCATCGTTCCGCCGCGCGGCTTGCCGTCGATCCGGTCCGTCACCTCGAGCATGATCTTGTCGATGGGCAGCGGCGCACCGTCCTCGTCGGTGAAGACGAGACCGTCGAACTCCGCCTTGTCGTAGTCGGCCACTTCGGAGACGGGCTTGCCCGCATCATCGCCGCTGTCGGAGGTCGGGAAGGTCGGTTTGACGATGTTGCCTGAGGCGACGCTCACGGTCATCTGGCTGTCCCGCTCGGTCAGCTCGATGCCATCGAGATTGATCTCGTCGGCCGACAGAACGTCGTCGCCGTCGAGCGAACCGTTGACGATCTCGATCGTCTTCACGGTGGCGGTGCCAGCGCCGTCCTCGTTTTCGTACTCGATCTTCAGGTCGCTGATCGTGAGGGTGTCGCCGTCCTCAGACACGTTGCCGTAGGTGACGTCCCCGGTGTCCTCGGCCTCGACCGAGCGCAGGAAGGCGTCGGCAACGTCGTTGCCCGACTTTTCGAAGGCGAGGGAGGGTTGGGTGAACGCAAGCAATGCCGTAAGCGCTGCGATACCGGAAACCCGCGTTGCAACGAACATATCGGTGATCCCCGATTCGTGGTGGGTTGAAAGGCGAGCCGCTCGGCCTCGATCAGGGCCAAGAAGTTCCCGCCAATGTGGTCGACGTCGCCTGACAGGGCAAGCCATGCGCACTGTTTTGTCAGTGATGCGTGTCACAGGCTTGACGTGGCTCGCCGCGCCGGCCAACCGTCCAGTCGCGGATTCGCCGACGGGCGTCCAGGCGCCCTGCGCCGGCAGCGCGATGGCTTGCAAATCGGTGGAAAATCCGGGTCGAACGCTTCGGCTTCGGACCGGCGCAAGGCGCCGGACAGACGGGAAGAGGGACGGTGCGCACAATGACTGAACGATCCTGCCTCGCCATCGTTCTGGCTGCCGGCGAGGGTACGCGAATGCGCTCCGCGACGCCGAAAGTGCTGCATCCCATCGCGAACCGCCCGATGATCGCGCATGTGCTGGAAACGGCCCGGCAGTCCGGCGTCGGCCGGCGCGCCGTCGTGGTCGGCCACGGGGCCGAGCGGGTCCGTGAGGCGGTCTCGCAGATCGATGCGGCGGTCGAACTCTGCGAACAGACGGAACGGCGCGGCACGGCCCACGCCGTGCTCGCCGCGGCCTCGGCCGTGACGCCCGACCTGCACGATATTGTGATCCTTTACGGCGACGTTCCCCTGGTCCGGCCGGAGACGGTCGGCCGGCTGCGGGCCGCCCTTGCCGACGGCGCAGACCTCGTCGTGCTCGGCTTCGAAGCGGCGGACCCGACCGGCTACGGGCGCCTGATCCTTGAACAGGACCGGCTCGTAGCGATCCGCGAGGAAAAGGACGCAACTGCCGCGGAGCGGGCCATCCGCCTGTGCAATTCCGGCATGATGGCGGTTCGCGCCGACCGGCTGCTTCCGCTGCTTTCCCGGATCGGCAACGACAACGCCAAGGGCGAATTCTACCTGACCGACGCGATCGAGATCGCCCATGCTGAGGGGCTGTCGGTCGTCGTGGAAACGGCTGACGAAACCGAGGTCACCGGCGTCAACGACCGGGTTCAGCTCGCCGCCGCCGAAGCGGTCTTCCAGCAGCACATGCGGACGGCCCTAATGGCGTTGGGCGTGTCGATGCAGGTGCCCGAGAGCGTCGTCCTGTCGGCGGACACGCAGATCGGCCAGGATAGCGTGATCGAACCCTACGTGGTGTTCGGACCGGGCGTCTCGGTGGGCGAGGGCGCGCACGTTCGCGCCTTCAGCCATCTGGAAGGCACCCAGGTCGACTCCGGCGCCGTGGTGGGGCCATACGCGCGCATCCGCCCGGGCAGCCGGATCGGTCCGGGCGCGCGGGTCGGCAATTTCGTCGAACTCAAGAACGCGACGCTCGGCGAGGGCGCCAAGGTCAACCATCTCACCTATGTGGGCGACGCCGGGATCGGCTCGCGGGCGAACATCGGCGCCGGCACGATCACCTGCAACTATGACGGCATGCGCAAGCACCGCACCGAGATCGGCGAGGGCGCCTTCATCGGCTCCAACTCCGCGCTGGTCGCGCCGGTCTCCATTGGGGATCAGGCCTATGTCGGGACGGGCAGCGTGATCACCGAGGACGTTCCGGCCGGATCGCTGGCGATCGCGCGCGAGCGTCAGGTGACCAAGCCGGACCGGTCGCCCCTGGCTGCCAAGAAGCCAACCGGGTGACGCGGTCGGCGGTCACATTCCGAAACCTGGATTGATTCCCGTTCGCCAGGACCGAGCGGATAGAAACCGCAGGCGGTTGATGCGTTCGATTCGAACCGGTGAAAGGATTTCATATGTGCGGAATTTTCGGCGTTCTCGGTAGTGAGCCTGCCGCTCCCCGGCTGCTCGATGCCCTCAAGCGCCTGGAGTACCGCGGCTATGATTCCGCCGGCATCACCACCCTGGACGAGAGCGGCCGGCTTGGACGCCGGCGTGCGGCCGGCAAGCTTCGCAATCTGGAGAAGGCCCTGGACGCCGAGCCGCTTTCGGGGACGACCGGTATCGGCCACACCCGCTGGGCGACCCATGGGGCGCCGACGGTCAACAACGCTCATCCGCACATCGCCGGCCGGGTGGCGGTGGTCCACAACGGCATCATCGAAAACTACCGCACGCTGCGCGACGAGCTGATGGCCCGGGGCGTCAAGCCGGAGAGCGATACGGACACCGAGCTCGTCGCCCATCTGGTCGAGGCCGCGCTTGCCGCCGGCCTGTCGCCGAAGGAGGCGATCGGCGCGACGCTGGGCAAGCTGCAGGGCGCCTATGCGCTCGCCATCCTGATCGAGGGCGAGCAGGATCTGATCGCGGCCGCCCGCGCCGGCAGCCCGCTCGCCATCGGTCTGGGCGAGGAGGGAACCTATCTGGGTTCCGACGCCATCGCGCTCGCCCCCTTCAGCGACCGCCTGATCTACATGGAAGAGGGCGACTGGGCGCTTCTCAGCCGCGGCGGGGTGGAGATCTTCGACGAGGCCGGAGAGCCGGTCGAGCGCGCGATCGTGGCGACACCGGTGAGCATCTCCATGGCGGAGAAGGGCAACTACCGCCACTTCATGGCCAAGGAGATCCACGAGCAGCCGGAGGTGCTCGGCCATACGTTCGGGCACTATCTGGACCTGGCTCAGGAGTCGCTCCGCTTCGGGGCGGCCGAGGGGATCGATTTCGCCAATGCGACCCGGATGACGATCGCCGCCTGCGGCACCGCCTACTATGCCGGTCTGGTGGCCAGATACTGGTTCGAGCGGGTGGCGGGCCTGCCGATCGACATCGATGTCGCCTCCGAATTCCGCTACCGGGAAGCGCCGCTCACGCCCGGTCAGCCGGCGCTCTTCGTGTCCCAGTCCGGTGAGACGGCCGATACGCTGGCGTCCCTGCGGTACTGCCGTGCGGGCGGCCAGAAGATCGCCAGCATCGTCAACGTCGCCTCCTCGACCATCGCCCGCGAATCCGACGTCGTCCTGCCGACGCTCGCCGGCCCGGAGATCGGGGTCGCGTCCACCAAGGCCTTCACGTGCCAGCTCGCCGTGCTGGCGGCACTGGCGGTGCACGCGGCCCACGCGCGCGGCCGCCTGTCCGAGGACGAGGTGCGCGAGCATGTCGGGATCCTGGCGGAGGCGCCGGGCTATGTGGCCGACGCGCTGCGCCTCGAGGCCGGCATCGAGCGCGTCGCCCGGGACCTCTCCCATGCCTCCAACGCGCTCTATCTCGGCCGCGGCACCAATCTGCCGCTCGCGTTGGAAGGCGCGCTGAAGCTGAAGGAAATCTCCTACATCCATGCCGAAGGCTACGCGGCCGGAGAGCTCAAGCACGGCCCGATCGCGCTGATCGACGAGGACATGCCGGTGATCGTCATCGCGCCCCATGACGCCGTTTTCGAGAAGGTCGCGTCCAACATTCAGGAAGTCGCGGCCCGCGGCGGGCGCATCATCCTGATCACCGACGAGCGCGGTGCCGAAGAAGTCGGCACCCAGTCCGCCGAGACCATCGTGATGCCCACCGTCCCGCCAATGATCGCCCCGATCGCCTATGCGGTGCCGCTGCAGCTGCTGTCCTACCATGCGGCCGTCTTCGCCGGCACGGACGTGGACCAGCCGCGGAATCTGGCGAAATCGGTCACCGTCGAATAAGGCGACGCGCCCTGTGTGCGTCTCCGGGCGGACGCAAAAAAATGTTGCTGGCCTTTGTCTTGCTTCTCCTATTTCTAGGGGAGAGCGTTTTGCGCGCAGGTGCTTCGGTCGAGTCGGGCGTCGACCGGCCGCAGCAGCCTCCGCCGGCCGGAGATGACGTCGTCCATGCAGAAGAGATCGCGTGGCAAGGGGCGCGAGCCCAGCCCGAAGCAGGGCAACTCGCTCTGGGCGCGTCTGCGCAACTACTTCCTGACGGGCGTGGTGTTCGCCGCGCCGCTCACGATCACGGTCCTTCTGACCTGGACCTTCGTGAAGTGGGTGGACGCCTGGGTGAAGCCGTTCATTCCGGCGCGCTACAATCCGGACACCTATCTGAGCTTCCCGGTGCCCGGCATCGGCCTCATCGTGGCCCTGGTCGGGCTGACCCTGCTGGGTTTCCTGACCGCCAATATCTTCGGACGCACGGTCTTGTCCTTCGGCGAGCAGATGCTCAACCGGATGCCGCTCGTCCGCAATCTTTACAAGGCCTTGAAGCAGATCTTTGAGACGGCGCTTTCGGAACGCGGGCGCTCGTTCCAGCAGGCCGGCCTGATCGAATATCCGCGCAAGGGCATCTGGTCGATCGTCTTCATCGCCACCCAGGCGAAGGGCGAAGTGGCGCACCGTCTCTCCAACGCCGACGACGGCGCGGACGACGAGGAGTATATCTCCGTCTTCCTGCCGACCACGCCGAATCCGACCTCCGGCTTCCTGCTCTATCTGCCCGAAAGCGACGTTCTGCCCCTCGACATGAGCGTCGAGGACGCCGCCAAGCTGGTGATTTCGGCCGGTCTGATCACGCCGGATTACGAAGTGCCCGCCGTCCGGGAGACGACCCAGCAGCTGGCGCTCGCCGCCGGTGTGGACGTCGACGGCGAGGCGCGGGAAGAAGGCGGCGACGACGAACCCGATCAGCCGGCGCGCAGCAGCCGGACCGCCTCGTCGCGCTCGAACAGATAGAGCAGCAGCCGCAGCGCCTTGCCCCGCGCGCTGGTCAGCTCCGGATCGGTCTCGATGACCAGGCGTGCGTCGTCGTGCGCGGCGGCGATCAGCTCGCCCTGGAGTTCCGGCACGGCCAGATGGAAGCCCGGCAGGCCGCTCTGGCGCGTGCCGAGGATTTCGCCTTCGCCGCGCAGGCGGAGGTCTTCTTCCGCGATCAGGAACCCGTCCTCGCTGTCGCGCATGACCGAAAGCCGGCCCTTCGCCGTCTCGCCGATCGGGGCCTTGTAGAGGAGCAGGCACACCGACCGCCGCTTGCCCCGGCCCACGCGCCCGCGGAGCTGGTGCAGCTGGGCCAGACCGAACCGCTCGGCGTGCTCGATCACCATGATCGTCGCGTCCGGCACGTCGACGCCGACTTCCACGACCGTGGTGGCGACCAGCACCTTGATGTCGCCGTCGCGGAACCGGGCCATCACGGCATCCCGGTCGGCCGGCTTCATCTTACCGTGGACAAGGCCCACGCTGTCGCCGAGGCGCTCGGTCAGCCGGGCATGGCGGTCCGTGACCGAGGTGAGGTCGACGACATCGGATTCTTCCACCAGCGGGCAGATCCAGTAGGCCTTCTCGCCGCGCGCGATGGCCGCCTCCAGCCGCTCCGCCACGTCGTCGATGCGGTCGAGCGGAACGGTCCGCGTGTCGACCGGCGTCCGCCCCGGCGGCTTCTCGGTCAGGCGCGAGACGTCCATGTCTCCGAACGTGGTCAGCACCAGCGTGCGGGGGATCGGCGTCGCCGTCATGACCAGCACGTCGCTGGACGGACCCTTGTCGGACAGCGCCAGCCGCTGATGGACGCCGAAGCGGTGCTGTTCGTCGACCACGACGAGCCCGAGATTGTGGAAGGCCACATCGTCCTGGAACATGGCGTGGGTGCCGATCGCGACATCCACGCTGCCCTCCGCGAGCCCGCGCCGTCCCTCCGCCCGCTCGGCCGCCGGCTGGGACCCGATCATCAGCCGGCAGGAGATGCCGAACCGGGCGAACATCGGCGCGATCGCCTCGAAATGCTGGCGGGCGAGCAGCGCGGTCGGGGCCATCAGGGCGGCCTGGGCGCCGCTCGTCACCACCATGGCGATGGTGATCAGCGCGACGGCGGTCTTGCCGGACCCGACGTCGCCCTGCAGCAGGCGCAGCATCCGGTGCGGCGCCTTCAGGTCGTCGGCGATCTCGGTGAGCGCCTCCGTCTGGGCATTGGTGAGCGCGAAGGGAAGGGCGGCGCGGATCTCGTCCACGCGCTCCTGCGGCCAGACCCGCTCCTTGCCAGCCTGCTTGCGGATCCGGCGCCGGATCAGGGCAAGCGCGAGCTGGCCGGACAGGAGCTCGTCATAGGCAAGCCGCAGCCGGGCCGGGGCGTCCGAGGCGAGGTCGGCCGGCTCGCTCGGCGTGTGCAGGCCCACGAGCGCTTCCCGAAACGAGGGAAACCCCCGCCGCGCAAGCCAGGACGGATCCTGCCATTCCGGCAGATCGGGCAGGGAGGCCAGTGCCGCCGCCATCGTCTTGCCGAGCATGCGTCCCGTCAGGCCTTCGCTCAGCGGATAGATCGGCTCGACCGCGGGCAGGCTCGCCTCGTCCTCCGGCGCGACCACGTGGTCCGGGTGAACCATCTGGGGCCGGCCGCCGTACCATTCGAGCTTCCCGGACACGATCCTGGTTTCGCCCTCCGTCAGGAGACGGCGCAGGAAATCGGGCTGGGCGCGGAAGAACACCAGGGCGAGTTCGCCGGTCTCGTCGTGGGCGAAGACGCGGTAGGGCGCACCCCGCCGCTTCGGCGCTTCGTGACGGCCGACGCGCACGGAAAGGGTCGCGATCGCCCCGTGGGGGGCGGTGGCGATCTCCGGCCGCGCCCGGCGGTCGAGCACGTCGACCGGGAGATGAAACAGGAGATCGACGACCCGCGGCGTGTCCTGACCGGTGCCGAGCAGGCGCTGATAAAGGCGCACCGTTTTGGTGCCGACGCCGGCAAGGTCGGTCAGGTCACGAAAAAAGGGATTGAGTTCGGTCGGTCGCATCGGGCATTCACGGGGTTTCCCGCGACGCGCCGACCGCAGCATGGAGCCGCGGGCCGATCGGCGCCTCGCATCTGACTGCGCAAGTACCATGTATGCGCGGGAAAGAAAGCGCACCGGTCGCCTGCAAAATTCGCAAGACGGCACGCCAACGGAGATTGTCGCGCCATGACCCTCCCGTTTCCGCGCCGTTTCGCGCGGGCAATTTTCGTTCAAAGTGACAGGGCAAGAAGGCCATGAGTGGAACCACGCGCTCCTCCGCCGACCTCGATCCGCGCCGGCGGCGCCTGCTCTTTCATGCCTGGCATCGCGGCACCCGTGAGATGGATCTGCTCCTGGGCCGGTTCGCCGACGAGACGATCAGTGACCTGACCGACGACGAATTGGAAGCCTTCGAGGCCCTGATGGGCGTTCCCGATCCCGAACTCTACGGATGGTTGGCCGGAAGCGCACCGATCCCGCCCAACTGGGACGGTCCGCTGCTGCGCCGTATCATCTCCTTCCACACCCCGACCTGATCCCGACCCTGGCCGCCATGTCCGCTCGCATCCTCGACAAGCCCTCCATCCGCCCGAGTTCAGGGCAGGCGATGACCGTCTCCAACGTGCCCGACGGGCTCGAGGGGTTCATCATCGGCGATCTCGCGCGCACGGGTCCGTCGGACAAGGCGTCGGTGCTGTTCGTGGCGCGCGACGGGCAGCGGCTGAGGGCGGTTCAGGAATCGCTCGCCTTCTTCGCGCCCGAGATCACCACGCTGGAGTTTCCGGCCTGGGACTGCATGCCCTACGACCGGGTCTCGCCGAACCCTGCGGTGCAGGCGCGGCGCATGGCAGCGCTGGCGAAGCTCGCCTCCAGACGCGCCGAGGACGTGCCGGCGGTCGTGCTGACCACGGCGAATGCCATCGTTCAGCGGCTGCCGGCCCGCAGCTGGATCGAAAGCGACGTCTGGTCGGCCGCCGCCGGCAACCTGATCGAGATGGAGAGTGTCGTCCGCTGGCTCGACGCCAACGGGTTCCTGCGCACGCCGACCGTGCGCGAGGCCGGTGAGTACGCGGTGCGCGGCGGCATCGTCGATCTCTATGCGCCGGGCAGCGACGCGCCGGTGCGGCTCGACTTCTTCGGCGACACGCTGGAGACGATCCGCCCGTTCGACCCGGAAACCCAGCGCACGACCGGCCAGTGGCGGCGCCTCGACCTGGTGCCGATGAGCGAGGTCGTGCTCGGCCCGGAGATCGTGACGCGCTTCCGCACCCGCTATCGGGAGCGTTTCGGCGCGCCGACCCGGGATGATCTCCTGTATCAGTCGGTGAGCGAGGGCCGCCGCCATCCCGGCATCGAGCACTGGATGCCGCTCTTCCACGAGAAGCTCGACACGCTGTTCGACTACGTGCCGGAGGCGGTCACGGTGTTCGATCAACTGGCCGACGATTCGGTCAGGACGCGGCTGGACGAGGTTGCCGATCACTACGAGGCCCGCCGGGAGGGCGTCGGCGCCGGGCAGGGCGGTGTGCCCTACAATCCGATCGAGCCGGAAAGCCTCTATCTGGTCGGAGACGAGCTGTCCGCCGCCTGCCTCGATGCGGGCCGCGTTCAGCTCACGCCGTTCTCGGTCCCCGAGACGAAGGAAACCGGCACGATCGTCGATGCCGGCGGCCGGGTCGGGCGGACCTTCGCGGCGGAGCGGTCGGCCGACGACGTCAACGTGTTCGACGCGCTGGTGAAGCACGTCCGCAGCCTCCAGAAGGCGAAGAAGCGCGTCGTGATCGCCGCCTGGAGTCTCGGGTCGCGCGAGCGCCTGCAGCAGGTTCTGAGCGATCACGAACTGGAAAAGGTGACGCCGGTCAACGACTGGAGCGAGGCCCAGGCGCTGCCGGCGGGCACCACGGCTCTGGCGGCGCTCGGGATCGAGGCGGGCTTCGAGACCGAGACGCTGTCGGTCATCGCCGAGCAGGACGTCCTCGGCGACCGGCTGGTGCGGGGCAAGCGCCGCAAGCGGTCCAACGCCGATGTCCTGACCGAGGCGGCGAGCCTGGCGGAAGGCGATCTCGTCGTTCACGCCGACCACGGCATCGGCCGGTTCATCGGCCTGAAGACCATCGAGGCGGCGGGCGCGCCCCACGACTGCCTCGAACTCGCTTATCACGGCGGCGACAAGCTGTTCCTGCCGGTCGAGAATATCGAACTTCTGTCGCGCTACGGCTCCGACGAGGCCGAGGCCCAGCTCGACCGGCTGGGCGGCGGCGCCTGGCAGGCGCGCAAGGCGCGGATGAAGCAGCGCATCCGCGAGATGGCGAACCAGCTCATCAAGATCGCGGCGTCCCGCGCCATGCGCTCCGCCCCGCCGATCGAGATGCCGTCGGGCGTCTACGACGAGTTCGCGGCCCGGTTCCCCTACGAGGAGACCGAGGATCAGCTGGCCGCCATCGATGCGGTGTCGGAGGATCTGGCCGCCGGCAAGCCGATGGATCGTCTGGTGTGCGGCGACGTCGGGTTCGGCAAGACGGAAGTCGCCCTGCGCGCAGCCTTCATGGCCGCCATGAGCGGCCGTCAGGTGGCGGTGGTCGTGCCGACGACGCTTCTGGCCCGGCAGCATTTCAAGACATTCCAGGAGCGCTTCCACGGTCTGCCGATCCAGGTCGCCCAGGCGTCCCGGCTGGTCGGCACTAAGGAAATGAGCCAGGTCAGGGCCGGGCTCGCCGACGGCTCCATCGACATCGTGGTCGGAACCCATGCCCTGCTCGGCAAGACGATCAAGATGCGCGATCTCGGCCTTCTGATCATCGACGAGGAGCAGCACTTCGGCGTCAAGCACAAGGAGCGGCTGAAGGAGCTGAAGGCCGAGGTCCACGTGCTGACGCTGTCGGCGACGCCGATCCCGCGGACGCTGCAGCTCGCGCTCACCGGTGTCCGGGAACTCTCCCTGATCGCGACCCCGCCGGTCGACCGTCTGGCGGTGCGCACCTTCGTGTCCCCGTTCGACCCGCTCGTCGTCCGCGAGACCCTGCTGCGCGAGCGCTATCGCGGCGGCCAGGCCTTCTATGTCTGTCCGCGCGTGTCCGATCTCGCCGAACAGAAGGCGTTCCTGGACGAGACCGTGCCGGAGGTGAAGGTCGCCGTTGCCCACGGTCAGATGGCGCCGAGCGAGCTCGAGGACATCATGACCGCCTTCTACGAGGGCAAGTACGACGTCCTGCTCTCCACCACGATCGTGGAATCCGGTCTCGACATTCCGAGCGCCAACACGCTGATCGTGCACCGGGCCGACATGTTCGGACTGGCCCAGCTCTATCAGCTGCGCGGACGCGTCGGCCGCTCCAAGCAGCGCGCCTACGCGCTGTTCACGGTCCCGGCCGAGAAGAAGCTAACCCCGTCCGCCGAGCGCCGGCTGAAAGTGCTGCAGTCCCTCGACACGCTCGGCGCCGGCTTCCAGCTCGCCAGCCACGACCTCGACATCCGCGGCGCCGGCAATCTGCTCGGCGAGGAGCAGTCCGGCCATATCAAGGAGGTCGGCTACGAACTCTATCAGCAGATGCTGGAGGAGGCGGTTGCCAGCCTGAAGAGCGGCGAGGACGAGACCGACGAGCACGAATGGTCGCCGCAGATCGCCGTCGGGTCTCCGGTGATGATCCCGGAGAGCTACGTCCCGGACCTGTCGCTGCGGCTGTCCCTCTACCGCCGGCTGGCGGACCTGACCGAGGCGGACGAGATCGATGCGTTTGCGGCCGAACTCGTCGACCGCTTCGGCCCGATCACCGAGGAGGTCGAGGCGCTCCTGAAGATCGTCTACATCAAGGGGCTCTGCCGCCGGGCGAATGTCGAGAAGGTCGATGCGGGACCGAAGGGGCTGGTCATCGGCTTCCGCGGCAACGAGTTCCCCAACCCGCAGGCGCTCGTCGGCTACATTTCCCAGCAGGGGACGCTGGCCAAGATGCGGCCGGATCACCGGCTGGTCCTGCAGCGTGACTGGCCGAGCGCCGACGATCGGCTGAAGGGCACCGCGACAATCCTGTCGAAGCTGGCCAAGCTCGCCGACGACGGGCGCAAGCAGGCGGCGTGAGTGGGGCGTTCGGGTCGTCACGATGCCGTCACCGGGCTCGGGAATCCCTGTGCAAGCTCCACACGCTAGGATAGGCCGCTGATAGGGTTCCGAGCGGGCCTGAGGCCGTGCCCCATCCCGGGCGTCCGTTCCGCTGGACTCCGGGCGCGATCTGGGGACACATCGTCGGCGACAGTGAGGTGATGCGTATGGCCGGCCTTCCAAGACGTCGCGCGCTTTTTGCAGCCGTCGCGGTGTCGCTTCTTCTCGGCGGTTGCGGCGGGCGCCCGGAAGGCGTCCTGATCCCGTTCGACGGGCCCGTCACCGGTACCAGCATCGTCGACATGGTGGTGGCCACCACCCGCGTCCCCGACGAGGACCAGCCCGGCATCCTGTACACCGGCGAGCGCGGCGAGATGTCGTTCGCCGAAATTTCCGTCTCCGTCCCGCCGGAGAGCGCCCGCAAGACCGGCGAGATCCAGTGGCCGTCCAAGCTGCCGCCGAACCCGGAAACCGATTTCGTCACCGTCGGCGCCGATCGCATCGATGAGAAGCAGGCGTTCGCGCGGGTCAATGCGATGGCGCGCTCGGTCGAGGGCCGGCACGTGCTCGTGTTCATCCACGGCTACAACAACCGCTTCGAGAGCGCGGTCTACCGGCTGGCCCAGATCGTCCACGATTCCGGCGCGCCGGTCGCCCCCGTCCTGTTCACGTGGCCCTCGCGCGGCAATCTGGTCTCCTACACCTACGACCGGGAGAGCGCGAACTACTCCCGCGACGCGCTGGAGCGGCTCCTGACCGAGCTTGCGAAGGATTCCTCCGTCGGCTCCATCAGCATCCTGTCCCATTCGATGGGCAACTGGGTGACGCTGGAGGCGTTGCGCCAGATGGCGATCCGCAACGGTCGGATCGCCCCGAAGATCCACGACGTGATGCTGGCCGCGCCCGACGTGGATGCCGACGTCTTCCGCACCCAGATCGCCGTGTTCGGCAAGTCCAAGCCGACCTTCACCATCTTCGTCTCCCGCCGGGACAAGGCGCTGGCCGCCTCCAAGCGGGTGTGGGGCGGCATGCCGCGCATCGGCGCGATCGACCCGACGGAAGAGCCCTACCAGGAAGAACTTCAGCGGGCCGGCTTCTATGTCGTCGACCTGACCGACGAAAGCTCATCCGACCGGCTGGGTCACAACACCTTCGCAGCCAGCCCGCAGGCTGTGCAACTGATCGGCCGGCAGCTCGCCACCGGTCAGGACCTCAACACGTACGATATCGGGCTCGGCGACCGGGTCGGCGACCTGGCGACCGCCACCGGCGCCAATATCGGCGCGGCTGCCGGACTGGTCGTCACCGCGCCCATCGCGATCGTCGATCCCGATACCTGGGAAAGCTACGACGACCGCGTGGAAGCATGGGGCGAGTCCGTTCAGAGCACGCTGGAAAGCACGGTTCCAACGGACGGCAAGGCGCGCGAGAAGCCGGACGGGGTGGAAAACCTCAGCGACTGACCGGCCGTGCCTGACGCGGTCCGGCTAGCCCCGGTGGAGGGCGCAGAGCTTGTTGCCGTCGGGGTCGCGCACATAGGCGATGTAGATCGAGCCCATGCTGCTGTCGCGTGCGCCGGGCGGGTTCTCGATCGATGTGCCGCCATGGGCGACCGCGGTATCGTGAAATTCGTGCACCTGCTCCGGCGAAGCGCAGGCGAACCCGATCGTGCCGCCGTTGCCGAAGCTCGCCGCCTCGCCGTTGATCGGCTGTGTCACGCAGAAGGTGCTGCCGGCGTGCCGGTAGAACAGCCGGATCTGACCCGTCGCGTTGGTGTTGCGCATGGGCTCGCCGGCCCCGAGCGTGCCGAGGACCGCATCGTAGAAGCGCTTTGAGCGTTCGATGTCGTTTGATCCAATCATGACGTGACTGAACATGCGGTCCTTTCCTTTCGTCCGAGCCGTCGGGGACAATCCGTTGTCGGTCCAACCGGGGGAGGGATCAAGCGGATCTCCGCGCCGGGAGTCGCAAGAGTTCGACGGTCCCGTCCGGACGATCGCGCCAAAGGGCCGGTCAGGCCGTTCCCGATCCTTCCGGCCCGCCTTCTGTCGGCGGACGCACGCCGGCCTGACGCTCCTGGTAGGACTGGCGGATGGCATCGGCGATGACGGAAGCGTCCTGGGCGCCGAGCACCGCATAGCGGTTGTCGACGATGAAGCAGGGGACGCCCGTCACGCCGATCTGCTGGGCGACGGAGATCTCCTCCTCCACGGCGCCCCGGTCGGCGTCGCTGGAAAGCAGTTGCTCGACGACCGCCGGGTCCATACCGGCTTCGCGGGCGGCCTGAATGAGGGTCTCGTGGGCGCCGATGTCCGCACCCTCCAGGAAATAGAGCGAGAACAGCCGTTCCACGAGCGGGGTCTGGACCCCCTCGATGCCGGCCCAGCGGATGACGCGATGGGCATCGATCGTGTTGGGCGAGCGGGCGATCTTCTCGAAGGCGAACGGAATGCCTTCCGCCTCGCCGGCCTCCCGGATCTGGTCGTAGACCTGCTCTGCTTCTTCCGGACCGCCGAACTTCTCCTCCAGATAGGCCTGCCGGTCCTTGCCCTCGGGCGGAAGGGTGGGGTCTAGTTGGAACGGGCGCCAGTTCACCTCGATGTCGATTTCCGGAAGCTGGGCGATGGCGCGCTCCAGGCGGCGCTTGCCGATGAAGCACCACGGGCACATCACGTCGGAAATCGTGTCGATGGTGATCGGCTGAATGGCCTGGGTGTCCGTCACGGGCGATGCCTTTCGCTGGAAGGGACGGGAAATCGTCTGCCCCCGAACGTGGGGACGATCGGCTCTGGCTGCAAATCCGGACCCGCCGGCGCGGCCGAGGCGAGGCGGCGGCGGCGGTCTATTCCGCCGCCTTCGCCCACCACGTGTCGGGTTCCGCGCCGGTCAGGCTGGGCTCGTCCGGGTGCTGGATCCGGCTCCAGCGCGCGATCCACTGATCCGGCGAGTGGTAGAGCGGCAGCACATAGAAGCCGGAGAGCAGGACCCGGTCCAGGGCACGCACGGCGTTGACGAAATCCTCCCGCGTGCGCGCGGCGAGCATCTCCTGGATCATCGCATCGATCGCCGGATCGCTGGCACCGGTGTAGTTGAACGAGCCCTGGGCGTCGGCGGTCAGCGAACTCCAGCGGTAGAGCTGCTCGTTGCCCGGTGACAGCGAGGACGGCCAGGCCGCCCGGATCACGTCGAAATCGAAACTCTGCAGACGGGCCTGGTACTGGGCGCTGTCGACATAGCGAACGTTGATGGTGATGCCGACCGGCTTCACCAGCCGCTGATAGGCGAGCGCCAGGCGTTCGTCCTCGCGTGTCGTGACCAGGATCTCGAAGGCAAGCGGTTCGCCGGTGGTCTGGTTGATCAGCCGGCCGTTCTCGATGCCGTAGCCGGCCTCCCTGAACAGCGCCAGCGCCTCGCGCATGTTGGTCCGGTCCCGGCCCGATCCGTCGCTCTGCGGCGGGCGCCAGGTACCTTCCAGGATGTCGTCCCGCACGGCATCGGGGTAGGGGGCCAGGAGGTCCCGTTCGTGGGCGCTGGCCGGACGCCCGGTCGAGGCCAGTTCGGAGTTCTGGAAATAGCTGGCCGTGCGGTCGAACTGGCCGTGGAGAAGGTTGGCGTTGATCCACGGGAAATCGAACAGGTAGCCAAGGGCCTCGCGCACCCTCGGATCCTGGAATTTCGACCGGCGCGTGTTGAACGCGAAGGCGAACATGCCGCGCGGGGTCTCGGTGCGGATTTTCTCCGGCACCACGTCGCCTGCGGCCACGGCCGGAAATTCGTAGCCGGTGGCCCAACGGGTGGGGTCGGTCTCCAGGAAGGCGTCCAGAAGCCCCTTCTTGAAGGCCTCGAACTGGCTGGACTGATCGCGGAAATAGTCGAACCGCATGGTGTCAAAATTGAACCGCCCGCGGTTGATCGGCAGATCGCGGCCCCAGTAGTCGGCATCCCGCTTCAGCACCAGCCGCTTGCCCGGATCGACCGTGGCGACGGTGTAGGGGCCGCTGCCGACCGGCGGGTCCAAGGTCGTCCGGTCGAAGGTCTCGCGATCGATGGCGTGTTGCGGGAGAACCGGCATGAGCCCGAGGATCAGCGGCAGCTCCCGGTCGCTCGTGTCGGAAAACACGAACCGGACGCCGGCGTCGCCGACCCGTTCGATCCGGTCGACCTTCCGGTAGTAGGTGCGGTGGTTGGGCCGGCCTTTGTCGCGCAGAAGCTCGAACGAGAAGATCACGTCGTCGACGGTGACCGGCTCGCCGTCGGAAAAGCGCGCCTCCGGGTTCATGAAGAACGTGATGGAGTTGCGGTCCTCGGGCATCTCCACGCGTTCCGCCAGGAGGCCGTAGAGCGAGAACGGCTCGTCCCGGTTCCTTTCCAGGAGGCTTTCGTAGACGTTGTTGCCGTAGAACGGGTCGCGCAGCCCGACGGCGATTTCTCCCCGGGCGATGAACGGATTGAGGCTGTCGAACGATCCGAGCACGCCATAGGTCACGACACCGCCCTTGGGCGCATCCGGATTGGCATAGGGGAGGTGCTCGAAGTCGGCCGGAAGCGCCGGCGCTCCGTGCATGGCGATGCCGTGGCCCGGCTCGGCTTCCGCCGGGAGGGCCATCCCGGCCACGACGGAGACCGCTAGGGCAAGGGCGGGGAACAATCTGCGCACAGATCCGGCATGCGGGGCGGACGTCGGCATGGCGGCCACTCGAATCGCTGATCGGTTTGGGCTCATACCCGACAGACTTACCAGCCCGGGCACGATGACGCATCCGCGCGTTGAGTGACCAATCGGCAGGCACAACGGTGGTTACGGAGCAACACGTCACGTAATTGCCGCAGTTTGCCCCCAGCCAGCCCTTGGCTGGCACGCGGCGGAACTGTACAAACACCGCGAGATCCAAAGGGCTCGTTGCGGCGTGGTGCGATGTTTTCCGTGACGGCCCGTTTCAACTCGGACGGAGTATCAATGGCTGAGCGCAAACTGTCGACGAAAGCTGCGGCGCTGACAACGTCGATTGCGGTGGCCGGAGCAATCGCCCTTGCGGCCATGTCCCCGGTCTCTGCCCAGGAAGCGGCGGAGCAGGATCAGAACCCTTGGGTGAAAGTCTGCAACACCGATCCCAACACCCAGAAGGAAGTCTGCCTGGTCACTCAGGAGCTTCGCACCGACCGGGGCCAGTTCATGGCGTCCGTCGCGATCCGCGAGATCTCCGGTGAGGACCGGCGCGTGCTTCTGTCGGCCGTTCCGGTCGGCATGCTGATCCAGCCGGGTCTGCGCGTGCAGATCGACGGCGGCGAGCAGCAGCAGGCCCGCTATTCCATCTGTTTCCCGAACGCCTGCTACGCCGAGATGGTCGTGGAGAGCGCCTTCGTGAACAAGCTCAAGGCCGGCGGCAATCTGAAGCTCACCACCCTGAACCAGCAGGGCAAGCCGGTGAACTTCGACGTGACGCTGTCCGGCTTCACGGCCGCCTATGACGGCGAGGCGCTTGAGCCCCAGGCGCTTCAGCAGCAGCAGGAACAGCTCCAGGAAGAGCTGAACCGCAAAGCCCAGGCGGCCCGTCAGCGGCTGATCGAAGAACAGCGCAAGGCGAGCGAAGCGGCCCAGGGCAACTGAGCCCGCGCGCGCCGGGGCCTTTTCCACTGAGACGGACACGTCTGAGGGGAGAGGCGCTCCGGACTGTTTCGAAAGGCCGGTCCCATCGGGGCCGGCCTTTTCGTGTTCTTGATCTTGATTTTGGGGCCATATCCAATCGCCCGGACGTGTTCGCCCGAGCGGAAAAGTCTATCCGTCGTTGGCCGAATTGAGATCTTCCGCACTGATGCCGATCTGCCGGATGGACGCGCTTTCGGCGGCCCTGACCCCCGGCCCGAGCGCGTCGGAGGCGTCGAGGAAAACGATGCCTTCGGCCGACAGGATGCGCTTCACGGCGTCGAGCGCGGTGTTATCCTTCATGGTGCCGGCCTCGAGCCGCTGAATGTCGATGGTGGACAGCCCGGCCTTCTCTGCGAGCTTTTCCACACTCCATGACAGTGCGGCCCGGCCCATGCGGATCTGAACGGCTTCCATGGTTCCCCCGTGCTGACTGACGGGCGTTGTGCCCGGCGTTTCCTTCGCTTCGGTCTGCGCTGGAAACCGCATGAGATCCGTGGGCGTTCCAGGCGACCGGTCGGCGTGACGGAAAAGCGTCGCCTGAAAGGCGACTGCCGTCCAGCCTCTTTCAACCCGACGTGGTCCCATAAAAAAAGCCGCCCGGACCTTTCGGGCCGGACGGCTTGTTTCGGGCAGGGCGGCGAAGGCGGCCCGCGGGAGGCTCGATCGGGTCTACTGTTGGATCGGTCCCAGATTGATGAGCTGCACCCGGCGATTGACCGCCGCGTAGGGGTCGCTCGGGTCGCGCAGGTCTTCTTCGCCGAGGCCCACCGGCGCGAGCATCTCCGGCGGCACGAAGAAGGTGGTGGACAGCGCGTTGGCGACGGCGTTTGCGCGCCGCTGGCTGAGCTCCAGGTTGTATTCGCGCTTGCCCTTGGCGTCGGTGTGGCCGATCACCAGAAACCGGTTGCCGTAGAGATACGGCGTGTGCAGCGCGTCGGCGATCAGGCCGAGCGTGTAGTAGGAGTCCGGCTTGATCCGGTCGGAATCGAAGTCGAACGTGATCTCGACGATGAACTGCCGGAGCTTGGCGAGCTGCGCTTCGGCCGGCAGGTCGGTGGTCGAGTTGTCGCCCGGATTGTTGCGGATGTTGTCGAGGGCCTGCTGACGCAGTTCTTCCGCGGTGATCTGGACGCGGGTGTTCTCGACGCTCTGCAGGTTGTTGATGATCTCGTTCCGGCTGAGCTGGGTCTGTGCCGAGGCGGGCACGGCAAGGAAGGCCAGCGCAGCGGCGAGCAGGATCGTCCGTTTCATGTGTTGTCTCGCTCGTATCGGTTTCCGGATGCGCTCAGCGATAGCCGGCGTCGGTGATGGCCTGGTTGCAGCGATTGCCGACCGAAGGCTCGGCCTTGAGAAGGCACTTGAAGAGCGAGCCCTTCTTCTGGAAGCCGACGCTGCCGGGGGTGTTGAGGCCGCACAGCTGCTGCGCATCACGGGCGCAAAGCTGGGGCACGGCCTCCTGGGCGGCATGGCGCTTCTGCAGAAGCTCGTAGACGCGCACGTAGTCGGCCTTGCAGGTGGCCGAGATCTTGGACGCGTTCGATTCCAGGCACTTCTGGATACCGAAATTGCCGATATTGGCGGTCTTGCAGTAGGTGTTGATGTCCTGGCCGCAGCTCTGGGCGAGGATCTTGATGGCGTCGGCATAACCGACGGTCTGGGCCGCAGCGGGCGGCGACGCGGCCGCGAAGCCGACGAACGCGGCCACTGCAGCCGCGAGCAGGAATTTCAGGCGATACATAAGCAACCTCCCAGTCCACTGGATTTCTAGACAAGGTCGTCGACCTGCGACGAGCCGCCCCACCCCCGTGAAAAGCAGACTCGCGGGCGCATGTCCAAGGGAATCGAGGCAGACGGCCACGTTCCCGTCGCAGGAAAGCCGCAAATCACCCGGTCAGGATACGTGGTTTTGGGAGGAACGGGGATCGGTTTCCGGCCGAATGCGGGGTCTGATGCGAAAATCCGGTCCCTGAAACGAAAAACGCTCCCCCGGAGATCCGGGAGAGCGCTCGCGTTCTTCGATCTGTCTAGTCGATCAGGCGTCCGGCTTCTCGTGGTCGTGGTCGTGGGCGTCGTGCTCCTCGCCCTCGATTTCCTCGACCTCGACTTCGACGGTTACCAGTCCGGCCTTCTCGAAGGTCAGCTCGATATCGAAGTGTTCGCCGTGCTCGAAGGTCTCGTGCACGCTCTCCAGCTCGATCCAGACCGCGCCGGGCTGAAGCGTCAGGGTCTGGCCGCCATTGATGGTAATGGCCTTCAGCTCGCGCGTCTCGAGCGCGCCCTCGGCGCTCAGGACCTGGCCCTGGAAATGGACGTGGTCGGCGAACGGAACCGACGCCTTGATCAGCTTGTCGGGTTCGGCGCCGATGTTCTCAATGGTCGTATAGACCCGCATCGAGTGGGCCATCTCGGCGTTCTCGAACGTGTAGCTGTGGCTCACGGCGATCTCGCCGGAGGACACGCGCTCGCCGGCGTGATGGGCAACGGCTGCGGTTGCAAACAGGCCCGCTGCCAGCGCGCCGAGTACGATCTTCTTCATGGTCGCTCCTATTGGGGCCCTCCGCCCCGGTTCGCAGTTTCAAACGTGCCGGCCGGTCTCCTGGCTCGCGCCTCACCGGTGCGGCATCTGCCTTCCCGAGCCTCACGGCTCAGTGGCGTTTCGCGATGCCGCGCCTCAGCGCCTACAGTTGCGGGGGCAGCTCCGGCATTGCCCACAGGGTATCGAACCTTGCGTGCGCACCGGATTCCCAAAAGTCGCCTGTCTGGCGACGCCGACGGTGCAGACCATCGCAGAAACCCGGTTCGAAGGAAAGAGATCGCCCCGGTTGCGGCCGGGCGACGGGGCTACTGCACCGCGATCGCATGGAAGAAGCTCCCCGACACGTTGCCGACCCGATGTCCGGCGCCGCCCAGGTCCCGGCCTTCCGCGTCCGTCACCGTCGCGAACGCGATCGACGGATCCGGATCGAACGCCGTGATGGAGGCGTAATGGAATTCGTGCCCGACCAGGCGGCTGCCGGCGTCCGCAAAGCAGTTGGCACCGGCCAGACTGGCGATTCGGTAGCCGAGGTGAAGCTTGCGGCTGGCGTAGCTTGTGGTCACCGGAAGGAGGCCGGCCATCGGATGGGTCACGCCGTCGGCGTCTTCCAGGGCCTCGCCGAGCACCATGTAGCCGCCGCACTCGCCGTGAACCGGGCGGGTTTCGGCGAACGCCCTCAGGCCGGTCAAAAATCCGGTCGCAGCGGCGAGCGTCGGGGCATGAAGTTCCGGGTAGCCGCCCGGCAGCCAGCAGCAGTCGCAGTCGTCCGGCGGCGCCTCGTCGGCAAGAGGCGAGAACGGCATGATCTCGGCGCCGGCGGCGCGCCATCCGGCCAGCACGTGCTCGTAGACGAAGGAGAAGGCGCGGTCGAAGCCGAGCGCGATCCGCTGGCCCGGCGGGCGCAGGGCGGCGGTTTCCGCGCCCGCTATCGGCCGGGTCGGCCGGGCCGCCGCGACGAGGGCGTCGAGATCGAGCGAGGCCTCCGCCACGTCGGCCAGCGCGTCGAGACGGCTGTTCAGGTCCGCCGTTTCCCCGGCCTGGACCAGGCCCAGGTGCCGCTCGGGCAGGCTCAGCGTCTTGTCCCGCGCAATCGCTCCCAGGACCTTCAGGCCCGTCGGCTCAAGCCCGAGCCGCACCAGCCGTTCGTGCCGCTCGCTGGCGACGTTGTTCAGGATCACGCCGGCGATCGAGATGCGCGGATCGTAGGCCTGGCAGCCGAGCGCCACGGCCGCGGCCGACTGGGCGTGGCCGGAGACATCGAGAACCAGCACGACTGGCCAGCCCATGTGGGCGGCAACGTCGGCGCTGGCGCCCGTGCGGCCGGCTTCGCCGCGCACGCCGTCGAACAGCCCCATGGACCCTTCCGCGACGAACAGGTCGGTGTCGCCGCTGACGCTGTCGACGAGACCGCCCATCACTGTCGGCGCCATGGCGAACGAATCGAGATTGATCGCGGCTCGGCCGGTCGCCGCCGCATGGAAGGCGGTGTCGATATAGTCCGGGCCGCACTTCACGCCGCGCACGCGCCGTCCGGCACGCGTCAGCGCGCGCTGCAGCCCGAGCGTGACGGTGCTCTTGCCGGAGCCGGAGCGGGGGGCAGCGATCAGAAGGCCGGGAAGGGCGCTCATGCGTCGGTCGGGGTCCGGTTGGTGATCAGATGGGATACGATCTTCTCGCGGAAATCGGCGATGGCGCCGATGGCGACCACGGCCGGCGAGCGGATCGTGCCGTCGGCAGCCAGCCGCGGCAGGTCCTTGAGCACGGTCTCGACCACCTGCTCGTCGGCCATGGTGGCGGCATGCACGGCGACGGCCGTGGTCTCCGGCGCCATGCCGCCGGCCACCAGTCCCTCCACGATCGCCGGCATCTTGGCCACTGCCATGTAGAGCACGATCGGCGCGCCGGTCCGGGCGAGGCGGGCCCATTCCAGGATTTCCCCGTCGGCGGCATGGCCGGTCGCCAGCACCACGGCGTGGTTGGTGTCCCGGGTGGTCGCGGGAATGCCGTGGACGGCGATGCCGGCCAGACCGCTCGACACGCCCGGAATGATGCGGAAGCGCACGCCGGCCTCCGTCAGGGCCAGTGCTTCTTCCCCGCCGCGTCCGAACAC
Source organism: Amorphus orientalis (assembly GCF_030814015.1). Classification (NCBI taxonomy): domain Bacteria; kingdom Pseudomonadati; phylum Pseudomonadota; class Alphaproteobacteria; order Hyphomicrobiales; family Amorphaceae; genus Amorphus; species Amorphus orientalis. The sequence continues at coordinate 621,813 of NZ_JAUSUL010000002.1, forward strand.
GAACGGATCACCGCCCTTCAGCCGCAGCACGCGCTTGCCGTCGCGGGCCAGCGCGATCAGCCGGTCGGAGATGTTGCTCTGGGAGGGCGAGGGCTTGCCGCCCCGCTTGCCGGCATAGTCCAGGGTCGCCGACGGGTTCGCGAGCTCCAGCACCCGCTTGTCGACCAGCGCGTCATAGACGATCGCATCGGCCCGGCGCAGGCCGTTCACCGTGTGGATCGTCAACAGGCCGGGATCGCCGGGGCCGGCGCCAGCCAGCCAGACGGTTCCGGGCTCGAAGGGAGGCGTGAGACTGTCGAGCGTCATGACGCACGCTCCGATCGCTGACGCGCGGCCTGCAGACGCCTATAAGGGCCGGCATGGACGAGGATCTCCCCAAGGGCCCGCTGCGCCGCGGATGGACCACCGGAAGCTGCGCGACGGCGGCCGCCAAGATCGCCTATCTCGGCTGGCGCACCGGCGATTTCCCGGCGAGCGTTCCCATCACGCTGCCCTCCGGCGACCGGCCGGAGTTCGCCACCGCGTGCCACGGAACCGGTGCGGAGGGCGCCTGGGCCGGCGTGATCAAGGACGCCGGCGATGATCCGGACGTGACCCATGGGGCGCTTGTTATCGCGTCGGTTTCCGCCGGCGCAACCGGATCGGGCGTGACTTTCCGGGCCGGCGAGGGCGTCGGCACGGTGACACGGCCCGGTCTGCCGATCCCGGTCGGCGAGCCGGCCATCAATCCGGTGCCCCGGCAGATGATCGGCACGGCCATCGACGAGGCGGCTGCGGAAACCGGCGGCCCGCGCGACGTGGTGGTCGAGATCGGCATCCGCGGCGGCGCCGAGCTTGCCCGCAAGACGCTGAATCCGCGTCTGGGCATCGTCGGCGGCCTGTCGGTGCTGGGCACCACCGGCATCGTGGTGCCGTTTTCCTGCGCGGCCTGGATCCACACCATTCATCGCGGCATCGACGTCGCCCGCGCCGAGGGCCTGACCCACGTGGCGGGCGCGACCGGCTCGACCTCCGAGGCGGCCGTCCAGAAGCTCTACGGTCTGCCGGAAACGGCGCTGATCGACATGGGCGATTTCGCCGGCGGCATGCTGAAATATCTGCGCGGCCATCCGGTCGCCAACGTCACCGTCGCCGGCGGGTTTGCCAAGATGACGAAACTGGGGCAGGGGCTTCTGGACCTGCATTCCCGCTCCGGCCGGGTCGATTTCGACTGGCTGGCGGACCGGGTCGCGGAAGCGGGCGGCGATGCGGATCTCGTCGCCCGTGCGCGGAGTGCGAACACCGCCAGTCTGGTGCTGGACGAGGCCGCGCGCGCCGGCCTCGCCATCGGCGATCTGGTCGCGGATCATGCCTGGCGCACCGCCGCCCGCGCTCTCCGCGACGAGGCCATGGCGCTGGAGATCGTGGTGTTCGACCGGCAGGGCACGCTCGTGGGCCGCAGCGCCATGCGCACGCTGAAGGACTGATCCGGTCATTCCTGGCTCCCGTCCGGTTCGTGACGCGGGCGGAACCGCCGGTCGTAGTCCGTCGAGTAGAGCGCGCTTTCCTTGAAGTCGCCGGGCTTCAGCGCGCGGCCCACGAGGATCGTGGCGGAGCGCTCGATCTCGGCGGACAGCGCCATCTGCCGGAGCAGGCCCAGCGGGGCGCGCAGGACGCCCTCTTCCGGCCAGGTCGCCCGGAAGACGATCGCCGCCGGGCAGTCGCGCCCGTAGTGGGGCAGCAACTCGTCGATGACCTTCTCCAGCACGTGGATGGAGAGATGGATGGCGAGCGTCGCGCCGGTGGCGCCGAAGGCGGCCAGCGTCTCGCGCGGCGGCATCTTGGTGGCCCGGCCCGACGTGCGGGTCAGGACAAGGGACTGCGCCACTTCCGGCACCGTCAGTTCCACCTGGAGAGCCGCTGCCGCCGCGGCGAACGCCGGCACGCCAGGTGTCAGATCGTAGGGAATGCCGAGCCGATCGAGCCGGCGCATCTGCTCTCCGACCGCACTCCAGACCGAGAGGTCGCCTGAGTGAAGCCGCGCCACGTCCTGACCGGCCTGATGGGCGCGCTCCATGTGGCCGATGATCTGGTCCAGATCGAGCGGCGCTGTGTCGATCTTTTCCGCGCCTTCGGGGCACCAGTCGAGCATCTCGGGGGCGACGACCGAGCCGGCGAACAGGCAGACCGGCGAGGCGGCGATCAGCTCGCGTCCGCGCACGGTGATCAGGTCGGCAGCACCCGGTCCGGCACCGATGAAATGAACGGTCATCGGACACCCTCCGCAAGCGCGCAGGTGGCGGACGCGGACGCGATCCGCGGCAGGCGAAGGCGCGCCTTGGACCCCGCGGCGATCAGCGCGGCGGCTTCGGCGACGGAGCCGACACCGTAGAGCTCCTGGATCCGGTCCGAGCGTGTCAGAACGGCATTGGATACGGTCGATAATTCTTGTTTTGAAATAGCTTGCACGTCTTTCTTCAGGTTTTCTTTCAGCATTTGGATGGCCGGGTGGTCGGCCAGTTGGTCAAGGGTTGCCAGACAGTCGATCCGATCCGGCGACAGACCGCTCTCGGTGCAGGCGCGCTGCAGCAGCTCGGCCAGTTCCTCGGCCCCCGCCGACCGACGCAGTCCAAACCCGGCGGCGATCATGGCTTCACCACCCGCCACTGGGTCACCGGCATGGCTGCGCGCCAGCCGTGCATGCCGCCGACGGCTTCCAGACGGGCGACGGACAGCCGACGCATCTCGCCGCCATGGTCGGCGAATAGGGCCTGCAGGCGCGCTTCGCTCTCGATGGTCACTGCGTTGGCGACCAGACGGCCGCCGGCAGGCAGCGCCGCCCACGCGACCTCGAAGACCCCCGGCGTGGTCAGGCCGCCGCCTATGAAGACGGCGTCCGGGGGCGGCACATCGGCAAGGATGTCGGGCGCCTGGCCACGTACGACCGACAGGCCGTCTGCGCCGAACCGCTCGGCGTTGGCCTCGATGCGGGCGGCCCGGTCGTCGCGGGCCTCGATGGCGGTTGCGGTGTTGGCGAGGTGGCGGATCGTCCACTCGATCGAGACCGAGCCGGAGCCTGCGCCGATGTCCCACAGCCGCTCGCCCGGCAACGGAGCCAGCGCGGACAGGGTGAGGGCGCGCGTCTCCGCCTTGGTGATCTGTCCGTCGGTCTCGAACCAGGCGTCGTCGAGACCGGGCGTCAGCGGCAGGACCCGGGCCGTCGGATCGGCGACGATCTCCACCGCGATCAGATTGAGCGGATCGATATCGTCGAGGGCGAAGGCGGCGGCGAGCGCGGACCGCCGCCGCTCGTGCGGGCCGCCCATGCGCTCCAGCACCGTCAGCCGGCTGCCGCCGAAGCCGCCGGCCGTGAGCATCTCGGCCAGTCGCGCCGGCGTCGTGCCGTCCCAGGAGAGGGCCAGGATCCGCGCGCGCGGCGTCAGATAGGGAACGATCCGGGCCAGGGCGCGGCCGTGCAGGCTGATCGCCACGCAGTCCTGAAAGGCCCAGCCCATGCGCGCGGCCGCCAGCGAAAACGCCGAGGGTTGCGGAAAACACACGATTTCCTCGGGCGCGACGCGCCGGGCCAGCTCGCTGCCGACGCCGTGATGGAACGGATCGCCGGTCGCCAGGACGCAGACCGGTTCACCGCGCCGGGCGAGAATGCTGTCGAATGCGTTCGTCATCGGGCTCGGCCAGGCGGCGGCTTCCGCTTTCAGCGGGCCGGCCAGGGCGAGATGGCGCTTGCCGCCGATCACGAACCGCGCGCCCTCGAGAGCCCGGATGGCGGCGGCGGAGAGGCCGTCGCGCCCGTCTTCGCCGATGCCGACGACCGAGAGCCAGGGGGCGGTGGCCGTTTCGCTCGACAAGGCCGCGTTGGTGGAGGAAAAGTCAGCCATGACCGTTCTCATTCTCGGCGGCACCAGCGAAGCTGCTGCTCTTGCCAGATCGTGCGCCGACGCCGGGATCGAAGACGTGCTCGTCTCGCTGGCGGGCCGCACCGCTCGGCCGCTCCCGCTGCCTTATCCGACCCGCGTCGGCGGGTTCGGCGGCGCGGCGGCGCTCGCCGAATTCCTGCGGGAGACCGCAATCACCGCGCTCGTCGACGCGACCCATCCCTTCGCGGCGCGGATCTCCGCCAATGCCCAACATGCTGCCGGCGCGGCCGGGATCCCCGCGCTGGCGCTCCACCGGCCTGAATGGCCGCGCGAACCCGGCGACGACTGGGTCGAGGTGGACACCGTCTCCGATGCGGTCGCAGCCCTTGGCGAGACCCCGCGCCGGGTTTTCCTGACGGTCGGAAGGTTGGAGCTTCCCGCCTTCGCGGCCGCGCCCCAGCACGCCTATCTGGTCCGCACCATCGAGCCGGTGGGCGACGCGCTGCCGGTCCCGAAGCTGGACGTCATCGAGGCCCGGGGCCCGTTCACCGCCGAGGACGAAGCCGCCACCATGGTCAACAACGGGATCGATGTCGTCGTGACCAAGCATTCCGGCGGCACGGCCACCTACGGCAAGATCGCCGCCGCCCGGGAACTCGGACTTCCGGTGATCATGGTCCGCCGTCCGCCGCCCTCCGGCATGACGGCTACCTCTGATCTGGATGAGGCCGTTGCATTCGTACGCACTCATGCCGGCACCTCCACGAAGCGGGGCGTGTAGACGAACGGCGCCTTGTCTCCGCGCTCGATCAGCCGGGTGGTGGACGCGCCGATCATCACGACGGTCGCCATATCGGCCATCTCGCCGCGCACCTCGGCGAGCGTGAGAATGCGCAGCTGTTCGTCCGGCCGGCCCACGGCACGGGCCAGGATCACCACGCTGTCGGGAGCCCGGTGATTTCGGGCGATGTCGAAGGCGGCATCGAGCTGCCAGGGTCGCGCCTTGGAGATCGGATTGTAGAGGGCGATGGCGAAGTCGGCCGCAAGCACCGCCTCCAGGCGCCGGGTGACGACCTCCCAGGGCTTCAGATTGTCGGAGAGCGACATGGCGCAGAAGTCGCCGCCGAGCGGTGCGCCGGCCCGTGCGGCCGCCGCCAGCATCGCCGTGATGCCCGGCTCCACCCGGATGTCGAGGGCGCGCCAGTCGGCCGGTCCGGTCTCGACGGCCTCGAAGATCGCTGCCGCCATGGCGAAGACGCCCGGATCGCCGCCGGAAACGACGGCCACGGTGCGCCCGTCTGCGGCCATCTCCAGGGCGAGCCGTGCCCGGTCCAGCTCGACCCGGTTGTCGCTGCCATGGACGGTCTGATGCGCTGCCGGCGCAAGGCGGGCGAGATAGGCATGGTAGCCGACGAGATCCGTCGCCGCCGCGAGCGCTGCCGTCGCCGCGGGCGTGAGATAGCGCGGATCGCCGGGCCCGAGCCCGATCACCGTGAGGGTCCCGGTCACAGCCGCCTCCCGATGCCGGGCACGATGATCATGGAGAAGTAGGGGGCCGTTGCGTCGGAGCGCTCCGCCAGCGGCACGATGACCTGTTCCGGCATCGAGGCGCGCTCCACATAGATCGCGCGCTCTTCCAGGCCGGCCTCTTTCAGGGCGGCGCGGACCTTCGGCAGATGGCGGCCGAGCTTCATGATGACGGCGGCGTCGGTTGCCTTGAGCCGGCGGGCGAGATCGTCGGCGGGGAGCGTGCCCGGCAATACGGTCAGGACGTCGTCGCCCCAGGTGATCGGGGCGTTGGCGTGGGTCCAGGCGGCCGACATGCCGGTCACGGCGGGCACCACCTCGGTCGGGTAGAGGGGGCTGAGCCTGCGCCAGAGATGCATGAACGAGCCGTAGAAGAACGGGTCGGCCTCGCACAGCACGGTGACCCGCTTGCCGGCGTCGAGGATCGCCGAAAGCTGCTCCGCGCACTCTTCGTAGAACTGGGTGATCTGGCAGCCGTAGCGGGGATCGGTCACCGGAACTTCCGTCGTGACCGGATAGGTCAGCGCCATTTCCCGGTCCGGATCGGAGCCGACGACGCGGTCGGCGATGGTGCGCGCGTTGCCGCGGCGACCGGCCTTGCAGAAGTGGACCAACAGGTCGGCTTCCTCCAGAAGCCTGCGGGCCTTCACGGTCATGTAGTCTGGATCGCCGGGGCCGAGGCCGAGGCCATAGAGAAGCGTGGGCGTGTCGGAGGGGGGCTGCATCGTCATTCGACCGCCGATGCCAGAGCGTTGACGGCGGCGGCCGCCATTGCGCTTCCACCGCGCCGGCCGCGCACGACCAGGAAGGGCACGCGTCCATCCTCGGCGAGCGCGTCCTTGGATTCCGCCGCGCCGACGAAGCCGACCGGAATGCCGATCACGGCAGCGGGTTTCGGCGCGCCGTCGTCGAGCATTTCCAGGAGCCGGAAGAGGGCGGTCGGCGCGTTGCCGACCACCACCAGCGAGCCCGCGAGCCGCTCGCGCCAGAGCTCCATGGCCGCTGCCGTGCGCGTCGTGCCGAGTTCGCGCGCAAGGTCGGGGACGCGCGCATCGTCGAGCGCGCACACCACGTCATTTCGCGCAGGCAGCCGCGCGCGCGTGACCCCGTTCGCCACCATTTTCGCGTCGCACAGGATCGGCGCGCCGGATTTTAGCGCAGCCTCGCCGGACGCGGCGAAGTCGTCGGACATGGCCACGTCCTTCGGCAGATCGGTCATGCCGCAGGCGTGGATCATGCGGACCACGACGCGCTCGGCAGTGCCGGACCAGGGGGTGAGATCGGATTCGGAACGGATGATCGCGAACGAGCGGCGATAGATCTCGTCGCCCGCTTTTATGTAGTCGTGGCGCATCGGGGTGCGCGGCCTCCAGTGATTTGGTGCGCGAAATCGGCGGCGCCGTCTGCGCCTTCGAGATGCTGCACAATGACGTCGAAATCGGCCTGCGCAACCGGCGCGTCGAACGGTCCCCCGTCGGGGATGATGTCGACGCCGGTTTCGCCGGCAACCAGGGTGAGATCGGACGCGCCGCGTCGGACGCAGCCCTTGCGGCAGCCCGACAGGTGCACGGACGCCGGCCAGGGACGAGCGGGCAGGTGCCGCGCCAGCCGGGCGGCGAGATCGTGGGTTTCGGCGTGGCCGCTGGCGCAGGCGGGGGCGCCCGGGCAGGTGACGATGCGCAGGCGCGGATCGGCCGGATCGTTGACGAGACCGCAGGCGGCAAGCCCGTGGAGGGCCGTCGAGGCTTTCTCCGGGGCCAGCGGCGCCAGGACGAGGCCGCGATTGGGGGCCAGCCGCAGCTCCGGGAGACCGGCCTCTTGGGCCACGTCTGCGGCGGCAGCGAGCATGTCCGCGGTGATCTGGCCGAACGGCGCAGCGGCGATCGCGGCGAAGCGGGCTGTCCCGAGCGGCACAAGACCGGCGCGGGGAGGATGCCCGGATCGGGTGGCCGGGCCCGGCTGGCCCTGGTCGACAAAGGGCTCGAGCTCCGTGTGCGGCAAAAGCCGGACCCGCCGGACGTTGTTGGCACGCAGGAGGCGGCCAAGCCTTTCAAGCAGAGCGCCAATGGTTTCCTCGAACGCAGCCGGGCTGACCGGCGCGCCCCAGACGACCCCGTTCTGCCGGGCGAGACCGATGAGGAGGTGGCCGGTGGCGGCTGTCCGTACGCGGATGTCCGGGGCCAGATGATCGAGGGGAAACCGGTCGTCGCAGTCGATGGCGACGAGGAATTTCGCAGGCAGCTCGACCTTGCGGGCTGCCCGTTCGACGGTGTCGGCGAGCGCGCGGCCGTCGAGCCCGCCGTCCGAGACCAGATCGGCGATGGGCGAGATAACGGTGACGCGGAACGGCGCACGCGGGGAGGGTTCGACCAGCCCGACACGCCCGAGCCGCGCTTCCAGCTCGGCCCGGGTGGCCTCGCGGACGCCCCGGATCTGGAGGTTGGCATGGCCGGTGATGTCGAGAACGCCGTTCCCGCAGGCCCGCGATGCCTCGGACACCGCCAGCGCCTGCTCCGGCGAGAGGACGCCATGGGGCGGATGCAGGCGCGCCAGCAGGCCGTCGCCCGATTCCATCGGACGCAGGATGCCGGGACACCAGCCGCGGGCGAGGGGATCGGCCGCCGCATTCATTCCGCCGCCTCGTCGAGAAGGGCCGCGGAATTGAGCCGGCTCTGCCAGATCCCGCGGCGGCGCAGGTCCGCGAGACGGTCGCGGATCGCCTGCTCGGCGGGGGCGTTCGCCTCGCGCAGCCGGGCATTGACCTCGTCGTCGAGCACATAGGCCTGGAGGATGGCGTCGAAGGCGCTCTCGGGCACCGCGTCGGTGGTGGCGGCGAAGACGTAAAGCGCCTCGACGCCCTGCGCGAGCTCCGCGCCGCCGCGCCAGCCGTGGGCAAGCTGGGCATCGATCCAGCGCGGATTGGTGAGTCGGCCCCGGACGATGCGGGCGAGATCCTCCGTCAGCGTCCGGGACGTCGGACGGTCCGGGTTGGAGGTGTCGAGGCTGTAGAGGGCCGGATCGGCGCCGAGCTTGCGGGCGGCGGCGGCGAATCCGCCGAACGAATCCGCGATGGAATCCCCGTCGAGCAGGTCGCGCTCGCCGACATCGGTGGTGTGGACGAAGGCGTCCGCCGCCTCGACGCGGGCGGAAAAGCCCTGATGCGCCGTGCCGTCGCCGCCGCGTCCGCCGAAGGCGAGCCCGGTCTCGGCCAGATAGACCGCGCCCAGATCCTCCGTCGCCTCCCACTTGCCGTCGAGGGCCTGACCGGACACCCCGGCACCGTAGCGGCCCCAGGCCGCGCCGAAGATGCGGGCCATCTCGTCACCGGCCAGACGGGCTTCGGCCAGCGCGTTCCACTCGACGTCCTCGTCGAGGGCGGCGATCTCGCGAACCGCCTGATCGATCAGCGCGATCTGGTCGGGGAAGGTGTCGCGGAACGCACCGGAGATCCGCACGGTGACGTCGATCCGTGGCCGGTCAAGGCGGGCCAGCGGCTGGATCTCGAAACCGGTCACACGGGTGGAAGCGTCGTCCCAGCGCGGCCTGGCGCCCATCAGCGCGAGGATGTGGGCGATGTCCTCGCCGCCGGTCCTGAGCGTCGGCGAGGCCCAGAGATCCATGACCACGCGGCGGGGCCAGTCGCCGTGATCCTGCAGATGCCGCCGCACCACCTCGGCCGCCGCCTTCTCGCCGAGATGGGAGGCCGCGCGGGTCGGAATGGCGCGGGGGTCGACCGTCGACAGATTGCGGCCGGTGGGGATCACGTCGTGGCGGCCCCGCGACGGAGAGCCGGCCGGACCGGGCACGACGAAGCGTCCGTCGAGAGCGGTCAGCAATCCGTCGCGCTCCCCGGACGAGCAGCTCTCATAGCCTTCCGGGGCGTCGGCGAAGACATGCAGGCCTTCGCGCACGTTGATCTCGCCCAGATCGCACAGATGGGCGTCGAGCCGGGTGAGGGCGTCGGCCATCTCCATGTCGCGGGTGACGCCGCATTCGGCGGCAAGCCCGCAGATCTCGGCGCGCTCCAGAATATCGGCGGCGACCAGATCGGCCCGGCGCGGGTCCAGCACCTGCGCCTCGGAGAATTCTTCCACCAGTTCGCGCAGCGCGGCGGCTTCGCCGTGCAGCCCCGCTTCGCCGACGAGGGGCGTCAGGTGGCCGATGGTCACGCCGGAAATCCGGCGCTTGGCGGGAGCCGCTTCGCCCGGATCGTCGACGATGAAGGGATAGATCACCGGCATCGCGCCGACCGCCAGCCGCGGCCAGCAGGACGGCGACAGCGCCACCGCCTTGCCCGGCAACCATTCGGTGGTGCCGTGGGTGCCGAGATGGATCATCGCGTCGAAGCCGCGTCGCAGCGCGAGATAGAACGCAAGATAGGCGTGAGTCGGGATCTCGTCGGGGTCGTGATAGATCGCCTTGCGATCCGTGCCCCGGCTGCGGTCGGGCTGCAGGGCGACGATCGCGGTGCCCGCGCGCGCCACGGGGAAGCGGAAGGTGCCATCCACGCAGGACGGATCCGTCTCCGGCTCGCCCCAGCGGTCCAGCAGCGCATCGCGCCGGTCGGCGGGGAGTGTGTCCAGCCAGGCCCGGTAGTCGGCGAGCGGGATGGCGAGCTCACTGCCGGGGCGCTCAGACTGGCTTCCCGTTGTCGCGGGAGGGAGCGGAGAGTGAGGATCGGCTTCGGTATTTGCCGCAGCCTCGCCACCGACGCCGCTCATCCCCGCGGAAGCGGGGATCGAGGGCGTGTCTCGCAGCCACCCGTTATCCGGCCCTGGACTCCCGCCTTCGCGGGAGTGAGCGGAGAGTGGGGCGGATGCCGGAGTCGTGATCGCTGGCGCTTCGGAGCTGGGCCCTGGATCCCCGCCTTCGCAGGGATGAGCGGAGACTGAGGCCGATACCGAAGGCGTGATCGCCGGAGTATGGGGACGGTCGGCGTGGCCGGCTGTCAGCAGTTGCATCAATTGCTGGCCGTCGAAGTCCCGCTGCGTGGCGTAGCCGGCCTCGGCCAGGACATCGAGGATGCGGCAGCTGGACGCCGGTGTGTCGAGCCCGACGGCAAAGCCGGCGCGACCGGCCCGGGCCGGATAGTCGGAGAGCACGACGGCGACGCGACGTTCCGCCGCTGGCTTGCGGCGCAGCCGCACCCAGCCGGCCGCCTGGGACGCAAGCGCCTCGATGCCGTCCCGGTAGGGCACCTGCACGCGGCGGGCGAAGGCGAGCGCCGGATCTTCGGCGGCTTCCTCGCGGAACGAGATCGGATAGCCGGACATCCGACCGTCGAATTCCGGAAGCGCGACCTGCATGGCGAGGTCGGCGGCGGCGAGCCCGCGATCGGAGGCCTCCCAGGCTTCCTGACGGCTGCCGGAGGGGGTGGCCTGAAGGATGGGGCAGTCGGCCCGGTCGAGCACGAACTCGGCATCCTGACGGGCGGAGAAGGCGGTGGTGGAGACGATCACGTCCGGGCGGCGGGCTTCGATGAGCTGCGCGAGGCCGTCCTTGACGCGCGGATCCTTCAGGCTGGTCACCCCGAGGATCAGCGGCTCCAGCCCCTCGGCGGAGAGAGCTTCGGAAAGGGCCGCCAGGGGCGCGGTCTCGCCGGCGAGGATCGCCGACCGGTAGGCAATGACCAGGGCGAGGGGCGCGCCGCCAGCGTCTTCGGGGTCAGATTGGTGGGGCGCCTTTCCCCTTGCTCCGCTCATTCCCGCGGAAGCGGGAATCCATAGGGCATCTGCAATGGCGTCCGGAAACTCCGTATGGACACCCGCCTTCGCGGGAGTGAGCGGAGTTTGGGGCGGTCGCTGATTGGCCAGATCATCCGGGGATTGGTCGGGAGAGGCGTCCCTGGATCGGGAACCGCCAAGGTCACCGACCGGATCGAAGATGCCGCGCGCGTCGTCCCAGCCGACCAGCGCTGGCACGTCCTGAAGCGACACCACCGCTCCCTCGTGGCCGATCTCCCGGCCGAGCAGGCCGAGCAATGCGGCCATGTTCTCCACGCCGCCGGCGGAGAAGTGGGCATCGATCTCGGCGCGGAGGTCGTCGGTCACGGTCGAGTGGGCATCCAGCCGCGCGTCGGCGCGTCCGTCGCCGGGAATGACGGCGAGCTTGATGCCGTTCTGGCGACAGCATGCCGAGACCGCCTCGACGCCGTAGCGCCAGTAGTCGAGACCGCCGAGACAGCGGACAACCACGGCTTTCGCCCGGGAGAGCGTCTTGTCGATGTAGAAGTCCACCGACAGCGGATGCCGCAGCCGCTTGAGGCTGGCGAGCCGGAGCGAGGGACCCGTGCCGCCGGTCCGGTCATGGGCGGCGGCGATCGCCGACAGGTCGGAATCGGCGAACGAGAGGATGACGATGTCTCCCGGCGGCTGCGCGAGATCGACGGCGGTCTCGCCGTCGTCGAGGCTCACGCTGGAAACCGGGAGAAGATGCATCGTCGGGGGTCCTGCCTGATTTTACGCGCTGAGGGCCGCTTCGGCGGACAGGGCGCGTTCCACGGCGGCCTGATCGAACCCTTTCAGGCCGATCACCACGAGCCGGCCGTCGCGGGCTTCGCCCGGCTTCCACGGTCGGTCGAAATGATGGGCGACACGGCGGCCGACGCCCTGGACAACGAGCCGCATCGGCTTGCCCTCGACGGGCACGAAGCCCTTGATACGCAGCACGCCGTCGATCTCGGCGGCCGCCATGACCTTCTCGATCAGGGCTTCCGGGCTCGCCGTGCTGCCGACCGTCATGGCCGCGGTGTCGAAATCGTCGTGGTCGTGGTCTTCGACGCCGTCGTGATGGGTCTTGCGCTGGTCCAGATCGTCCTCGACGGCGGCGCCGAGGCCGAGCAGCAGCTTCGGGTCGACCTGGCCGTGGCTGGTCTCGACGATCTTCACCGCGCGCGGCAGGTGGTCCTCGATCTCCGCGCGCGCCTTCTGGCGGGCGGCGTCGTCCATCAGGTCCGCCTTGTTCATCAGGATCATGTCGGCGCAGAGGATCTGGTCCTCGAACACCTCTTCCAGCGGATTGTCGTGATCGACCGACTGGTCGCGCTCGCGCTGGGCCTTCAGGGCCTCCGGATCCTCGACGAACATGCCGTCGGCGACGGCCGGGCCGTCGACCACGGCGATCACGCCGTCCACGGTGAGCCGCGACTTGATCTGCGGCCAGTTGAAAGCGGTGACCAGCGGCTTCGGCAGGGCGAGGCCGGAGGTCTCGATCAGGATGTGGTCGGGCGGCGTGTCCCAGCTCAGAAGCGTGTCGAGGGCCGGCAGGAAGTCGTCGGCGACCGTGCAGCAGATGCAGCCGTTGGGCAGTTCGACCACCTGGCCGTCGCCGCATCCCTCGATGCCGCAGCCTTCCAGGAACGAGCCGTCGAAGCCGACGTCGCCGAACTCGTTGACGAGGATGGCGATGCGGGCGCCGTTGGCGTTTTCCAGGACGTGGCGGACCAGTGTGGTCTTGCCGGCCCCCAGGAAGCCGGTGACGATCGTGCAGGGGATCTTGGCAAAGCCGGTCATCAGGCGTCTCCAGTCTTCATCGGGGGAATGCGGGCGACGACGCCCTTCTTGAATTCGGTCGGCCGCTGCCGCCACGGGACGATCCCGTCGGCGGTCTCGGCGTAAAGGCCGATCCCGGCCAGGATCGTGTCGGCGGAGTGCTCGGCGTCGAGATCGCCGTAGACATAGGTCCAGCGGTCGGGGCCGGAGACGGCGACCGTGCACGGGCGCTTGCAGACCGACAGGCATTCGACAGGCTCGATGGCGATGCGGCCGGCGAGATCGGGATCGCGTGCCAGGCGGTCTTCCAGCGCGGCATGGAGCCGGGCGCCGGGGCGGGCGGGATCGTCGGACGGCATGCCGGGTGCGCGGCAGGTGGTGCACACCATCAGCCGCACCGGCTCGTCGGTCGGGGAAAGCTGTCGGGTCATGACGCACCGTCCGTGCGTCGGATGTCTCGGTCCAAAAGAATGCTCCGTCGTCTGCGGCGTTTCGGCCGGCTCACCTTCTACGGACGGAGCGGGGAACCTTCCGGTTCCCGGCACAGCAGGATCCGTTCACCCCGACGGATCCGCCCATAGAAGCGCATGATGACGGCAGGTCTCCTGGCTTGCGGGCCTTGTCGCGTCGTCCACGGCCTTCCCGGAGAGCTCGGCTCCAGTGGCGTCGAAGCGGACGACGACCCGCTCACAGTTGCGGGGGCAGCCGCGGCCTTGGAGGACACTCCGCACCGCGTTCCCTTTTCACCCCGAAGCGGGGCACCGTCTGCCCACATGGATAAAGGGCGGGCGGTGCCGACGCAAGGTGGGGGCCTGGTCGGAGGCCCCGCTGGTGCGTTTCCGGCGACGAACCGGTTTCCTCTTAACGGCCAAAGGCTCTAGGCTCCGGCCGCTTTCAAGAAGGACCGATCCAGTGACCGAGACCGATGCAGACGCCCGCCACCGGCTGAAGATGCAGAAGCGCAAGGAGGTGCAGGACCGCGAGGTCGCCTCCAAGACGATCGAGAAGGGGCTGCTGATCGTCAACACCGGGCCGGGCAAGGGCAAGTCGACGGCGGCGATGGGGCTGATCCTGCGCGCGCTGGGGCACGGCTGGAAGATCGGCGTGGTCCAGTTCATCAAGGGTGCCTGGGAGACCGGGGAAGCCACGGCGCTCAAGCGGTTCGAGGACCAGATTTCGTGGCACACCATGGGCGAGGGCTTCACCTGGGAGACCCAGGACCGGGCCCGGGACGTGGCCGCCGCCACGGCCGCCTGGGAGAAGGCCTGCGCGCTGATGGCCGATCCGGAGATCCGGCTGGTGGTGCTCGACGAGCTCAACATCGCGCTGCGCTACGACTATCTGCCGCTGGACGACGTGGTCGCGACGCTGGCCGCGCGCCGGAACGACCTGCACGTCGTGGTCACCGGCCGAAACGCCAAGCCGGAGCTGATCGAGGCGGCCGATCTGGTCACCGAGATGACGCTGGTGAAGCATCACTTCGCCGGCGGCGTGAAGGCCCAGGAAGGCATCGAGTTCTGATGGGGGAGATCCTGCGGGGCAACGGGTCAGAGACCGCTCATGCCCGCGAATGCCGGTCTCGCACATGACCCGCGCGGTCATGGTGCAGGGCACCGGCTCGAACGTGGGCAAGTCGCTGCTGGTGGCGGGCTTCTGCCGGGTGTTCGCCCGCCGGGGGCTGGCGGTGCGGCCGTTCAAGCCGCAGAACATGTCGAACAACGCCGCGGTGACGGCGGACGGCGGCGAGATCGGCCGCGCCCAGGCGCTGCAGGCGCGGGCGGCAGGGGTGGCGCCGACGGTCCACATGAACCCGGTGCTGCTGAAGCCCCAGAGCGAGATCGGGTCCCAGGTGGTGGTGCAGGGGCGCGTCATCGGGACCGCCAAGGCGCGGGAGTTCCAGGACTGGAAGCCGCGCCTGATGCAGGCGGTGACCGACAGCTTCGCCCGGCTCGGCGCGGAGGCGGATCTGGTGATCGTGGAAGGCGCCGGATCGGCCTCGGAGGTCAACCTGCGCAGGGGCGACATCGCCAATATGGGCTTCGCCCGCGCGACGAACACGCCGGTGGTGCTGGTCGGCGACATTGACCGGGGCGGGGTGATCGCGAGCCTGGTGGGCACCCGGCACGTGCTGGAACCCGAAGACGCGGCGATGATCCGGGGCTTTCTGGTGAACCGCTTCCGCGGCGACCCGGCGCTCTTCGCTGACGGGATGGCGACCGTCGCCGAGCGCACCGGCTGGGCAGCGCTGGGGCTGATCCCGCATTTCGAGGAGGCCCGGCGGCTGCCGGCCGAGGACATATTGGGGCTGGAAGGCTCGGCGCCCAGGGATGGGGCTGCTGTGGTCGCGGTTCCCGTGACGCCGCGCATTTCCAACTTCGACGATCTGGACCCGCTCCGTGAGGAGGCCGGCGTCGAGGTGCGGCTGATCCATCCCGGCACGCCCATTCCGGCGGAGGCGGACCTGGTGCTTCTGCCCGGTTCCAAGGCGACCATCGACGATCTTCTTTTCCTCCGCGGGGAGGGCTGGGACATCGACATCGCCGCCCATGTCCGACGCGGCGGGCGGGTGCTGGGCCTGTGCGGCGGCTACCAGATGCTCGGCCGCACGATCGACGACCCCGACGGCATCGAGGGGGCGCCCCGCAAGGTCGACGGGCTCGGACTGCTCGACGTGGACACCCGGATGGGCGGCGACAAGCGGCTCGTCTCCGTTGCGGGAAAGCTGGCGGGCGCGGACGTGCCTGTCACCGGCTACGAGATGCATATCGGGACGACGACCGGCCCGGATGCGGAGCGGCCGTTTGCGGTTCTGGAGGGCGGTGCGTTGGACGGCGCGGTGTCGGCCGACGGGCGCGTGGCCGGCACCTATCTGCACGGCCTGTTCGCCGGCGACGCGCTGCGCCGGCATGTGCTGGCCGGCCTCGACGCAAAGGCTGGCGATCTCGCCTACGAGGCGATGGTGGACGGGGTCCTCGACCGGCTGGCGGACCATCTGGAGCGCCATGTCGACATCGAGGCGCTTACCCGGATCAGCGACCGAACGCCAGCATGAGGGCCAGCAGGACGGCCGCGAAGCCCCACAGGATCGCGCAGGCGATCCGGTAGATCCGCAGCGCCCGGCGGATATCGTCCGAGGTTGCCGCGGCTCGGCCATCGCCCATCCAGGCGTCGTCGACGACGGTATCGCCATAGGTGCGCGGTCCCGCCAGCCTGAGCCCGAGCGCACCGGCCATCGCCGCCTCCGGCCAGCCGGCATTGGGCGAGCGGTGATGGCGCGCATCACGGCGCACGGCCGCCCAGGCGCCGCGGGCGGATCCGCCGGCAAGCGGTGCAGCGAGCGCGATCAGCACGGCGGTCAGGCGCGAGGCGGGCAGGTTGACGAGGTCGTCGAGCCGGGCGGCCGCCCAGCCGAAGGCCTGGTGGCGGGGCGTACGGTGGCCGATCATGGAATCGGCGGTGTTGATCGCCTTGTAGGCGGCGCCGCCCGGCAGTCCGAAGGCGGCGAGCCAGACTGCGGGAGCAGTCACGCCGTCGGAAAAATTCTCCGCCAGGCTTTCAATGGCGGCGCGGCAGACGGCGGGCGAATCGAGGGTCGCCGGATCGCGCCCGACGATCTGGGAGACCGCCTGACGGCCGGCCTCGAGGCCGCCGGTTTCCATGGCATCCGCCACCCGGGCCACGTGATCGAACAGGCTGCGCTGAGCCAGGAGCGTGCTGGCGAGCGCACTGGTCACCAACAGTCCGACCAGCCCGAGCGGGGACAGAACCGCTGCCACTGCCCATGCCGGAATGACCGTTGCGGCCAGCAGGATCGCCAGCGCCGCCGTGCCGGCCCGCCGCCGGGTCCCCTCCGAGGCATTCGGACGGTTCATCCGCCGGTCGAGGCGCGCGATCAATGCGCCCGCCCACGTGACGGGATGGCCGATCCTGGCGTACAGCTTGTCGGGATAGCCGAACACCGCCTCCACAAGGAGGGCGACCAGCACGACGGCCAGGAAGGCGGACAGGAACACCGTGTCAAACCTCGCGAAACAGCAGCCCGACGCGGGCGGGTCGATCGAGCACGGTGGCGATCTCGCCGAGGCCCGGGCCCTGTTTCCGGACGCCCCAGCGCCCTGGATCGACCTGTCCACCGGGATCAATCCGGTTCCCTATCCGCTCGGCGAGCTGCCGTTAAGTGCGTTTCATCGCCTGCCGTCGCCCTCGGAACTCTCGGAGCTCGAAGCCGCCGCCCGCAGCCTCTATCGTGCACCGCCGGCCACGGGCGTCGTGGCGGCACCGGGGACCCAGGCGCTGATCGAGCTCCTGCCGCGCCTGCGCGGTACCTCCCGGGTGTCCATCGTCGGCCCGACCTATGGCGAACACGCCCACGCGTGGGCCAAGGCCGGCCACAGCGTCGGCGAGGTGAGCGAGCTGGACGAGGCGCGGCCCGCCGACGTGGTCGTGGTGGTCAATCCGAACAACCCGGACGGGCGCGTGACGGCGGCGGAGCAGCTTCATGCGGTTGCCACGCGCGTCGCGAACTGGGGCGGATGGCTGATCGTGGACGAAGCGTTCGCCGACTTCGATTCGGACATGAGCATCGTCCCGCAGATGCCTGAAAACGTTATCGTTCTTCGCTCCTTCGGTAAGACGTTCGGATTGGCGGGTGTCCGGCTCGGTTTTCTGGCAGCGGCGGCCGACGTGGCTGGTGAGGTGCGCGCGCGGATGGGGCCGTGGGCCGTGTCGGGACCGGCGATTTCGCTCGGCCGCCGGGCGCTCTCCGACCGGATCTGGATCGAAGAGGCGCGGCTGGCCCGGAGCCTCGACGCCGAGCGGCTCGATGGGCTGCTGACGCCGCTTCTCGGGCCACCGATCGGCGGCACGGTGCTTTATCGGACCTTCCGATCGACCGCCGCAGCGACGGTGTTCGACGGGTTCGGACAGGCGGGGATCTGGGCGCGCCGTTTCGCCCGCGATCCGGATCTGCTGCGCTTCGGTCTGCCGGGAACGGACGCGGAGTGGCAGCGTCTGGAGGCCGCCTGTACCGAGATCCGAACCGACAGCCCGGTCTGATCAGGCGGGCTTGATCTCGCTCATCGTCCGCTGTCCGTAGCGCCAGCTCCAGGCCGTCATCGGCACGAAGAGTGCGATCCACATGGTCTCGCTGATCGGCAGGAAGATTTCGATCGGCAGCAGCGGGATCAGGGCGAGCCGCAGCAGGGCTTCCGCGATCAGCGCCACGGTCCAGGCAATGGTAATGGTTCGCATCATCTGCCGGTAGCGCGGCGTCGTCGGCCACAATGCCTCGCCTTCGCGGCGGTCGTCCGGGTCGGCGGTGGCGATGTAGTAGACCAGCGGCCGTTTCCACAGGAGCGAAAGTCCGAACACGAGCCCGACCGTGCCGGTGATCAGCGACCCCTTGGCGAGGAGAAGGGTCGGGCTGTCGAGAAGGAACGAGCCCGCGATGGAGGCGGAGGTCGCGACAAGGACGATCAGGCCGATCGGCTGCAGCCGCCGTTCCCGCAGAAAGGTGACGATGATCGACACGATCGGAAAGACGGCCCCGGCGGCCAGAGCCGGGACGTTGGCGACGCCGAAATAGTGGTGCAGCAGCAGGTAGGTGGCATACGGCAATGCGACGTTGACGATCAGTTCTTTCTTCACGCGTCGATTTCCCCGCTTCGATGCGCTCGTGATCGGTCCTGGCGAAGCCTAAGTGCCGGGAGAGCGAAAGTCAGCGGGAATCGACAGCAGCGCCCTGGGCGTCACAAGCGCGATGGCGGCAGAGATCGCACGCTCGCATGACCTGCTGGCAAGCAGGCTGGCCCACGGGGCCGACCCGAGCCAGTCCCTGCCATCCCATGTCGCAGCATTGTGCGCCGTGGGAGCGTTTGCTAGAGCCTGTTCCGCTCACATGGAAACATCTGAGCGACAAGAAATCGCAAACAGAGTCAACTGCTTGGGGACGCCCATTTCGTTCAGGTCGATTCGGTCCGAACGGGACACGCTCCATGGAGCACTTGATCTCATCACTCGGGAGACCTTGCGTGCGCCAAGCCATCACCTCCGGATCGCCGTTCGAGAAGATTGCCGGCTACAGCCGCGCCATTGTCGACGGAGACTGGGTCTTCATCTCCGGGACCGCGGGCTATGTGGAAGGCGAGGTCGATGCCGACGACGCCGTCGCCCAGACCGTCCGCGCGCTGCGGATCATCGAGGACACGCTTGCACAGGCCGGTGGTACGCTGAAGGACATCGTCGCGCTGCGTGTCTATGTCGCCCGGCGCGAGGACATCCTCCCCATCGCCAAGCACCTCGGCACGGTGTTCGACGACCCGCGCCCGACCAACACGACGGTCATCTGCGGGTTCGTCAACGACGAGATCAAGGTGGAGATCGAGGTCACCGCGCGGCTGCAGTCGGCTGGCTGAATTCGAGCATGTGACCTACCCGCAGCGGCCGGAGGGACGGTGCCCGGGCTGCGAAGGCGGTCGGGTCAGTCTCTTCCGCTGAGGGCATCGGTCAGCCGGGCCTTGACCAGTCCGGCGGAGGCGGCCAGCGGCGTCAGCCGGTGCAAGGGAATGCGCCGCAACGGGCGGAGCGGGACAGGCAGCGTCTCGGCTGGCGCGCCCATGACCGCGTCGGCCAGCACGCGGCCGAGCTGGGCGGTCATCGCGACGCCGCGGCCGTTGCAGCCGATCCCGGCGAAACCGGTGGCGCCGAGCCGATGGATGCGGGGCAGGAAATCCGGCGTCAGCGCGGCGACGCCGGTCCAGACCGCCGCCGGTTCGGGAACCCTCGGCAGAGCCAGTTCCGAGGCCAGCCGCTCGACGATCGCCCGGCCGAGCCGCTCCTTCGCACCCCAGGGCACGACGGCCATGCCGCCGGAAATCAGCCGATTGTCCCGGTCCAGCCGATAGGTGAAGAGATTGCGGCGGGTGTCGCCGACTGGACGCCGATCCGGCGCGATCCGGGCGACCGTGGCCGCGTCCAGGGGATCGGTCGCGACCTGATAGACCCGCAGCGGGACCGTGGTTCGTCCAAGCCGCGCCGCGGCTCCCGTGGTGAACGCGTTGGTGCACAGGAGCAGGCTGTCCGCGGAAATCTCGCGCCCGTCCGAAAGGGCGATCCGCCAGCCGCCGCCGTGCTCGGAGAAGCGCTGGACGGGCCTGCCGGTGACCACCCGGCCGCCGTGGCGGACGACGGCATTGGCGAGGCCGAACAGGTAGTCGAGCGGATGCAGCATGCCGCCGCTCTCGTCCAGAAGCGCGCCGTGATAAAGATCCATGCCGGTCTGGGCGCGGGTCTGGTCGGCGGTCAGGAAGCGGACGGGCCGGCCGAGGGCGCGCCACTTGCGGGCGCGCGCGGCGAGGGCGTCGGCCGCCATGATGCTGGCTGCGGGATTCAGCCAGCCGGGCTGCTCGGCGTCGCAGACGATGCCTTCGTCGCGGATGATGCCGAAGACGGTGTCGGCGCCTGCGCCCACCAGGTCGAGGAGGGCGCGTCCGCGCTCCTCCCCCAGGGCGGCGACCACCGCATCGGGATCCATCAGGGCGAAGTTGGGCACCACGAACCCGGCGTTCTGGCCGCTCGCGCCTTCCCCCAGGGGACCTGCTTCCAGGACAACCACGTCGTGTCCGGCGCGCGCCAGGTGAAGGGCGGCGGTCATGCCGGTGAACCCCCCGCCGATCACGACCGCCTGGGCCCGGTCGGGCAGCGCTGCGTCGGCGTCGAACCGGCCGCGGGCAGTGCGCCGCCAGAGGGTGTCCTGCAGGAGGGTGTCGGAACGCATGGTGGGTGTCTTCATCTTGGATCGGGTGCGCCGGCTCGCGCACCCGAAGTGACGCCAAGCTGCGCCGAGTTCGGGCTGGGATCGAGGGACAGGGCCAACTTCCCGGGTACTTGTTACGAAAAGGTTGGTGTGCCCGCTCGGACTCGAACCGAGGACCATTCGATTAAAAGTCGAATGCTCTACCAACTGAGCTACGGGCACCCGGAGCCCCTTTGCCGCGACATCGGGCGGGGGCTCGTGGGACGGAGCGGACCAGGGTCCGACCGTCGGGCGCGGCGGTGCCGCGCGTGCCAGTCGGGTAGTGGGTTTGGCGGCTCCCGTCAACCGCGACGGCCGGGCTGAAGCGTCGCCCATGGCGCATTTGCGGGACGGCAAAGGCAAAGGCAGGGCGGGCGTGCAGGGGGCGCTTGCCCCCTGCTGAAGAGGCCCGGAAGCCTCGGATGGTCGTGGACCCGATCACATCGCCGGCATGACCGTGATGTCGCGGATCTGATCGACGGCGCCCTCGATCATGCCCTTTCCGGTTGCCTTGCCGGTCTCCAGGCTGACTTCGTAGAGCATGTTGCCGTTCACCAGCCAGGCGGTGTTCTCCATGTCGGCGTTGGTGGCGATGTCGAAGGCGTAGGAGGCGCCGGGATCCTCGACGCCGAGCTTGCCGATGGCAGCCAGCGTGCCGTCGTTCGGCGAGGTCTGCTGGATGAGGGCGACGATCGTGGCGTCGATGTCGTACATCGCCGTCGTGTCCGGCTTGCCGTAGCTGTTGATATAGGCGGCCGCCACGATTTCAGGCGCTTCGCCGGCATGCATGTCCTTCTGCTCGAAGGCCAGGCTGCCATCGACGGTCACGTCGCCGGTGTCGACATTGACCCGGTGGTTGGTGGTTCCGGTCATGTAGCGCAGACGGTCGGCCATCGGATTGAAGTCGACGATGACGGGCGCCTCGGACTTCGGAAGCGGCGTCTTCATGGTGGACAGCTTCGTCGCCTTGCCGGTGGCCGGGTCGATGGTGACGACAACGTTGTCCGGGGTGACGCCGATCAGGGTCTCGTTCGCCGGCCGGAAGTCGATGCCGACCAGGCTGTCGACCCCGGTGACCTCCATCATGTCGGACACGGTCAACGTGTCGGTGTCGAACTTGACCAGCGTCCTGTCGCCGCTGAGGCCGATGGCCGGCGCCGCGCTGAGGGCGGCGGTCGAAGCGAAGAGTGCGGTCGTCGTCAGGAGCGCGAAACGGGTCATGACAAAATCCTCCAGGTTTCGGAGCTGCACGATTGCGGCACCAACTCGAAGGACACGGCAGAAGGGCCGGTGGATGCAGACCCTGCAAAAAAATCTGCATCCGTTTGCGAAGCCGGCGTGTCATTGACGGTGAAGAGACGCGCACCAGGAACCTGGACGTGTGAAAGACAGCCGTGCGATAGGTCCGGACATGAACCCGCCAGATCCTTCTCCGACCGACAGTGCCCAATCGGCGGAAGCCAGGCTCCGGGCCGCCCTTGTGGCGTGCGCGCGCGGCGACCGGTCGGGCGTCGGCGAGATCCTGGCGGTGGAGGGGCGCCAGCTTCTCGGCGTGGCGCGGCGGATGCTTCAGCGCAACGAGCTGGCGGAAGAGGCTTTGCAGGACGCCATGGTCCAGATCTGGCGAAAGGCATCCCAGTTCCGGGCCGACGACGGATCGGCCCGCGGGTGGATCTATGCCGTCCTGCGCAATCGCTGCCTGAACATTCTGCGCGACGACCGGCGCCTCAGCCTGGTGTCTCCCGAGGACCTGACCGCCATGCAGGATGCGCGGCAGGAGGCGGCCGACCCGGACAGCTGGCAGCGCATCCCGACGTCCCAGAGGCTGCGTGCCTGCCTAGAGGCGCTGGATGACGACGTCCGCCAGTGCATCCTGCTTGCCCACATATCGGGCTACAGCCACGGCGAGATCGCCGCGATCCGCCGTCTTCCGCTGGGAACCGCCAAATCGTGGATCCGGCGCGGGCTCGCCAGCCTGCGGGAGTGTCTCTCATGACCCGGCCGGTGGAAGAACTCGCGGACGAATTCGTGCTGGGCCTGCTGGACGCGCAGGAGGCAAAAGACGTGGAGCACCGGATGGACCGCGATCCGGCGCTTGCGCAGGCCGTGGCCACCGCGCGGGATCGCTATCTCGCGCTGGATCTGGCGGCGGAACCGGTGGATCTGCCGTCGGGCTTCGCCGACCGGGTGGACGCGGCCCTTGGAGCCGGGGAGGACAATGCGCCGGAGGCGCCGGCGGACGTGCCTCCAGCGGCGAACGAGAACAAGCCCGCGCCGCGCCGCCGCTGGCGGATGGCGGCTGCCGCCGCGGTCGTCGCGTTCGTGGTGGGGCTCGGGCTCGGGCGCGAGGTGTTCGTCCAGGAGCCGGTCGTCATCGCCGTCCTTCTGGACGAGACGGGGACGCCCACGGCCGTGGTGGAGGATTTCGGAAACGACACCGCCGAGATCCGGTTTCTCGCCGACGTGCAGGTCCCGGCGGGCCGCGTGATGGAAGTCTGGACATTGCCGTCGCAGGAGCGCGGGCCGGTTTCGCTCGGCCTTGTCGATGCCGCGCGGCAGGCACGTCTGCGCGGCCCGGAGCTTCCGAGCCCCTCCGACAACCAGCTCTACGAGATCACGCTGGAGCAGGCCGGCGGCTCGCCCACGGGCCGGCCGACCGGGCCGATCATCGCCAAGGGCTTCGCCGCGCCGCAGATCTGATCCCGGACGCCGGAAGCGCCTGAGCGGCCTCAGCCGAAGGTGGAGGCGTCCAGCGGGCGCGACTTGGCGAGCTGGTCGAACGCCATCAGGTCCTTCAGGAGCGCCGGCAGGTCCTTGAGCGGCACCATGTTGGGTCCGTCGGAAGGGGCGGTCTCGGGCGAATCATGGGTCTCGATGAAGACGCCGGCGATCCCCAGCGACACGGCGGCGCGCGCCAGGACCGGCACGAAGCGCCGGTCGCCGCCGGACGCGGTGCCCTGGCCACCGGGCTGCTGCACGGAGTGGGTCGCGTCGAAGATCACCGGGGCGCCGGTCTTCGCCAGGACGGGCAGGGCCCGCATGTCGCTGACCAGCGTGTTGTAGCCGAAGCTGACCCCGCGCTCGGTGACCATCACCCGGTCGTTACCGGCGGACGTTATTTTCTCAACGACGTTGGTCATATCCCAGGGCGCCAGGAACTGCCCCTTCTTGACGTTGACCGCCGCGCCGGTCTCCGCGGCGGCGACGAGGAGATCGGTCTGCCGGCACAGGAAGGCGGGGATCTGCAGGACGTCGACGGCCTTGGCGACCTCGGCGCACTGGGCGCTCTCGTGGACGTCGGTCAGGACCGGAAGACCGAAGGCCTCCCGGATTTCCGCAAAGATCGGCAGGGCATGGTCGAGACCGAGGCCGCGGGCGCCGGTGCGGCTGGTCCGGTTGGCCTTGTCGAACGAGGTCTTGTAGACGCAGCCGATCCCGAGTTCGCTCGTGATCTCCTTCAGCGCCGCCGCCATCTCCAGCGCATGGGCCCGGCTTTCCAGGACGCAAGGGCCCGCGATCAGCGACAGCGGTGCGTCGTTGGCGAACCGCACCTTGCCGATATCGAGGCTCGGACGGGGGGAGGCGGCGGAAGGGGCGGTCATTGCGGGAAAACTCCTGACGGTCGGGGGCCGGGACGCGCGCGTCCGCACGGCTGCCGTCTCCTATCGCGGCTCGCCGCCGGCGTCGAGACGCAGACGGACGATGGCGTAGAGCGGCACGCCGAATGCCGCCCGGAAGGCAATCGCGCCCATCATCCAGGGCGGCGGCAGTCCGGCCACCACGTCATCGATCCGCTCCAGCCGCCAGCGCGGGTCGCCGCAGGTATAGTCGGCCCGGGTCCGGACACCGGAGCGGAACTCGATGGAGCGATCCGCCCGGGCCAGAGCGCCGATGGCAGGATGCGCGCGCGCCGTTCCGATCATCAGGAAGGAGAAGGCGTCATAGACGAATTCGACGGTGCGTCCGGCGAGCCCGTCAGCCAGATCGGCAAGCAGCCGGGTGATCGCCTCAGGCGCAAGATAGGGCAACAATCCCTCCGCCAGCACCAGCACCGGACCGTCGGGAAGCGCCATCTCCGTCAGCCAGCCGGCGTGATCCACGGAGGCGGCGATCAGCGCGCGTCGCGGATCGCCGGCGATGACGCGGCGGTGGAGGTCGGTCGCGGGAGGCAGGTCGACGTCGTACCAGAGATGCGGCGGCGTCTTCAGGCGCTCGAAGGAGGTCGAGAGGCCCGCTCCCAGATCGATGACGATCGCGTCCGGATGGCGGGTCAGGAAGTCCGCGATGGCGCGGTCGAAGATCTGAGAGCGTCGGATGAAGCCGAGAATGCTGGCCGGATCGGAGATGATGCGGGCGGGATCGATGCCGAGGTCGGCGACGATGCGTTCTGCCGCCGGATCCTCGAAGCCGGTGAAGGAATAGGAGCGGCGGGCGAGCGCACGGGCACACAGCGGCACGAGAAGGGTGCCGGAGACGCCGGGAAGACCCAGCTCACGCGACCGCACGACCGCCAATGCTCCAGCCCCCTGTCCGGAAAGGAACCTTCCGCCCCAAGTGAACGACGAGATTATGGTGCGGTCGTGTCGACAGGCGGCACGGGATCCGCAGGCGTCAGGCGGCGTCGTCCGGAACGAAGCGATAGCCCGCGCCGCCGGCTTCCTCCGGCGGAACGGTGAGGCCGTTTCCGGTCTCCGACGCAGCGATACCGTTCCGCTCGAGCACGGCGCGGGTCGCGGCCGGATCGGCGACGGCGATCGTCATTGCGGCGAAGCGGGGAATGCGGGTGTCGCCAAACCGGTCGGACCCGAAGCGGGCCGCGAAAGCGGCCGGTCCCATGACCTCCAGAACGGCGCCATCCGACAGAGGAAGAGTGAGGGCGTCTGCCGCCGGCTCGACGGAGCCGCCGACGAGCGCGGAAAGCGTGGCGGCCGCCCGCTCCGGATCGGGTGCGACCATTGTCACGCCCGCCATCCGGACGGCGGTGTTCGGATGGGTCTGGTATTCGCGATGCCAGAAATTCTCCGGCGCATGATGATGGGTGAGGGCGAAAACGCCCGCGCGCACGAGGTCGGCGTGGCTGGCAAAGGCGAGGGTGAAGGAGACCGGCAGATCGCGGCCGTCAGGCGCCCGGGCGGTCCGCTCGAAGGAGAAGGGCGGGACGGTGGAGAGTCCGGTCTGGGCCCATTCGCGCTGGAGCGCTTCCGGGTCGCCGGTCTTGAGGGCCAGCATGGAAATGCCGGCGCCTTCGCCGATCAGGAAGTCCCGGTTGAAGCTCGGAAACGAGAACCGGCCTGGGGCGTCTTCGGGAAACAGGCTCTCGTCGAGGAGGGCGAGATATTCCAGATAGCTGCCCTGGAGCTGGACGAGCACGTTTCCGGTGCCGAACGGGTGGCGCGCGGCCGGCGTGGTGACGAAACCGAGCCGATGCGCGGTGAGGGCCGCTTCCTCGAGGCTTTCGGCCATCACGACGGTGTGGTCGATCCCGTGGATGCTGCTCATGGTCGCCCTTTCGGCCTCAGACCAGGCGGCTCTGCTCCATGGCCGCGTGGATGAAGGAGGCAAACAGCGGATGGGGCTCGAACGGCCGCGACTTCAGCTCCGGATGATACTGCACGCCGATGAACCAGGGGTGGTCGACCAGCTCCATCGTCTCGGGCAGCAGGCCGTCCGGCGACATGCCGGCAAAGCGCATGCCCTTGGCCGCCAGCCGATCGATGTAGGCGCGATTGACCTCGTAGCGGTGGCGGTGGCGCTCGGAGATGTCGGTCGATTCGTAGATCGCGGCGATCCGGCTGTCCTCGGCGAGCTTCGCCTGATAGGCGCCGAGGCGCATGGTGCCGCCCAGGTCGCCGTCGGGGAAGCGCTGCTCCAGCTCGTTGCCGCGCATCCATTCCGTGAGCAGGCCGACGACCGGTTCTGAGGTCGGGCCAAACTCGGTGGAGCTGGCGTTCTCGATGCCGGCCAGGTTCCGCGCCGCTTCAACGACTGCCATCTGCATGCCGAAGCAGATGCCGAAATAGGGCACGTTGTGCCGCCGGGCGAAGCTGGCCGCTGCGATCTTGCCTTCCGCGCCGCGCTCGCCGAAGCCGCCGGGAACGAGGATGCCGTTGACGTTCTCCAGCCAGGGACCGGGATCTTCCTTGTCGAAGACCTCCGACTCGATCCAGTCGATCTTGACCCGGACGTTGTTGGCGATGCCGCCGTGGACGAGGGACTCGATCAGCGACTTGTAGGCGTCCTTCAGCCCCGTGTACTTGCCGACGATGGCGATGGTGACCTCGCCCTCGGGCGAGGAAACGCGGCGGGAGATCTCGCTCCAGCGCTCCAGATCCGGCGGCGGCGCGCCGGTCACGCCGAAGGCCTCGAGCACCTCGGTGTCGAGACCCTCGTTGTGGTAGGCGATCGGCACGTCGTAGATGGATTCCACGTCCAGCGCCGGGATGATCGCCTCTTCGCGCACGTTGCAGAACAGCGCCAGCTTGCGCCGTTCGGCCGGCGGGATTTCCCGGTCGCAGCGCACCAGCAGGATGTCCGGCTGGATGCCGATGGAGCGCAGCTCCTTCACGGAATGCTGGGTCGGCTTGGTCTTCAGCTCGCCGGCGGAATTGATGAACGGCACCAGCGTCAGATGGATGAAGATGGTGTCGTTGCGCGGCAGGTCGTTGGAAAGCTGGCGGATCGCTTCGAAGAAGGGCAGGCCCTCGATGTCGCCCACCGTGCCGCCGATCTCCACCAGCACGAAGTCGAAGTCCTCGTTGCCGGTGACGACGAATTCCTTGATGGCGTCGGTGACGTGCGGGATCACCTGCACGGTGGCGCCGAGATAGTCGCCGCGCCGTTCCTTGGCGATGATGTCCTGATAGATCCGGCCGGTGGTGATGTTGTCCATCCGGTTGGCCGGGCGCCCGGTGAAGCGCTCGTAGTGGCCGAGATCGAGGTCGGTTTCAGCGCCGTCGTCGGTCACGAACACCTCACCGTGCTGGTAGGGCGACATCGTGCCGGGATCAACGTTCAGATAGGGGTCGAGCTTGCGCAGGCGGACGCGATATCCGCGCGCCTGCAACAATGCGCCGAGAGCCGCCGAGGCCAGTCCCTTGCCAAGGGAGGAGACCACGCCGCCGGTGATAAAGACGTAGCGTGCCATCGGGCCGGTATCCTAGCAACCAAGCGGCGCAAGGGGAGAGGGGAAATGGGGGCAGCGGACGCTGTCCCCGGTTTTTATCGCCGCGAGGGCGGCGGCAGGCCTCACTGGGAGGTGGGGACCTGCGGCCCGCCGGCGGGTTGCTCGGGGGCGGCCGGCGCGACGGGCGCCTGGGCGCCGGACTGTCCGCCGGGCGCTGCCGCGCCGGAGGTGCCGCTGCCGCTGCTCATGCCTTCCAGCGTGTCCAGGATGCCCTGGCCGCTGCCGCGGGTCGGATCGCTGCCGCCCGGCGCGGTCTGACCGGCCGGCTGGTTCAGATCGTCCAGGATCGAGGAGGGCGCCTCCTGCTGACGCGCGATGATCGTCAGCGTGATGGAGGTCGCGAAGAAGACGAACGCGAAGATGGCGGTGGCCTTGGTCAGCGCGTTGCCGGAGCCGCGGGCGGACATGAATCCGCCACCGCCGCCGCCGCCGATCCCGAGCGCGCCGCCTTCGGAGCGCTGCAGCAGGATCACCGCGATCAGGGCAATGACCACCATGAGGTGAATGACGATGAGAACGGTTTCCATCGCGTCCTTCGGCTTCTTTGTTCACGTGTTCGCGGCGCCGCACCTGACTGAAGGAACGATCGCCGAAACGGCCCCACCGGGAGGCGGATCAACGGGACGGGCGCCGCGACCGGCGGCATGTGACACCCGATGGCGGCCCGTGGCGAGCCGCACGATGCGCGCGGTGATACACGATCGAAAGGCGCTCCGCCAAGCCCGTCAATCGCGCACCGTTTCGAAAATGGGCGCGGGCGCTCTGCTTGACAAGGCACGCCCTGCATGTCCTGTGTCGCCGCGCTTTCCCATGCGCGCGTTCAGGGACGACCGGGCGGCGCGCCGTGGACCGTCCGCACCCGCGACCGGCGCGGCGGACCGGCACTCTGCGTAAACGACGAAAATATCGAGGCCAAGTCGATGCACCGCTATAGAAGCCACACCTGCGGCGCGCTCCGCGAGAGCGATGTCGGATCGAGCGTCCGGCTCTCCGGCTGGGTCCACCGCGTGCGCGACCATGGCGGGCTTCTGTTCATCGATCTGCGCGACCATTACGGCATCACCCAGGTGGTCGCCGATCCCGATTCCGCCGCCTTCAAGACCGCCGAGACGGTCCGCGCGGAGTGGGTGATTCGCGTCGACGGCGAGATCAAGGCGCGCACGGCGGAGACCGTGAACGATCGGCTGCCCACCGGCCGCATCGAGGTCTTCGCGCGCGACATCGAGGTGCTGTCCACGGCGGGCGAGCTGCCGCTGCCGGTGTTCGGCGAGCCGGACTATCCCGAGGACACCCGGCTCACCTACCGATTTCTGGATCTGCGCCGCGAGACGATGCACGCCAACATCGTCAAGCGCTCCCAGATCATCGCCTCCATCCGCCGCCGCATGACCGACGCCGGCTTCATGGAGTTCCAGACGCCGATCCTGACGGCGTCGTCGCCGGAGGGCGCGCGCGACTTCCTGGTGCCCTCGCGCCTGCATCCGGGCAAGTTCTACGCGCTGCCCCAGGCGCCGCAGCAGTTCAAGCAGCTGATCATGGTGGCCGGCTTCGACCGCTACTTCCAGATCGCGCCCTGCTTCCGCGACGAGGACGCCCGCGCCGACCGTTCGCCGGGCGAGTTCTACCAGCTCGACATCGAGATGAGCTTCGTGGAGCAGGAGGACGTGTTCGCCGCCGTTGAGCCGGTGCTGCGCGACCTGTTCATCGAGTTCGGCGGCGGCAAGCGGGTCACCGAGAAATTCCCGATGATCCCGTACGCCGAGTCCATGCGGCTTTACGGCTCCGACAAGCCGGACCTGCGCAACCCGATCCAGATGTCCGAGGTCACCGAGCACTTCGCCGGCTCCGGCTTCAAGGTGTTCGCCCGCCAGATCGAGGCTGACGACCGCGTCCAGGTCTGGGCGATCCCGGCCAAGACCGGCGGCAGCCGCGCCTTCTGCGACCGGATGAACTCCTGGGCTCAGAGCGAGGGACAGCCGGGCCTCGGCTACATCTTCTTCCGCGAGGGCGAGGAGGAGGGCGCCGGCCCGATCGCCAAGAACATCGGTCCGGAGCGCACCGCCGCCATCCGCGCCCAGCTCGGCCTGGAGGCCGGCGACGCCGTCTTCTTCGTCTGCGGCGTGCCGAAGACCTTCGTCGACTTCGCCGGCCGCGCCCGCCAGAAGGTCGGCTTCGAGCTGGGTCTGGTCGACGAGGAGCAGTTCGCCTTCTGCTGGATCGTCGACTTCCCGATGTTCGAGTGGGACGAGGAGAACAAGAAGATCGAGTTCTCCCACAACCCGTTCTCCATGCCCCAGGGCGGGCTGGAGGCGCTGGAGAGCCAGGATCCGCTCACCATCAACGCGTTCCAGTACGACATCGTCTGCAACGGCGTGGAGCTGTCGTCGGGCGCGATCCGGAACCACAAGCCGGAGATCATGCGCAAGGCGTTCGACATCGCCGGCTACGGCGAGGACGTGCTGCAGGAGAAGTTCGGCGGCATGATCCGGGCGCTGGAGATGGGCGCGCCGCCCCATGGCGGCATCGCGCCGGGCATCGACCGCATCGTCATGCTTCTGTGCGAGGCGGAGAACCTGCGCGACGTGACCCTGTTCCCGATGAACCAGCGCGCCGAAGACCTGATGATGGGCGCGCCCTCGGAGGTCGGCCCGAAGCAGCTCCGCGAACTGCACATCCGGCTGAACCTGCCGGAGTGATTTCTCGGCACCGGCTTGTCCCGGCGAACACCGGGGCTGTAGCTGGTGTCTCTCCGCTCGCGCCAGCTCGCTGACTGTCGCGGCTGCGCGGGGCGCGGCCGTTTCTTGCCTCCCGGTCGCTTCGCTCCGCGCCTCTTGACCGGCGGCGGACGGTCGTCCGTCGCTGAATGCAGTATGGCACGGCGGAAGCGGGTTCTTTCCGTGGCAGCCTCACGCTCCGCTCATCCCCGCGAAAGCGGGGATCCATAGGGCCTTACAGCGGGCTTGTGCGGAATGAGAGTTGGAGGACACTGCCGCCATGGAGGCGAAGTCATTTCGACCTTCCGCTTGGCGAGTCAGTATGGATCCCCGCTTTCGCGGGGATGAGCGGAGAAGAAAGCCCGCGCGCGGAATGTGGCGGGAGGACGGAACGGTGCTCCCCGCCCATGCCCCACACCCGGCCTCGCGTGGTGTCCTGGGTAGCCCAGCCTTCCAAGGGCGGAGTTCCCGGCAGACTATCCCTGCCCACAGCGCCCACATGATGCTATCTGGCGGTTTGCAGAGAAGGTGACGATGACGCCAGATAAAGACTCCAACGACTATTCCCCGATCGCCGGCATCCATCCGGCGCTGGCCTCCGCACTCGCGGCGAAGGGCTACAGCGAGCTGACGCCGGTCCAGTTGGCGATGACGACCGGAGATCACGGGGAGGCCGATCTCCTGGTCTCCGCGCAGACGGGCTCGGGAAAGACAGTCGCCTTCGGTATCGCGATCGCGCCGACGCTGCTTGGAAGCAGCGAGCGGTTCGACGTCGCCGCCGCACCGCTCGGTCTGGTCATCGCGCCGACCCGTGAACTCGCCATCCAGGTCCAGAGGGAACTCGACTGGCTCTACGCGGGAGCCGGGGTCAGGATCGCGACCTGCGTGGGCGGCATGGACATGCGGACCGAACGCCGTGCGCTCGAGCGCGGCGCCCATCTCGTCGTCGGCACGCCCGGACGCCTGCGCGACCACATCACCCGGGGCGCGCTGGACCTGAGCGCCGTGCGCGCCGTGGTGCTCGACGAAGCCGACGAGATGCTGGATCTCGGCTTTCGCGACGATCTGGAGTTCATTCTCGGCGCCGCGCCGGAGGAGCGCCGCACGCTTCTGTTCTCCGCCACCGTGCGGCGCGGCATCGCGGAGCTCGCGCGGACCGTGCAGAAGGACGCGGTGCGCATCGAGACGACCGCGTCCACCGAGCAGCACGCCGACATCGACTACCAGATGATGCTGGTGCGGCGCGACGAGCGCGAGCACGCCATCATCAATACGCTGCTGGAGTCCGACAGCTCGAGCGCCCTGGTGTTCTGCCACACCCGCGAAGCGGTTCGCCATCTGACCGCGCGCCTTGCCAATCGCGGGTTCGCGGTGGTCGCCCTGTCGGGGGACATGGCGCAGTCGGAGCGGTCGAACGCGCTGCAATCCATGCGCGACGGGCGTTCGCGGGTCTGCGTGGCGACCGATGTCGCGGCGCGCGGCATCGACCTTCCGAACCTCGACCTCGTGATCCACGCCGACGTGCCGAGCAACCCGGAGACCCTGCTGCACCGGTCCGGCCGGACCGGCCGCGCCGGGCGCAAGGGCGTCTGCGTGCTCATCGTTCCGGAAAACAGGCGAGGGGCTGCTCAGCGCGTGCTTGGATTCGCGAAGCTGACGGCGACCGTCCGCGCGGCACCCGGCATCGCCGATATCGAGGCGCGCACCCGCCGGCGGATCCTCGATGCCGCCGTCTCCGCCGCCGAACCCGACGACGCGGAGGCCGACTTCGTTGCCGAACTGCTGGACCGGGTGGGGCCGGAGCGCATTGCGGCGGCGTTCCTGCGCCAGCAACACGCTGCCCATCCGGTTCCCGAGGACCTCCGGCCGCTTCCCCCCGAAGCCCTCAGGACCGGCGCGTCCGGTCGCGACCGCAGGTCCGCGGACAAGCCCGCATCGGCGCGCGAGCCGCGCGGCCCGGACATGCAGAACGGCGTCTGGTTCACCATCTCGCTCGGGCGCAAGCACCGCGCCGATCCGAAATTTCTGCTGCCGATGATCTGCAACGCCGGCGGCGTGACGAAACGCGATGTCGGCGCAATCCGGATCGACGCCACGGAAACCCGGTTCGAAATCGCCGCCGACAAGGCCGCCGGTTTTGCCGAAAAGCTCAGGCAGCCGGGCAGCCTCGAGCGCGGCATCAAGATCGCGCCGGTGGGCGAGGCGAACGAGAAGCCCAAGACGGCGAAACCGAAATTCAAGCCGGGCGGCAAGCCGGGCCAAAAGCCGGGTCATAAGCACCAGGCCCCGTCGGCCGATCGCGGCAAACCGCCGAAGCACAAGGGCCGCAAACCGAAGCGCCCCGACTGATTCGGGGGCGGTTTGGGCCGTAGGGCGGCTGAAGCGCTGCTTTTGTTGGCCACGGGCGCCGATCGAACGACCGGCCTGGGGGGTGCGGGGAGGCTGCGGCCCGTGGACCGGACGGTCGGGCGAGACCCAAAGTCGCCGCTACACGACGAACGTCGCGCCGGGGGATGGCTGCAGGATCAGGTCCACGAGCCTGAGCAGGACGTCTTCGAGGTCGCTTCGATCGCGCGCCACGCCGAGGGAGAGCCGGACCGCTTCCTCCGGATGGGGACAGGTGGCGAAGGCCGAACTGGGCACGATGGAAATTCCGGCGCGCTCGGCGTAGCCGGCGAAATCGCTGGCCCGCCACGGCTCCGGCAGGCGCAGCCAGAGATGATGGCCATGCGGATCGGCGGCAAAGTCGAGATCCGCGAGGATCGTCCGGGCGAGCTGCTGGCGGCTTGCGTTCTCCGCCCGGATGGAGGCCGTGATTTGGTCCAGGGTGCCGTCTGCGATCCAGCGGCCGGCCAGCGCGGACATCAGCGGCGGCGCCATCAGGACCGTGGACCGCAGGACGCCCGCGAGCCGATCCGCCAGGACCGCGGTCGGGGCGAGAACATAGGCAACCCGCAACGCCGGCGTGGCGCATTTGGACAGCGTCGCGATGTGCCAGGTGATCTCCGGAGCCAGGTCCGCGAGCGCGACCGTTCCCGTCGACCTCAACGGCGCGTAGGGGTCGTCCTCGATCAGAGCCACGCCATGATTGCGGGCCGTCTCCGCAAGCTGCCGGCGCCGCGCGTCCGGAAGCGTGGCCGTCGTCGGATTGTCGATGCTGGGAGTGAGATAGAGCGCCCGCGGCGCGCTCTTCCGGCACAGCGTCTCGAACGCCTCCGGCCGGATGCCGTCTTCGTCCATCTCCAGGGGCGTCAGGGCAAGACCCTTCTGCAGCGCGATCGCCTTGAGGCCGGGGTAGGTCATGGCACCGGCGGCAAGGGTGTCACCGGGCCGAAGCAGCAGCTCGCAAACGGCGTAAAGCGCGCTCTGGGCGCCTGCCGTCACGATTGTCTGCTCGGGTGTGGCGCCCTCGATCCGGCTTCCGAGCCACGTTGCGCCGGCCTCGCGCTCGGGCTCGGCTCCGGCGCTCGGGCGATAGTGAAGGTTCATGAGCCCCCGCGCGCCGCCCAGCAGGTCCGCGATCCCTTCTGGGATGAGTTTGTCGAAGGCGACGTCGGCGGGCTGCGAGGGAATGTTCATGCTGAGGTCGAGCTGACCGCGCCCGGTGTCGCCGCGATCGTCTCCGAGACCGCCGCGAATGAAGGTGCCGCGGCCGGGCTGAGCCGCAACGAGACCCCGGTTGCGCGCTTCGTTGAAAGCCCGGGTCACCGTGGTCAGATCGACCTGAAGCGCCTCGGCGATGGCACGTTGCGGCGGCAACCGTTCACCCTGCGCGACGCGCCCCGCCCGGATGTCGTCTTCGAGCGCCTCGACGATGCCCAGATACTTTCTCCGAGCCGTCCCGGCCAGGCGCGGTGTCCACATTCAGCTTCTCTTCCGTGTGCATGCTGAGCGAGATGTCACGTATTGTATGGCTTGATCCGGTCGATTTTTCCATACAAAGGCTGTCTGCCGCGTCCGGCTGTGCACTGGAGCTGCGGGCCGCTCGGCAAGGATGGCTACTCGTCGGTGCCGACCAGCTTCCCTTCCTCCGCCTTGTAGTAGAACTGGCTGGCGACGAGCCAGCCTTTCAAGGGCCGAAGCGGTGGGATGCACGTCAGGAGAATGATCGGAATGGACACGAATATGTGGAACCAGATCGACGGCTGAAACGCCACTTCCGCCCAAACGGCAAAGAAGACCGACGGCACACAGAAGAAGCACACCACGAAAAAGGCGGGACCGTCGGCCGGATCCGCGAAGTCGTAGCTCAGGCCGCACACCTCGCATCCGGATGCGAGCTTGAGGAAGCCGCTGAACAGATGTCCCCGCCCGCAGCGGGGGCACCGGCCTCTGATCCCGACGCGCCAAGGCTCCAGCGGGGGCCAGTTTGCGGTTTTGCCTGCCATGGGTCCGTGCCTTCGGTTTGCGGTGCCTGTACCGGGATGCCGCTTCGGCGAACCCCGTGCTCCACAAATGTCAGTAGAAGTAGAGCCATACAATGCGACAAAATGTATGGGTTAATTGGCAGGTGTATGGATCGATGGTTGGGGCCATTTCACGGGCGGCAGGTGCCGCTGAGGCATCTTCCCCGCGACATCGAAGATCGCCTAGGGGCCACTATCTTGCCCGGACTGTCCTCAAAACGGACCGCCCGCCACGTGGGTCAGGGGGCTGACGGCCCGTCTTTTGCCCTTGTATTGATAGCCATCTCGCTGTCCGTGGTCCCCCACTTGCAGCTTAAATGAAATACATTATTATCTGTCTAATTACTGCAATTATAGTCAGTGTTGTTGCGATGAGTCCAACCATTTTCGCGAGTCGACTTTCGAAGAGTCGGTCCAGTTTAACTCCAAAGCTCCGTGCTGCTGTTCGTAATTTTCCGTGAATTAGTTTTTTGATCACCAGATGGAAAAAACCGACTTTGGCCAAGGTTGAGTTATGCATCTTAATGAATTCATTCTTTTCGAAGACTTCAACCTCCTCTTTGCCCGTGAGAGCATGGCGATGAATGCCGCCATTGAGATCCATTAGAGAAGTCAATTTTGGATGAGGTGCATATTCGGAGCCATATCTATCAGACAATAAATCATTCAAATTTATTCTCCGCTCTACTGGGATAACTGGAGCATTATCTGAGCCAAGGACTCTGTATCTATGCTCAAGGTGCTCAAATCCGTAAGTCAAATTTCTCATATTCCAGTGTACCCAGTATTTGTCCCGGCGGTTTCGTACAAATTCGTAAAAATCAATTAGAAGTTTTTTCTCAATATTATCAAATTCATCACGAACATTCTCTCTTGAGATGTGAAGCTCTTCGGCGATTGAGTGTGTTGAGAAGCTGACTGCTTGTTCGGTTGCGAAGTGTGAAATAGCAATAGATGTTATGCGGGGGGGCAATCCATCGTTGTCATCGTATAGACTCTGGCATGAATAGTGAATTATATAGAAATTCTCTGGATTTCGCCGAATCTGGGAAATAAATTCACTGCTGTTGTTTATGGGCATTGTGTATGGCCGTGTTGTGGGTTTTCTTTGATCGTATGGCCTTCTCGTGCTTGCGGGCCATTCCAACGGTTTGGTCAGCTGGATATTCTAGGTTTTTTTATTGCTGGGCTAATTATTTCTACAAACTGCAGGAGCGTGCGTTTTGGCGACAAAGCAAATAAAGTGCGTCCCGTAGCCGATGTGTGGATCACCCAGCGCTAGAAAACCCTACCTCCCGATCCAGGTCCCGTGCAGGCCCTGGGGCACGCGCTGGGGCATGCGGATGACGGCGACGGGCTCGCGGCTCGGGTCGGTGGCGTCGAGAAGCACCAGATCGCTGGTCATCGCGGTGGGGTCGGTGGCGAACACGGCGAGGTAGCCGTCGTCCTCGGCCGAGGCGCCGGGCTTCGGGATGAAGACCGGCTCGCCCGCGACCTTTTCGCCGAGATCGTGGGCGAGGGCGGTGCCGCTTTCGGTGTCGACCTTGACGATCGTGTTGAAGGTGGCCGACGGGTGCGGCCCGCGGGTCAGGGACCCGGTGAGGCGCGGCACGTAGACGAAGCGCGTCGCGCGCGCCTCAAGCCGGTCGTTGACCCGGGGAAATTCGGTGGAGAAGTCGGCAAGCGGGATGTCGCGGACCCGGTGCGTCGCCGGATCGAGCACGAGCCGGTGCAGGTGCGGCGCGCCGTCGTCGCCGTCGGGACCCAGGCTGAATTCCGGGTGGCGCACATAGTCGATCACGATCGAGCCGCCACGCTCGAAGCCGTTGGCGAAGTGGTAGACGAAGAAGGGCTCGGCCTCGAGCATGGTCGGCGCGCTGCCGTCGAGCTCCATGACGGCGATGGTGGTGCCGAGCTCCGGCCGCCAGGCGAGGATCGGGCCGCCGCGCTGGGCCGCCTCGAAGTCGAAGATGGCGGGACCGACCAGCAGGACGACGTGTTTCTCGGTGAGCACGAAGTCGTGGATCATGCTGGAGGCGGGGAGCCGCACGGCGAAATTGTCGGCGAGGCGTCCGGACGGGTCGATCCGGCGGACCTGCACGTCCGGGCTGCCGGGATCGTAGGCGATGGCGAAGAGGTCGCCGGTGGTCGGATGGTGGCGGTTGTGGGCGCCGATCGGCAGCGGGCTCTCGGTGCCGGCGGTCCATTCGCCGACGGTCTCCAGCTCCATGGTCATCTCGTAGGCCGCTTCCGCCTCGCCGAGCGCCAGGAGATGGCCGCCGTGGGCGAGCACGCTGATGAACGCGCCGTTCTTGAAGGGGGAGGCGGCAGCACCCGGTTCCAACAGCGCGGGATCGATCGGCCGCGGCGCCATCAGCCCGCCCCAGACGGCATGCCCGGCGCGGCGTTCGACGGTCAGTTCGCGGGTCTCCACGAAGCGGTTGCGGTAGCGGGCGCGGCCGTTGTCGAAATAGACGGCGTGGATCATGCCGTCGCCGTCGAGCGGGTAGGTGTAGGACAGCGGCTGAAAGAGCGGGTTCGGGCCGTTGCGCATGTAGGCGCCGGACAGATCCTCCGGGATGCGGCCGGCGACGACGGTGAGGTCGGCCACGTCGACCTCGCGCGCGACCGGCGTGAAGACGCCGCTGAGGTGCGGGTCGTCGGAGTGCCAGGACGGGTCTTCGGGGCGCGGCGCATCGGTCATCGGCGGGTCTTTCGGCTGAACGGGCGGAACGCGTGTCTGTCTGCCACTGCAAGGAACGGTGTACTCACGCGGCATGTGCATCCGATGACCGAGGCTGCGGACATATCGATGCGGTTCAGCCACGGGTCAGCGTACTGAGCGGGTGTAACGGGCGCAATCGTCGGC
This sequence comes from Amorphus orientalis, assembly GCF_030814015.1. Taxonomy (NCBI): domain Bacteria; kingdom Pseudomonadati; phylum Pseudomonadota; class Alphaproteobacteria; order Hyphomicrobiales; family Amorphaceae; genus Amorphus; species Amorphus orientalis. The sequence goes on from NZ_JAUSUL010000002.1 coordinate 659,651, forward strand.
GGCTGCGTCACGCCGTGGGAGGCGCGCAGCCCGGATTTCCTGTATAGCTACAGGGAGGAGTTGCAGAGTCGGCGCGTCCAGACGGCCGCACAGTGCTCCCCCATACCGGAAAAGGAGCGGCCTGATGGCCCGACGTCCCACCGACTATCGCGCGGCCGCCGAGGCCATGTTCAAACCGAAGGCGCCGAAGGCTGAGCCGGAAGCAAAGCCGGCTGCCACGAACGAGGTCCCGAAGGGCCGGGAGATGGTGGCGCTCCGGATCGACCGGGACGTGCTCGCCCATTTCCAGGAGGAGGGGCCGGGCTGGCAGGACCGCATCAACGCCGCGCTGCGCAAGGCGGCGGGGCTCTAGAGCAACGCCAGGAAAAGTGGGAACCGGTTTTCCCTCCGGCTTTCGCAGGGATTTGTGGACCAACGAATCGGCGCGGTGCGCAGTCGGCAGGCCCGGGTCGCCCGATCCGGGACGGACCGTTCGCGGTTCGGAAACGCCCGGGGCCGTGCATGAGGCCACGGAGAGGCTTATGTGAGGATCAACCGGACCGGTGCTGAGCGCGCCGAGGGTCCAAGTTTCCTCTCAGGGTTCTCTTCCCATGAAAAAGATCGGCTTTCTGTCCTTCGGCCACTGGTCGCCCACGCCGCATTCCGGCACGCGTTCGGCCTCCGACGCGCTCCTCCAGGCAATCGACCTGTCGGTGGCGGCGGAAGAGCTTGGCGCCGACGGCGCCTATTTCCGGGTGCATCACTTTGCGCGTCAGTATGCCTCGCCGTTCCCGCTGCTGGCAGCCGTCGGCGCGCGGACCAGCCGGATCGAGATCGGCACCGGCGTTATCGACATGCGCTACGAGAACCCGCTCTACATGGCGGAGGATGCCGGCGCGGCGGATCTGATTTCCGGCGGACGGCTTCAGCTCGGCATTTCGCGCGGCTCGCCGGAGCAGGTGATCGAGGGCTGGCGCTATTTCGGCTATCAGCCTGCCGAGGGCGAAACCGACGCCGACATGGCGCGCCGGCACACCGATGTCCTGCTGGAGGTGTTGAAAGGAGAGGGGTTCGCCGAGCCCAATCCGCGCCCGATGTTTCCGAATCCGCCCGGACTGCTGCGCATCGAGCCGCATTCGGAAGGCCTGCGCAAGCGCATCTGGTGGGGCTCGGCCTCCAACGCGACGGCCGTGTGGGCGGCCGAGCGCGGCATGAACCTGCAGAGCTCGACCCTGAAGGAGGACGAGGGCGGCGAGCCGTTCCACGTCCAGCAGGCCAGGCAGATCCGCAGCTATCGGGAAGCCTGGGCAAAGGCCGGACACGACTGGGAGCCGCGCACGTCGGTGTCGCGCTCGATCTTCGCGCTCGTCGACGACCGTGACAGGGCCTATTTCGGCCGCGGCCAGGACAGCGACCAGGTCGGCATCATCGACAACATGCGCGCGATCTTCGGGCGGACCTATGCGGCCGAACCGGACAGGCTGGTGGAGCAGCTCAAGGCCGACGAGGCGATTGCCGAGGCCGATACGCTGCTCCTGACCGTGCCGACCCAGCTGGGCGTGGAGTACAACGCCCACATGCTGGAGGCGATCCTGACCCACGTCGCGCCGGAGCTGGGCTGGCGCTGAAGCGCTTCCAGGAAAAGTGGGAACCGGTTTTCCGCTGGAAGCGCGGGGACAGAGCCTTTTCTGCTCACGCCGAGTGCGCTGACACGCACGGGCTCCGTACGGGCGGCCTGACCGGCCGGCGGACGGTCGTTCGCTGAGGCTCTCAGGAGACGGAGAGCCGGTTCAGGGCCTTGGTCAGCGGACCGCGGCCGCCTGCCTCGCCTTGCGCCGCGTCAACGGCCAGATCAGCCGCCGCCAGGCGAGCGAAAGTCCGGTCCAGACCAGAAGGACGGCTGCCAGCGAGGCCAGGCCGGCGACGGTCTGGCCGACGATGCCGTAGACTTCTCCGGTGTGAATGAACCGCAACCAGACCCGCGCCCGGCGTCCGGGCGAGAGCTGGTCCGCGCCCGCGGTGGACAGGATGTGCCCGGCGTTCCGCGAGATGACGGCGTCGGTTCTCAGATCCGCCTGGGCACCGTTGCCGGCGTCGATTGTGACCCGAACGCTGCTGTCGGACGGGGCGGGCAGGCCGAGCGTGATCGTGCGCCAGTCGGGATCGACTGTCTTTGCCGCCGCTAGCACTGTGTCCAGAGAGACGGGAGCGGCGGGGGCCCCGGCATTGGCCGGCTGCACCGGCGCGGGAACGGGCGGACCGCGACGACCCTGCGGCGCCTCTTCCCCGTAGAGAGCGAACACCAGCCGGTTCGCCCACGGATAGGAGAAGACGACACCCGACACCACGATCAGAAGCAGCGGGGCAGCCGCCCAGATCCCGAAGGCATGGTGCCAGTTGTAGTCACGCGCCTTGGCAGTCGGCAGGTTCCGGCGCAGCGTCAGATGGGTTTTCAGGAGCGGCCATCGCCAGCGCCGTGGCCACCAGAGATAGACCCCCGACATCAGGATGAACAGGAAGGCGAGGTTTGCCGCGTCGATGACCGCGCGGCCGGCCGCACGCGCATCGCCATCAAGTGCGAACCAGCGATGCAGATGCTCGACCGTGCCGAAAAAGGCCTCGATCCGCTCTGCGCCGGTTCCAAGCACGGCGCCGGTGAAAGGATCGAGGAAGACCTGCTTGCCACGTCCTGCGGTCGCCTTGACGGGCCCCTGCGGGTCCCTGCCGAAAACCAGCGAAGACCCCGGACCGAGCGCGCCGGCGGCATGGATGGCAAGCTCGTCGGCGGAAAGCGCCGGGCGGCCGTCTGCCGGAACAGTGAAGGCCCGGGCTTCCGCAGCGGCGACGATCTGCCGCTCGTAGGTGAGAAGCAGGCCGGTGACGGCAAGAAACAGAATCACGAGGCCGGTGACGGTCGCCACGATCAGGTGCGACCAGAAGACGAGACGGCGAAAAGGCATGGCGGGATCTTCGCGTTGGAAGTCGGCGCGGCCGGCGGGAGCCTGCGGCCTGGAGGACTATGTCTCCAACGCCGGATGGCCGGCTTTCCTACGCACGGCCGCGCAAATCTCGGAGAGATCCAACACCAGGGGGCCTGCCGTTCTCCGTCCGGCCACGCAAGGCTGCGGCAGCGGACAAAAAAAGGGGCGCACCCGAAGGTGCGCCCGATGTGCCCGTCTCCAGAGGAGAGGGCAGTCCACTCGCCGATCGCCGGCCGGGAGGAGTAGCCGGGAACCGGAGCGCAGTGGAAACCAGATGCCGCGTGGGCTGATCAGGCCGCGAGGCGAACGTCGTCCTGGGCCGCCACCGGAGCCGGGGCCTTGTCGGCCGCCTTGCTGCCGTCGATCGCCGTCAGCTCCACCGGGCGCTGCATGACGCCGGCAGCGACAGCGGTGATGTCGGAGCGGACCAGGCCCATGTCACGGAGTTCGCGGTCGGAGAGAGCCGACAGCTCGTTGTAGGTGGTCTGCATCCGGCGGGCTTCCGCGATGCTCTCGAAGACGTTGCGAACCGTGTTGGCAATCGAGCGGCCGACGCTGCCGGCGACGCGCGCAACTTCCTTGGAGCGCAGCGTACGGGCTTCGGCTTCGATGCGGGCGGTGTCGAAAGTCGGATTCGGGAAAGTTGTCATCGTACTCGGTCTTTATCTCGGGGCGTCCGCATCGTGCGGACCGGACACCGGGGCGTCCCCTCAAGGGGTGCGTCCCGTCTGGTCCCTGAGATAACCCCGTCCGGAGCCATGCAGTACCGGGTATTGTTGCAACGCAGCAATGCATCGCGCGCGCTGCTCCGTGGGCGCATAGCGGCCTTGCGCGGGCTGCGGGTGTGCGGTGCGGGATCGGCTCCGCCGGGTCAGGCCGCGTCCATCCAGCGGCGGGGATCGGTCTCCGCCGTGCCCCGGTCTCGGCCGAGGGCGGTAACCAGGTCGGCGATCGTGTCCAGCGAGTGGATCGAGCGGAACTCGTCGACATGGGGCAGCATCGCGCGGATGCCGCGCGCCTTGGCCTGGAACTGGTCGTAGCGCAGCAGCGGGTTCAGCCAGATCAGCCGGCGGCACGAGCGCGACAGACGGTCCATCTCGTGGGCGAGGTCGTCGTCGCTCTCCCGCTCCAGCCCGTCGGTGACCAGAAGCACGATCGGTCCGCCGTGCATGACCCGGCGCGACCATTTCCTGTTGAAGTCGTGCAGGGCGGCGGCGATGCGGGTGCCGCCGGACCAGTCCTCGACGCTGTCCGCGCAGGCCGCCAGCGCCTCGTCCGGATCCTTCATGCGCAGCTGACGCGTCACGTTGGTGAGCCGGGTGCCGAACAGGAAGGTGGTGACGCGGCGACGCTCGCCGAGGGCGTGGAGGAAGTGCAGCAGCAGCCGGCTGTAGGGGCTCATCGAGCCGGATATGTCGAACAGCGCGACGATCGGCGGCGCCACTTCCCTGCGCTTGCGGAAGGCCAGCGTCATCGACTGGCCGCCGCCGCGCAGGCTCTGGCGAATGGTTCGGCGAATGTCGATCCGGCGGCCGTGGGCGGCCGGGGTGAAGCGGCGGGTCTTCACCGTGTCCAGCGGCAGGACAAGATCGCGCAGCGCCGCCTTGGCCTGGGCGATCTCCTCCGCCGTCATCTGGGCGAAGTCCTTCTTCTGGAGGATTTCGCGGCCCGACGACGTCTGGCGCGCATCGATCTCCAGTTCGGGCGTCTCCGGCTCGCTGCGTTCCTCGCGCCCGGACTGGAGCGCCTTGGAGACGCGGAGCGCGCCGGCCTTCTTGGCGGGTTCGGGCGCGCGCGGCGGCGCCACCGGCGACAGGAGCTCGATCATCTTCTCCAGGAGCCCGCGGGGCCGCCAGAACTGGTGAAAGGCCGCATCGAACAGGATGTGATGTTCCCGCTTGGAGACGAGAACGGCGTGGAGCGTCCAGTAGAAGTCGTCGCGCCGCTCGATGCCGGCGGTCTCCACGGCGCGCACCGCCTCGACCACGCGGGCCGGCCCGACCGGCATGCCCGCGTCCCGCAGCACCCGGGCGAAATGGGTGATGTTGTCGACGAGTTTGCCGGACGGATCGCCGACGTTCCGGTCGTGCGCGGTGGGCTCGTCGGGCGGCGCTGCGCTCATCGGGACGTGCTCACAGGGATATCATGGTGTCGGTCTTGAGGGAGCTGATCAGCTTGGTCAGATCGCTCGCCTGCACTCGGGCGATGTCGTCCTGATACTTCAGGAGGACGCCCATCGTGTCGGACACGGTAGCCGGGTCGAGCGCGATCTGGTCGAGTTCGGCGAGCGCCGTGGCCCAGTCGAGTGTTTCCGCGACGCCGGGCGCCTTGAACAGCTCCTGATCCCGGAGCGCCTGCACGAAGGCGACGATTTCCGCCGCAAGGCGCTCGGAGGCGCCGGGCACCTTGAGCCGCACGATATCGAGTTCGCGCTCGGCGTTCGGGTAGTCGACCCAGTGGTAGAGGCAGCGACGCTTCAGCGCGTCGTGGATCTCGCGGGTGCGGTTGGTGGTGATAATGACGATCGGAGGTTCTTCGGCCTTGATGGTGCCGATTTCGGGGATCGTGACCTGGCTGTCGGAGAGGACTTCCAGCAGGAACGCCTCGAAGGCTTCGTCGGCGCGGTCGAGCTCGTCGATGAGGAACACCGGCGGGCCCGAAAGATCGGGTTCCAGGGCATCGAGAACCGGACGCTTGATCAGGAAACGTTCGGAGAAGATGTCGGAGGCGAGTTCGCCGCGGTCGGTCTGGCCTGCTGCCTCGGCGATGCGGATTTCCACCATCTGGGCGGGATAGTTCCACTCGTAGACGGCGGTGGAGACGTCGAGACCCTCATAACACTGCAGCCGGATCAGCTTGCGGCCCAGGCCGCTGGCCAGCACCTTGGCGATCTCGGTCTTGCCGACGCCGGCCTCGCCTTCGAGAAACAGCGGCCGGCGCATCTTCAGGGCGAGATAGAGGACGGTGGCGAGCGACCGGTCCGCGACATAGTCCTGTTGCCCGAGCAGGTCGAGCGTGGCGTCGATGGAGCCGGGAACCGGTGTCGTCGTCATCTGAATACTCCGGATACGGGTGCGGGCGCGTGGCCGCCGGGACCCGCAAGATGCAATCCCGGGCCGGGGACATCAAGATCGCGGTGACCTTGGCCTTTTCCGACTCGGTTTCGGAAACTAACGTGCGCGCGGCAAGGACAGATCGGCCAGCACGGCCTGGGAGGGGGACAATGACGACCATCACCACCGACGACGGCGTGAAGCTCAATGTCAGGCTGGATGGCGATCCGGGTAAGCCTTCCGTGCTTCTGTCCAATTCGCTCGGGACGGATCTGGGCATGTGGGACGGCCAGATCGAGATCCTGACCCGGCATTTCCAGGTGATCCGCTACGATCCGCGCGGCCACGGCGAGAGCGAGGGACCGGACGGGGACTACACGATCAGCCGCCTCGGGCGCGACGCCGTCTGCGTGCTGAAGGGGATCGGAATCGAGCGGGCGGCCGTCTGCGGCGTGTCGATGGGTGGGATGATCGGCATGTGGCTCGGTGCTCACGCGCCCGAGCGGGTGACGCGACTGGCGCTGTGCAACACGGCCGCGAAGCTGGGGCCGCCGGACATGTGGCAGACGCGGATCGGTACGGTGCGCAGTCATGGTATGGCGGCGATCGCCGACCAGGTGGTGGCGCGGTGGTTCACCGAGCCGTTCCAGGCGCGCGCACCGGAGACCGTGGACCGGATCCGCGCGATGCTCCTTTCGACCAGCCCGGCCGGCTACACCGGCTGCTGCGCGGCGATCCGGGACATGGACCAGACCCGGGACCTGCGCCGGATTTCGGCTCCGGTGCTGGTCGTCGCCGGCGCCGACGATCCGGCGACGCCCCCGGAGCAGGGCGAAGCCATCGCGGCCGCCGTGTCCGGGGCGGAACTGGATGTGTTCCCCGAGTGCGCGCACCTGTCCAATATCGAGCAGGAAGCCCGCTTCAACGATCGGGTCCCGGCGTTCCTGGCTGATCTGTAGGCAGATCGCCTGCGAAATGACGTTTCGTGAGACCCGCTCTTGCGGTATGAGTTTGCGCAAGCGCCGCTTTATGGCGGCTTTTTGAGCAAACGGATACCTCGATGACGACCCTCGATCGGACCGACAAGAAGATCCTCTCCATCCTGCAGGAGGACTGCACGCTGCCGGTCGCCGAGATCGGCCGCCGGGTCGGGCTGTCGACGACGCCCTGCTGGCGGCGGATCCAGCGGCTGGAGGAGGAGGGGGTCATCATGAAGCGCGTGGCGCTTCTCGATGCCACGAAGGTGAACGCCAAGGTGACGGCGTTCGTGTCGATCGTGACCAACCAGCACACCGAGGACTGGCTCGACCGCTTCGCCAGCGCGATCAAGACGTTCCCGGAGGTGGTGGAATTCTACCGGATGGCCGGCTCGGTGGACTATCTGCTGCGGGTCGTGGTCGCCGACATCGAAGCCTACGACGTGTTCTACAAGAAGCTGATCGCCAAGATCGACGTGGCCGACGTCTCCACCACGTTCGCGATGGAGCAGATCAAGTCGACCACGGAACTGCCGCTCGGCTTCATCCCGCTGGATAAGGAGAAGGGGCGGGCGTCCGCCTGACCGGGTTCCCCGGTCTATCTTGGATGCTGGGTATCGGGATCGAGTTCGATCGGGTCCCGGTGGCCGTAGCTGGTGCCGTCCCGGGTCCGCATCCGCTCGCCGATCTCCTCGGTACAGGTTGCCTCCTTCGGAAACACGAAGGACAGGATGATGGCGCCACCGATAAGGAACACCGTCACGCCGAGGCTGACCAGCGCTTCGGTTTCGCCGATGAACATGTCCCAGAGGATCTTGCCGCCGATGAAGATCAGGACGGCGGAGAGCGCCGGCTTGAGATAGCTGCAGCGCGCGACGAGGGCATCAATCACGAAATAGAGGGCCCGCAGGTTCAGGATCGCGAACACGTTCGAGGTGTAGACGATGAACGGATCGTGGCTGATCGCGAGCACGGCCGGGATGGAGTCCACGGCGAAGATCAGATCCGAGACCTCGATGACGATCAGCGCGAAAAGCAGGGGCGTCGCCATCAGCATGGTGCCGCGGCCGTCGGCCCTCGGTTCGCGCACGAGGAAACGAGGGCCGTGGATCCGCGGCGTCATGGGAAGCCGGCGCGACAGCCAGCGGAAGGCGCGGTTGTTGGCGATGTCGACACTCTCTTCCTCGTCGTGGAGAAGCAGCTTCACGCCGGTGAAGATCAGAAGCGCCGCGAAGAAGACGAGCAGCCATTCGAACTCGTGCAGGACGGCCGCGCCGGTGCCGATCAGGATCGCGCGGAACACCATCGCGCCGAGAATGCCCCAGAACAGCACGCGGTGCCGGTGCTCGCGGGGAATGCCGAAATAGACGAAGACCACCGACATCACGAACACGTTGTCGAACGACAGGCTCTGCTCGACGATGTAGGCGGTGAAGAACTTGGCGCCGGCATCGATGCCGAGGATCAGCCACACGCCGATCCCGAACAGGACCGCCAGACCCGCATAGCCGCTGGCCAAGAGCAGGCTCTCGCGCATGCCGACCACGTGGGCACGGCGGTGGAGCACTCCGAGATCGACGATGAGGATCAGGGCGACGAGAGAGAGAAAAACCACCCAGAAAAGGGGCGGTACGCTGACGGAGTCTGCGGGAGAAAGCATAATCGACCGTGAGTTCGGGGACCTCGTCGGCGCGAATCCGCGACACGCATCACTGTCGAGGTCTGCATGGGAGATCGTGGCGGGCGAAACGATATGCAAGAGAGGGCGTCGACAATGACGCGGCGCTCGCGTTGACTGGGATCGTTCCAGAATGCGGGCGCGGCGGATGCCATGCCGCCCCAAGATGCCAAGGCCAGAGTTGATCCATGACCAAGCCGCTCACCCGCCGTTCGGCCTGCCCCCACGATTGCCCATCCACCTGTGCGCTGGAGATCGACGTCGTCGATTCGGGAACGATCGGACGCGTGCGCGGGGCGAAGGACAACGCCTACACTGACGGCGTGATCTGCGCGAAGGTCGCCCGCTATGCCGAGCGGACGAACCATCCCGACCGGCTGACGCGCCCGCTGGTGCAGACCGGCCCCAAGGGATCGGGGCAGTTTGCCGAGATCGGCTGGGACGAGGCGCTCGACCGGGTCGTGGAGGCGTTCGTGGCCGCCGAGGCCGAGTTCGGAGCCCAGAGCGTCTATCCCTACAACTATGCCGGCACGATGGGGCTGGTGCAGCGCGACGGCATCCACCGGCTGCGCCACGTGAAGGGATACTCTCGCCAGTTCGACACGATCTGCACCAACCCGGCCTGGACCGGGTTCATTGCCGGAACCGGCCGGCTGGCCGGGCCGGATCCCCGCGAGATCGACAGCTCCGATTGCGTCGTGATCTGGGGCACCAACGCCGCCGCGACCCAGATCAACGTGCTGACCCATGCGGTCGCGGCACGGAAGAGCCGCGGCGCCACCATCGTGGCCGTCGACGTCTACGAGACGGAGACGGTCAAGCAGGCGGACCTGAAGCTGATCCTGCGGCCCGGCACCGATGCGGCGCTGGCCTGCGCTGTGATGCACGTCCTGTTCCGGGATGGTTACGCCGACCGCGCCTACATGGCGAAGTTCGCCGACTGTCCCGATGAGCTGGAAGCCCACGTCGCCAACCGGTCGCCGGACTGGGCCGCATCGGTCACCGGGCTCGCCGTCGAGGACATCGAGGCCTTCGCGAAGCTCGTGGGGACCACGAATCGGACCTATCTGCGGCTCGGCTACGGCTTCACCCGGCAGCGCAACGGCGCGATCGCCATGCACGCGGCCGCCTCGATCGCGACCGTTGCCGGCCTCTGGCAGTACGAAGGCGGCGGCGCCTTCCACAACAACGGCGCGATCTACGAACTCAACATGGCCATGGTGACCGGCGCCGACGCCGTCGATCACACGACGCGGCGGCTCGACCAGTCCCGGCTGGGCGCGATCCTGACGGGAGACGAGGACGCACTGCTCGGCGGCCCGCCGGTGAAGGCCATGCTGATCCAGAACACCAATCCGGTCTCGGTCTGTCCGGAGCAGGAGCTGGTCAAGCGCGGCTTCGCCCGGGACGACCTGTTTGTCTGCGTGCACGAGCAGTTCATGACCGAGACCGCCCGGATGGCCGACATCTTGCTGCCGGCGACGATGTTCGTGGAGCACGACGACATCTACAAGGGCGGGGGCCATCAGTATCTGCTGCTCGGTCCGAAGCTGGTCGAGGCGCCCGGAGACTGCCGCTCGAACCATGAGGTTCATGTGGAGCTGGCGAAGCGGCTCGGCGCCGAGCACAAGGGCTTCGGCATGAGCGAGCGGGAGCACATCGACTGGATGTTGCGGAACTCCGGACGCGGCTCGCTCGCGGAACTGGAAGCGGCGGGCTGGATCGACTGCCAGCCGCCCTTCGAGAAGGCGCACTATCTCGACGGGTTCGCCTATCCGGACGGAAAGTTCCGGTTCAAGCCCGACTGGACGAAGGTGAAGGCCAACAACAATGGGCCGATGGGACCCTGGGAGGCGATCCCCGCGCTGCCCGACCAGTGGGACGTGATCGACGCGGCGACCGACGCCCATCCGTTCCGTCTGGTGACGGCGCCGGCGCGCTCCTTCCTCAACTCGACCTTCAACGAGACGCCCGGATCGCTCAAGAAGGAGGGACATCCGACCGTGTTCGTCCATCCCGAAGACGCAGGCCCGCTCGGGATCGGCGAGGGGATGCGCGTGCGTCTCGCCAACGATCAGGGCGCCGTGGTCGTCCGGGCGCGCCTGTTCGACGGCATCCGGCGCGGCGTGGTCGTGTCCGAAGGCCTGTGGCCGAACGAGGCCTTCGAAGACGGGCAGGGCATCAACACCCTGACCTCGGCCGAGCCGATCGCGCCCTATGGCGGCGTGGCCTTCCACGACACCCGCATCTCTCTTGCCCCGGCGCAGCCCCTGGCCTAAGTCGGCATCAGGGACAATTAACTCGGGGAAGCTGGATGCGGCTCGGCAGTGTGGTGGTACCGGTCAGGGGCTCCGCGATCGGAGCGTTTCTTACGGCTGTCGCGGCAGCAATGCCGGCTTCGGTCGCAGCGCAGAGCGACAGCGCCAGCAACGCGGCGCTCGGCCGCAAGCTGATGGATGTGTGTGTCTACGACCAGTTCCGCCGGAATGGATCGAGCGAAGGCGTCGCCAGCGCCTGCAAGTGCGCGGCTCGCCGCGCCGCTCCGTCGCTGCAGGCGCGTCAGATCGAGCGACTGCAGATCGGCGTGCCGCTCACCGGCGACGTCCGCGACGAGGTCTACAAGGCGCTGGCCGCCTGCCGGTAGACCGCCTCGGCTCCGGATCGCCTTACCCGCCGTTCGGGAAATCCGGCCAGACCAGCGTGGGCGGCAGGTCCGCCAGCCCCTTCCTGACGATCCGGCCGTTGACCGGTTTCAGATCTCCGCGCGCCACGGCGGCCAGGGCCGCCGGATAGATCCTGTGCTCTTCGGCAAGGACCCGGGCGGAGAGGCTGGCGGCGGTGTCGTCGGCGGCCACGGGAACCGCGGCCTGGATCAGGATCGGGCCGGCATCGAGCTCGGCGTTGACGATGTGAACGGTGCAGCCGTGAACGGCGACGCCGGCCGTCAGCGCGCGTTCATGGGTGTCGAGGCCGGTGAAGGCCGGCAATAGCGAGGGGTGGATGTTGAGGATCCGGCCGGCGAACCGGGCCACGAAATCCGCACTCAACACCCGCATGAAGCCGGCAAGACAGATCAGCTCGGCGCCGCTGTCCTCGATCGCGGTGGCAAGCGCTGTTTCGAACTCCGCCTTGGTCGGACAGGCCTTGTGATCGACCACGGCCGTTTCGATGCCGGCATCGGTGGCGGTCTGCAGGCCCTGGGTGCCCGGCCGGTTGGAAATGACCCGGACGATCTCTGCCGGGTAGGCCGGGTCCCGGGCTGCCTCGATGAGGGCAGCCATGTTCGAGCCGCGCCCCGAGATGAGCACGGCAACGGGAACGCGCCGCGCGCTCATCGGGTGCTCGTGGCCAGCGCGCCGGTGTAGGCGACCTCGCCGTCGCCATCGAGGATTTCGCCGAGATCGACCACTGTTTCGCCCGCGGCCGCGAGCGTCTCGGTGACCGCTGCGGCGCTCTCGGCCGAGACGACAGCCACCATGCCGATGCCGCAGTTGAAGGTCCGCAGCATCTCCGCCTCCTCGACCGGTCCGGTATCGGCGAGCCAGGAGAACACCGGGGGCAGGGCGATTCGGTTCAGATCGATCGTGGCGGACACGGACTTGGGCAGCACCCGCGGCACGTTCTCCGTCAGGCCGCCGCCGGTGATGTGGGCAAACGCCTTGATCGCCGGCCGATGCGCGGCGAGCGCGGCCTTGAGGCTTGCCACATAGATCCGCGTCGGCGTCAGAAGCGCTTCGGCCAGCGACCGGTCCGGATCGAACGGAGCCGGATCGGTGAGAGCGACGCCGGACGCCTCCACGATGCGGCGCACCAGCGAATAGCCGTTGGAGTGGACGCCGGCGGAGGCGAGGCCGAGGAGACGGTCGCCCGCGGCGACGTCGGACCGCGGCAGCACTTCACCGCGCTCGACGGCCCCGACCGCAAAGCCGGCCAGATCGTAGTCGCCGGGCGCGTACATGCCGGGCATCTCCGCCGTCTCGCCGCCGATGAGCGCAGCACCCGCCTGCCGGCAGCCCTCGGCAATGCCCGCCACGACATCGCGCGCAACGCCGGTCTCCAGCCGGCCGCAGCCGAAATAGTCGAGGAAAAGGAGGGGCTCGGCGCCCTGGACGATCAGGTCGTTGACGCACATGGCGACCAGATCGATGCCGATCGTTGTGTGGATGCCCGAATCGCCGGCGAGCTTGAGCTTGGTGCCGACGCCGTCGGTCGCGGCCACAAGCAGTGGGTCGGTGAAGCCCGCCGCCTTCAGATCGAACAGCCCGCCGAAGCCGCCAAGTGCAGCGTCCGCGCCGGGTCGCGCCGTTGCGGCGGCGAGCGGAGCTATGGCGCGCACGAAGGCGTTGCCGGCGGAAATGTCCACGCCGGCATCGGCATAGGTTACGGCAGGTCGGTTCGGGTCGTTCGTCATCTGGCTGGCGCTCCGGTCGGATGCGGTCGGCATCCAATCCGCCCGTTGTGCCGATTGCAATCGGGATTTGGAAGTGGTCGATGCGTCATCCCCCGCTCCGTGTCATAAATCGCGCACAAACAACAGCTGTCGACGAGAAGGCGGCGCCGTGACCATTCCAAATCTGCTGACGATGCTGCGCTTCGCCCTGGTCCCCGTCGTGATCTGGGCTATCTCCTCGGACCAGAACGTGATCGCGTTCGCCGTGTTCGTGGTGGCCGGCCTGACCGACGGTATAGACGGCTTCATCGCCAAGCGGTGGGCGATGGCGAGCCAGCTTGGCGCCTATCTGGATCCGCTCGCCGACAAGGCGCTGCTGGTCTCCATCTTCGTCGCGCTGGGGGTGGCCGGCGAACTGCCGGTCTGGCTGGTGGGCATCGTGGTGGCCCGGGACGTCCTGATCGTCGGGGCGGTGGTCTTGTCCAGCCTGATGGGCCGGGCGATCGCGATCCGTCCGCTGCTGGTCAGCAAGGTAACGACAGTGGTCCAGATCTTGCTCGTCGCTCTGGTGCTGGCGGACCTCGCCTTCGGGCTGGATCTCCTGCGCGAACGCGCGGCCGTCACGCTGATCGTCGCCGGCTTGACTGTCATCTCGGCCGCAGCCTATCTCGTCACCTGGTTGCGGCACATGAGCGAGCCGCCGGTTACCGAGTTCCCGGGAGAGGACCCTCTAACGTGACGCTGGGTCGGCAGATCATCTTCTGGGTCGTTGCAGCGGTGGCGTTCCTGCTGCTGCTGCGCCTGTTCCAGGGCATCCTGCTGCCGTTCGTGGCGGGTCTGTTCCTGGCGTACCTGCTCAATCCGGTCGCGCGCTGGCTCGAACGCCATGGCCTCAACCGCGTGCTCGCCACCAGCCTGATCCTGATTGTCTTCGTCGTTTTCGTGATTCTGGCGCTGGTCGTGGTGGTTCCGCTCATCGCGAACCAGCTCATCGGATTTCTGGAGCGGGTGCCCGGCTACATCTCCCAGCTTCAGGCCTTCCTCAACGAACACGCCCAGACCAACCGGATTGCGGACGTGCTCGGAGTGGACACCAGCGAGCTCCAGTCCGCCGCCACCAACCTGGTCAGTCAGGGTTCGAGCTGGGCGGGAAGCGTGGTCAAGTCGGTGTGGTCCGGCAGCCAGGCGGTCATTTCCGTGCTCTCGCTCGTCGTCATCACGCCGGTGATCGCGTTCTATCTGCTGATCGACTGGGAGCGGATGATGCGGTCGCTGGACGACCTGCTTCCGCGCGAGCACGCCGAGACCATCCGCGGCCTCCTGGGCGACATGGACCGGGCGGTCTCCGGCTTCATCCACGGGCAGGTCTCGGTCTGCCTTCTGCTCGGCCTGTTTTATGCCGTGGCCCTGGTTGCGGTCGGTCTGAATCACGGTCTCACGATCGGTCTTATGGCGGGACTGATCTCGTTCGTGCCCTATCTCGGCTCCGGGCTCGGATTCGTCGTTTCGGTCGGCGTGGCGCTCAACCAGTTCTGGCCCGACAGCCTGATGATCGGGCTGGTGGTCGCGATCTTCCTGGTCGGCCAGTTCTTTGAGGGCAACGTTCTGCAGCCCAAGCTGGTGGGCGGCCGCGTCGGGCTTCATCCCGTCTGGCTGATCTTCGCCCTGTTCGCCTTCGGCTATCTGTTCGGCTTCGCCGGCATGCTGATCGCCGTTCCGGCATCGGCCGCCGTCGCGGTGCTGGTGCGCTTCTTTCTGCAGCGCTACCGGGAAAGCCGGATCTATCAGGGCCACGAGGGCGGCTCCCCGCCCGAGCCGGTGCCGTCGCCACCGCCCCAGGTGCCGGACGGCTCTGGCGCTCGGCCGAAAGGCAGCGCGTGAGTGGCGGGCAGGATGGCCGCCCGCGGCAGCTGCCGCTCAGCTTGCGCGTTGATCCATCCTATCGACCTGAAGACTTCGTGGTGGGCGCCTCCAACGCCGATGCGTGGGCGGCGATCATGGCCTGGCCCGACTGGCCGCACAGGACGTCGCTGATCATCGGCGCCGAGGGGACCGGTAAGACCCATCTCGCCGCCGTCTGGCGCGAGCGGAGCGGCGCCCGGATCATCGGGGCCGGCGACCTGACCGATACCGATCCGGTTTCCCTGGTCCAGGCGGGCCCCCTGTGCGTGGAGAACTGCGATCGCGCCACGCTCGACGAACCGGTTCTGTTTCATCTGCTCAACGCGGTCCAGGCGGCTGGGTCCCATCTGCTGCTGACGGCCCGTATCCCGCCGGCTGAGTGGCGCATCAGCACACGGGACATTGCTTCGCGCCTGCGGGCGATCCCGCCGCTGACGATCGGCGTCCCGGAGGACGAGTTGCTGGAGCGGGTGCTGGCGAAGCTGTTCGCGGACCGGCAGCTGACGGTCGAGCCGACCGTGGCGAGCTATCTCGTCCGGCGGATCGAGCGCTCGTTCCGGGCGGCGAACCGCCTGGTGGACCTGCTGGACCGGGAAGCACTCGCCCGCCGCCGTCCGGTGACACGGCGCATGGCCGGCGAGGTTCTGGAGGCGGAGGGTTTCGGCGGCGACGACGATCCGGACGATACGGCAAGCTAGGTCGCCGCTGCGCCTTCAGGTTTTCGCCGAACCTTCGCGTGACACAGAGAAAATTCCGTCATACTCGGGGTGTAGGACCGCGCGATGATATCCGGGCAAGGGGCGAACTCCGTTCCTGAACCCGCTTCGGGGCACATGAAGATCAATCACGGCGACAGGGCTGGCGCAGACGTCGCCACAGCCGTGATTCAGGGAGAGGCCGATGGACGCGACCACGGAACAGGTAGCGGCAACTGCGGAAAGCGGAAGCGTTGAAGGGTTTTCGGGCGAGGATTTGCGCGACCGGCCCGAGCGGTTCGTCAACCGCGAGCTGTCCTGGCTTCAGTTCAACGTCCGCGTCCTGGAGGAGTCGGAGAACGTCAGCCACCCGCTGCTGGAGCGTCTACGCTTCCTGTCGATTTCGGCGAACAATCTCGACGAGTTCTTCATGGTGCGCGTGGCGGGCCTCAAGGGCATGCAGCGCGAAGGGGTGGATACGCGCAGCGTCGACGGCCTCACTCCGACCGAGCAGCTGGTCCGGATCGGCGAGGCCGTGGGCAAGCTCCAGCATGCGCAGCAGCGCCGCTGGGCCGAACTTGCGCGCGAACTCGACCGCAACGACATCCGCCTGTGCGATGCGGAAACCCTGTCCCGCGACGACGCGGAGTGGCTTGAGCGCTACTTCCTGAGCCACGTCTTTCCGGTTCTGACCCCGCTCGCCATCGACCCGGCGCATCCGTTTCCGTTCATCCCGAATCTGGGCTTCTCGCTGGTGTTCCATCTGGATGCGCCGGGCGCGGAGCCGATGATCGCGCTGATCCGCGTTCCGGCCCAGGTCGAGCGCTTCATCCGCCTGCCCGCCAGCGACGGTGCGGCCCGGTTCGTCGCGCTGGAAGACGCGATCGCGGTGTTCATCCCCAAGCTTTTTCCGGCCTATGAGGTGAAGGGCAAGGGTGCGTTCCGGGTCATCCGCGATTCCGATCTGGAAATCGAGGAAGAGGCCGAGGATCTGGTCCGCACCTTCGAGAGCGCCCTGAAACGGCGCCGGCGCGGGTCGGTGATCCGGCTGGAGATCGAAGGCTCGACGCCCGAGCCGCTGCGCCAGTTCGTGGCGTCCGCGTTGGGGGTCTCCGGCGACGAGATGTTCCTGGTCAACGGGCGACTGGCGCTGAAGGACCTGTCGCAGCTGGTCGGGCTGGATCGGCCGGACCTGAAGTTCAAGCCCTACAGCCCGCGATT
The DNA here is from genome assembly GCF_030814015.1 of Amorphus orientalis. Classification (NCBI taxonomy): domain Bacteria; kingdom Pseudomonadati; phylum Pseudomonadota; class Alphaproteobacteria; order Hyphomicrobiales; family Amorphaceae; genus Amorphus; species Amorphus orientalis. The sequence continues at coordinate 676,527 of NZ_JAUSUL010000002.1, forward strand.
CCCGGAGCGGATCCGCGAGCACGGGGGCGACTGCTTCGCCGCCATCCGGCAGAAGGACATCATCGTCCATCACCCCTACGAATCGTTCGACGTGGTGGTGCAGTTCCTGTCCCAGGCCGCGCGCGATCCCGACGTGGTCGCGATCAAGCAGACGCTTTACCGGACCTCCAACGATTCCCCGATCGTTAAGGCGCTCGGCGAGGCCGCGGAAGCCGGCAAGTCCGTCACCGCGCTGGTGGAGCTGAAGGCGCGCTTCGACGAGGAAGCCAACATCCGCTGGTCGCGCGACCTGGAACGGTCGGGCGTGCAGGTCGTGTTCGGCTTCATCGAGCTGAAGACCCACGCCAAGCTGTCGATGGTCGTCCGGCGCGAGGGTGGTCAACTGGCCACCTACTGCCACATCGGCACCGGCAACTACCATCCGATCACGGCGAAGATCTACACGGACCTATCCTTCTTCACCGCGGACCCGGTGATGGCCCAGGACGTGGCGCGGATCTTCAACTTCATCACCGGTTATGCCCGTCCCGCCGAGCTCTCGCGCATGGCGGTGTCGCCGGTCACCCTGCGCGACCGCCTGATCGAGCACATCGAGGCGGAAATGGAGCACGCCAGGGCCGGTCGCCCGGCGCAGGTCTGGCTGAAGTGCAACTCGCTGGTCGACGGCAGGATCATCGACGCGCTCTACGAAGCAAGCCAGGCGGGGGTCGAGGTCGATATCGTGGTGCGGGGAATCTGCTGCCTGCGGCCCGGCGTGCCCGGCCTGTCGGACAATATCCGGGTGAAGTCGATCGTCGGCCGCTTCCTGGAGCACAGCCGCATCTACTGCTTCGGCAACGGGTTCGGACTTCCCTCGCCGCAGGCGATCATCTATATCAGCTCGGCCGATTTGATGCCGCGCAATCTCGACCGTCGTGTCGAGGCGATGTCCCCCATCGACAATCCGACCGTCCACGCCCAGATCCTCGATCAGATCATGGTCGCGAACATCACCGACAACCAGCAGAGCTGGGAGCTCCTGGCGAACGGTGGACACCAGCGGATCATCCCGGCCGCGGGCGAAGAACCCTTCAACGCCCACGAATATTTCATGACCAATCCGTCGCTGTCAGGCCGTGGACAATCGATTCAAACTGACTCACCCCGCACCTTCGCAACGCCGATCCAACGTCAGCACTGACACAGTGGCAGCGGAGTCCGACCCCGATTTCGAACTGAACGAGGAGGCGCCGCTCGGTCGCCTCCCGGGCTTCGGCCCGATCGGCGTGATCGACATCGGCTCCAACTCGGTTCGCCTGGTTCTCTACGAGCGCTCCTCCCGAGCGCCGACGCCGCTCTACAACGAGAAAGTGCTCGCCGGTCTCGGCAAGGGGCTCTCGGAGAGCGGGCGTCTCAGGGACGATTCGATCGAGACCGCGCTCGCCGCGCTCCGGCGCTTCCGGCAGCTGGCGGACCAGTCCGGCGCCAGCAAACTCGACGTGATTGCGACCGCAGCGGTCCGGGACGCCTCCAACGGGCAGGCGTTCATCAATGCGGTGACCGGCATCTGCGGGGACGGGCTGCAGGTCCTGTCCGGCAAGGAAGAAGCCAAGATGGCCGCGCTGGGCGTGGTGTCGAGCTTCTGGCGGCCGAGCGGTGTGGTCGGCGACATGGGCGGCGGCAGCCTGGAGCTGATCGAGGTCGACATCGACCGGCTCGGCGAAGGTGAGACCTTTCCGCTCGGCGGGCTGCGCCTTTCGGAATCCTCCAAGGGATCCGCGCGCAAGGCCGGAAAGGTCGCCGCGGAGGCGCTGGCGGCCTCAAAAGGCCTTCAGGCCGCTCAGGGGCGGGCCTTCTACGCCGTCGGTGGAACCTGGCGCGCGCTCGCGCATCTGCACATGCACCTGACGGACTATCCGCTGCGCATCATGCATCACTATACGATCCCGGCGGACGAGGCGTTCGAGTTCTGCCGCAAGATCGTCCGCTCGGATCCGGCGCAGATCGAGGGGATCGACACGGTCTCCAGGTCCCGCCGACCGCTGCTTCCGTTCGGCGCGGCGGTGCTGGAACAGGTCATCAAGATCGGACGACCGAGCGAGATCGTGCTGTCCGCGCTGGGGCTGCGCGAAGGCCATCTCTACGAATCGCTGCCGCCGGAGATCCAGGCGGAGGACGGGCTGCTGGATGCCGCAGGCGAGCTGTGCGACCTGCGCTCCCGTTCGCCGCGGCACGGCCGCGAACTCGGGCCCTGGACCGGAGAGGTGTTTCAGGCGCTGGGCGTCGACGAGACCCAGGAGGAGGCGCGGTTGCGGGTCGCGGCTTGCCTTCTGGCCGATATCGCCTGGCGGGCCCATCCCGACTATCGCGGCGAACAGGCCGTGGCGATGATCGCGAACGGCGCCTTCATCGGGGTCGATCATCCCGGACGCGGCTACCTCGCCCTGTCGATCTTCCACCGCTATGCAGGCTCGAGCAGCGAGGAACAGCTCCCGGTGATCCACCGGCTGGTGCCGTCGCGGCTCAAATACAGGGCGCGGCTGCTGGGAGCGGCGATGCGGCTGGCGTACACGCTTTCGGCGTCCATGCCCGGCGTGATCCCGCGCACCACGGTCGTGCGGGAGGGCGAGAGAATCGTCCTGCATATCCCGCGCGAACTGGCGGCCCTGGACGGGGAAGTCATCCGCAGGCGACTGGACCAGCTCGCCGACCTGGCCGATCAGGCCAGCACCGTCGTGGTGTCCTGACGCCGCCGTCCGTCACCCATCCGGTCAGGCAGATCCGTCGATGTCGCGGGCGAGGGCCAGCAGGGTGCGATCGCTCCCGGCTCCGCCGATCAGGGACACGCCGATCGGCGCGCCGTCCGGCGTGGTGGCGAGCGGCAGCGTCACCTGGGGCAGTCCGGCGAGCCCGGCGAGGCATGTGAGCGCGATGATCCGTTCCCGGTGGGCACCGAGATCGGTGTCCGGCGTGTCGACGGAGGGCGCGGCATCGGGAGCCGTCGGAAGGCACAGCACCGTATCGGGTCCGATCTGGGCCAGAAGGGCGGTGCGGATCATCTCACGGCGTTGCTTGTGGAAGTCGACTTCCGCCTGAGGAAGGTTCGCCGCCCAGTCCAGCCGCTCGCGGATGCCGGGTCCGAAGGTCGGCTTCGCGGCTTCGATCCAGGGCGACATCGCGGTCCAGACTTCGGCCGCCTGGGTGATCCGGAACGTCAGGCCCCAGTCCTCTTCCATCGCGGGTATGTCCGGGACCGAAAGGACCCGCTCGAAGCCTTTGGAGATTCGGGCGACCGCAGCGTCCATCGGCGGGCGCAACTCGGCCGGCAGAAGCTGGAAGGCGGCGTCCAGAAGCAGGCACTGTGGCGCGTTGGCTTCGAGGGCGGGATCGATGAGCACGTTTCCGACACGGGCGAGCATGTCGCCGCTGCGGGCGAACCAGCCGGCCGCGTCATAGCTGCGGGCCAGTTCCATGCAGCCCTCCAGCGACAGCACGCCGTGAGTCGGTCGGAACCCGTAGAGACCGCAATAGCTTGCCGGAATGCGCACCGATCCGGCGGTGTCGGTCCCGATGGCGAAATCCACGAGACCGGCCGCCGTCGCGACGGCCGAGCCGCTCGACGAACCGCCGGGGAGGCGGTCGGGTGCGGCCGGATTGAGCGGCGTGCCGTAGTGGGCGTTGCGGCCGGTCAGGCTGTAGGCGATCTCGTCGGAAACGGCCTTGCCGACGCACTCGGCGCCAGCGTCGAGCAGCCGTGAAATAAGGGGCGCCGTCGTCTCCGCCGCGTGCCCTGCGCCGGGCCAGTCCGGATGTCCGCATCCGGTCGGGTAACCGGCGACGTCGAAGAGATCCTTCACGGCGAAGGTCAGTCCGGAAAGCGGGCCTTCTTCCGCGTGCGGGACGGCGACGTGCGGATAGTCGCAGAAGCAGCGATAGTCCGTGACGGCGTCCGTTTTCAGATCCGTCATGAAGGCGCGGCCTTTCTTGCTGTCGGTGCTTTTGCGGTCCGGCCTGGTCACGTGTCCACGAGGACGCAGACCGAGCGAAACGGCGTGGCAGTCTGTCGATCACATCGTCACGGTCGAGTACGGGCGGTGTCTGCGCCCGCGTCATCGGGTACGCAACGCTGCCGCGCGCCAATCGGTTCGCTTCGTCGAGGCGGATCCATTGGACCGCCACGCCCAATGGTTCGGCCGTTCAAAACCGCCGGGCTCGCAACAAAGTTCCGGTCGCGATAACGATTCCCAATCAGTTGGTGGCTTCGGTGTCTTCCGACGATGGGGCCTGCGCGTCGGTGCTGCCGGTCTTCGCCGGTCCACCCTTGCCGCGCTTGCGCCGCGACCCGCGCCTGGTCGGGGCCTCGACGAACGGCGTGTCGGACTCGAACGTGACCACTCGCCGGCCGTCGAAACTCAGAGCGAGCCGGCCCTCCCGGAGCGCAAGTGCCTGATTGCCGAACAGCTCCCGCCGCCACCCCGTCAGCGCGGGAATTCCGTCCGTCTCGCCGGCGGCGATCCGCTCCAGGTCGTCGGAGGTGGCGATCACTTTTGCTGCGACGCCATTGGCTTCAGCCACTTTCTTCAAAAGCACCTTCAGGAGTTCCGAGGCCGCTCCGGCGCCTTCCGGCGCCTGACGTCCCTTCGGTACTTCCGGCCAGCTCTCCTTCGGGCTGTCGAGGGCCTGAACGACGGTCGCGACGATGTCGCGGCCCGATTTGGACCGCTCGAAGCCGCGCGGAATGGTCCTCAGCCGGGCGAGCGCGGCCTCGTCCTTCGGTTTCTGCGCGGCGATCTCGTACAGCGCCTCATCCTTGAGGACGCGGCCGCGCGGCACGTCACGGCTCTGGGCTTCCCGTTCGCGCCATGCCGCGATCGCACGCAGGACGGCCAGGTCGCGGGGCTGACGCACCCGCATCTTCAGCCGCGTCCAGGCCTGATCGGGCTCCATCTGGTAGGTGTCGGGCGAGGTGAGGGTGGCCATTTCCTCCTGCACCCACTCCGCGCGCCCCTGATCGGCCAGCGCGGCGCGCAGATGGGCATAGACCTCCCTGAGATGGGTCACGTCGGCGAGCGCGTAGGTGAGCTGCTGCTCCGACAGCGGCCGCCTCGCCCAGTCGGTGAAACGGTGCGACTTGTCGATGCGTTCGCCGGTCACGCGCTGGACGAGCTGGTCGTAGGAAATGGAATCGCCGAAGCCGCAGACCATCGCCGCCACCTGGGTGTCGAACACCGGATGGGGCACGAGCCCACCCAGATGGAAGACGATCTCGATGTCCTGGCGGGCGGCGTGGAACACCTTCGTCACGCTCTCGTCCGCCATCAGGCGGAAGAACGGCGCGAGATCCAGGTCCTCTCCGGCGACCGGGTCGACGATGACGGTTTCGTCCGGCCCCGCCATCTGGATCAGGCAGAGCTTCGGCCAGAACGTCGTCTCGCGCATGAATTCCGTGTCGACGGTGACAAAGTCACTGTCGGCGAGCCGTTCGCAAACGGCTTCCAGGTCCGAGGTGGTCGTAATGAGGTTCATCGAGAACGGCGATGCGCGAGAAAGGTGAAGGGGACCGCGCGGTCGGCGCGGCGGGACGAATCAGCGAACCGTGATCATATCATCGGATCGCTGGGGTCCGAGTTCGTCGGTGCGGCGTCTTCCATCGGCTGCGATGGGAAGCCGAGCAGCGAGCCCGCCGGATTGGCGTCGCGCTGGATCTCCACCGGGCTGGTCACGTACGCGGTCGCAAGTTCCGCCAGCGAGCGCAGCGCGTGCAGGTGGATCCTCTCGTAGCCGTGGGAGGCGTCGACGCCGAAAGTGGCGAGCGCCGTGCGGACGTCCGCACCAGCTTCCAGCGCCGCGGCACTGTCGGACCGGTAGTAGCGGAACACATCCTTCTGGTAGCGGATGTCGTGCTCCTTGCAGAGACGCACCAGCTTGTTGGTGAGGTGCCAGTCGAACGGACCGGTCTGGTCGGCCATCGAGATGGTGACCCCGAACTCGCTGGAGTTCTGGCCGGGTGCCGTCGTGCCGTTGTCGATGGTGATCATCGAGGCGATGTCGTGGGTCAGGATCGACGATCCGCCGTTGCCGACCTCTTCCGCGATCGAGAACAGGAACAGCGTGTCGACCGGCAGTTCCGGCTTCTCGCGCTGGAGCGCCTCGATGGCGGCGAACAGGACCGCGACGCCGGCCTTGTCGTCCAGGTGCCGGGACACGATGAAGCCGTTGTCGATGAACTCCGGCTGCGGGTCGATCGCGACGATGTCGCCGACGGAAAAGCCGAGCCGCTCGAGGTCGCGGGGGCGGGTCGCCATGGCATCGACCCGGAGCTCGACATAGCGCCAGCCCACCGGAAGCTCGTCGACCTCGTCGCCGAAGGTGTGACCGGAGGCCTTGAGCGGCAGGATCGTGCCGCGATAGGCGCCGCGCTCCGTGAAGATCGTGCAGCGCGCCCCCTCCGCGAAGCGTGCTGACCAGTGACCGATGGGCACGAGTTCGAGCCGGCCGTTCTCCTTGAGCGCCTTCACCTGGGCACCGAGGGTGTCGAGATGGGCGATCATGGCCCGGGCCGGCTGCTGCTGCTTGCCGGGAATCCGCGCCCGGATCGCACCGCGACGGGTGATCTGGGTCTCAAGTCCGAGGCGGCGCAACTCGGTGACGGCTGCGCGCACGATGGTGTCGGTGTAGCCGCTGGGGCTGGCGATCGACAGCAACTCGGCGAGGGTATCCTTCAGATACTCGGTGTCGATGTTCAGGCGGGGCACGGCTCCTCCGGTTCGTTGCGGCTTGCCTGCCGCGCAGCATGAGGGATTGAGAGCGGAAAGAGAAGATCGATAAACCGTTCCGCGGTCGGCTGCGGCTCGTGGTTGGCAAGACCCGGCCGCTCGTTCGCCTCGATGAACACGTAGTCCGGTTTCAGGTGCGATTTCACCATGAGGTCGATCCCCACGACCGGGATTTCGATCGCCCGGGCGGCCTTGACGGCCGCCTCGATCAGCACGGGATGAACGTGATCCGTGACATCGTGGATCGTGCCGCCGGTATGGAGGTTGGCGGTCCGCCGCACGGGGACTTCCTTGCCTTCCTCGATCACGTCATCGAGGGTGTAGCCGGATTCCCGAAGCGCGCGCTCGGTTTCGGAATCCATCGGGATCTGGGACTCTCCGCCGGTGGCGGCCGCCCTGCGCCGGCTTACGCGCTCGATCAGCTGGCGCGCCGTCTGCTTCCCGTCGCCGATGACGTGGGCGGCCCGGCGTATGGCGGCGGCGACCAGCCGGTAGTCGATCACGATCAGGCGAAGATCCTCGCCCTCCACGAATTCCTCGACGAGCACCCGGTCGGAAATCTGCTGGGCGCGTTCGATGGCGCCTTCGACGTCGTCTTCCGCGGTCAGGCCCACGGCGACGCCGCGCCCCTGTTCCCCGCGCGCCGGCTTGATCACGATCTTCTCGTGTTCCGCCAGGAAATCCTGAATGTCCGCGGCACTCCCCGTTTCCATCTCGGCGGGCACGCGCACGCCCGCGGCTTCCACCATCCGCCGGGTGACCGCCTTGTCGTCGCAGATCGACATGGCGACCGCGGAGGTCATCTCGCTGAGCGATTCGCGGCAGAGAACGGATCGGCCGCCATAGGTCAGGCGAAAGAACCCGCCTTCCGCATCGACGACTTCGATGTCGATGCCGCGACGGCGGGCTTCGTCGACGATCAGCCGGGCGTAGGGATTGAGATCGCTTTCCGGGCGCGGCCCCGCGAACAGGCGCTCGTTGATCGGGTTCTTGCGCTTAATGGCGTAGACCGGGATCTGATAGAAGCCGAGCTTCTCGTAGAGACTGATGGCCTGGTCGTTGTCGTGCAGCACCGATAGGTCGAGATAGGCGTTGCCGCGCGCCTGGAAAACCTCGGCGAGACGGCGCACCAGCGCTTCGCCGATGCCGGGATGGCGTGCCTGGGGGTCGACTGCGAGGCACCAGAGCGACGCTCCGCGCTCCGGATCGTCGAAGGCGCGCACGTGATCCACACCGGTGACGGTTCCGACCACGGCGCCGGAAGCGTTGTCCTCGGCGATCAGATAGACCAGCGCCCGGTCCTTGCGGTGCCAGAAGAAGTCCGGCCGCACGGTGACCATGTGGCGGGCCGCGTAGATCCGGTTGACCGCGTCGGCGTCCTCCTCGTTCGTCATCCGACGGACGGTGAAGCCCTGAAGTTTGCGGCGGGACGAGCGGTAGGTCGACAGGTCCAGACGGTAGGTGTGGGACGGGTCGAGAAACAGCTCCTGCGGCGCGGAGGCGAGCGCCACATGCGGTTCGCGGACATAGAAGGCGATGTCACGCCGTCCGGGTCCCTCCTTGCGCATCCTTTCGGCGAGCGCCGTCGGGCTTTCGAACGTCTGCGCGAAATGCAGGTTGCCCCAGCCGCAATCCACCGAGACCCCGAGCCCGTCCGAGGCGGACGGGCCGTGGCCCTCGCGGTTGCGGAGCGGCTTTGCGCCCTGTTCGCGCATACGACGCAACCGGTAGGACTGGGTACGGTCCCGTCGCTGGCTGTGCGAAATGGTCATGCTGGTCCTTCTTTCGTCACACGCCTTGGGTCTGGAGCCACATCTCCAGAAGGGCGACCTGCCAGAGCTCGTTGCCGCGCAGCGGCGTGATGTGCTCCGACGGATCGGCGAACAGCTGATTCAGGTAATCCTGTCTGAACAGCCCGCGTTCCTTCGCCCGGTCGCTGGTCAGCACGTTCTTGCACAGATCCAGGGCCGGGCCGCTGATGTATTTGAGGGCAGGGACGGGGAAGTAGCCCTTCTTGCGGTCGATCACCTCGGCGGGCACGACCATGCGGGCCACGTCCTTCAGGACGCCCTTGCCGCCCTCGCGCAGCTTGTGGTCCGGCGGAATGCGGGCGGCCAGCTCGACCAACTCGTGATCGAGGAACGGCACGCGCGCCTCCAGACCCCAGGCCATGGTCATGGAATCGACCCGCTTCACCGGATCCTCGACCAGCATGACGGTGGAATCGATGCGCAGCGCCTTGTCGACCGGATCGCTCGCGCCGGGCATGGCAAAGTGGTCGCGGACATAGGCGAAGCTCGGGTCCTCGTCGACCATGTAGTCCGCGGAGATGTGTGAGGCCATCCTGGCATGGTCGCGGTCGAAGAACACGCGGGCGTATTCCGCCAGCGGATCGTCGGTCTGGGCCAGCGGCGGATACCAGTGGTAGCCGCCGAAGACCTCGTCGGCGCCCTGGCCCGACTGCACGACCTTGATGTGCTTCGCGACTTCCTGGGAGAGCATGTAAAAGCCGACATTGTCGTAGGAGACCATCGGCTCGTTCATCGCGGCGACGGTACCCGGAAGGGCCTCCATCATGTCGGCCGAGGGAACGTGGATCTTGTGGTGATCGGTCCCGAATTCCCTGGCGATGATGTCGGAATAGACGAATTCGTTGCCGACCTCGCCGTTGGCGTCCTCGAAACCGATGGAGAAGGTCTTGAGGTCTTTCTGACCGGCCTGGGCCAGCAGCGCGACGATCAGGCTGGAATCGACGCCGCCGGACAGCAGCACCCCGACCGGCACGTCAGCGACCATGCGCCGGTCGACGGCGCGCCGCATCGCCGCCATCACCCGTTCGCGCCAGACATCGGCGGGCATGTTCACTTCGTCGTCGGTGCGCTCGTAGCTGACCTGCCAGTAGACGTGATCCTTCATCTCGCCGTCGGGCTCGATCACGCGGATGGTTGCCGGCGGCAACTTCTTGACGCCCTTCAGGATGGTGCGCGGGGCCGGAACGACCGCGTGGAACGACATGTAGTGATGCAGGCCGATGGGGTCGATGTCGGTGTCCACGTCGCCGGCGGCGAGCAGGGCGGGCAGGGAGGAGGCGAAGCGGATCCGGCCCGGCGTCTCGGCGAGATAGAGCGGTTTGATGCCGAACCGGTCGCGCGCCATGACCACACGGCCGGTGTCGCGCTCCAGAATGGCGAAGGCGAACATGCCGTGGAAGCGCTCGACACAGGCCGTTCCCCACTTGTGGTAGGCCTTGATGATCACTTCCGTGTCGGAATGGGCGAAGAACGTGTAGCCGTCCGCCTCGAGGGTCTGGCGAAGCTCGCCGTAGTTGTAGATGCAGCCGTTGAACGCGATGGTGAGGCCGAGGCCGTTGTCGACCATCGGCTGTTCGGCACGGGCGGAGAGGTCGATGATCGACAGCCGCCGATGCCCGAACATGACGCGTCCGCGCCCGACGATGCCCTCGGCATCCGGCCCACGGCGCGCCATCGCTTCCGTCATCCGACCCAGAGCCGCCGACGAGGCCATCGAGCCGTCGAATGTGACCTCGCCGCAAATTCCGCACATATGCAGTTCCTCCGGATCTTTCTGTTCCGTGGCGCGTTCAGCCACTATTAAAACATCGACTGATATTTACAGCTCAAAAGATTTGAGGTCAAATAGGTTCCATCGGGTCGGAGCGGCTTCGAACGACCGACGGTCGGCGGGTGGTTCTGTGCCAGTCGCATTCGCTGGATCCCGGTTCGAGATTGCGTACGCATGACAGCATGCAAACCCGGCACCAAACGATGGAAAAAACCAAGCAGGCGGCATCACCGTCACTCTCCGGTCGGAGCGGATCCGTCCTTATCGTGCTTCGCCGAATCATTCGGTCCGTCGACCTGCAGTCGCGTCAGGTGGCCCGCACGGTCGGGCTGACGATTCCGCAACTCATCGCACTGCATGCGGTCCGCGACCTCGGGGAGGTGACTTCGACGGTGCTGTCGTCCCACGTGTCGCTGAGCCCGGCGACGGTCACGACGATCCTGGACAAGCTGGAGAGCCGCGGACTGGTCGAGCGCTACCGAAGCGCGAGCGACCGGCGGGTCGTGCACACCCGGCTCACGGATCAGGGCCGGGACGCGCTCGAAAAGGCGCCGCCGCTGCTGCAGGAGAGCTTCGTTCGCAGCTTCGAGGGGCTGGATGCCGAGCGTCAGGACGCCCTTCTCGACGCGCTCGAGGACATCGCCCAGATGATGGAAGCGGGCGCCAGCAAGGATACGACCTGGCTGGTCGAGAGCTAGGTATCTGTCATTTTCGGATGAAATCTCGACAGATAAGAGCCGTGTCGGCATAAGTCCTGCAACACATCCGCGTGTACACTGCCCCTGCCAGCCGCCTGCGCCGAGACCTCCGGGCGTGTGGCGGATCAATTCAAAAGCTGTTGGGACCCTCGAGCCATGAATGGCCAGACGGAGCCTTTCCTTCTGAGCGTGCTCGGGCCGGCGACGATCGCGATCTTTGCGGTTGCCTACATCTGGACTTGGGCGCTCACCAGCCGGCGGCACCGCTATCTGCTGGTCATTGCCGCCGCGATGCTGCTGCCGTTGCCGGGGGCGTTGTTCCAGGTTCTGGCGGAGCCGGAAAACAAGGGGTTCACGACCGTTGCCTCCGGGGTGCTGTTCATGGGCGCCTCGATCCTGGCCGCGGAAGGGATGGCGCGGCGCTATCGCAGCCAGATCGGCGTGCCTGTCGACCTCGTGCTCTTGACCGTCGCAAGTGCGCTTCTGGCCTATTTCTGGTTCGTGGACCCGAACTTTCACGCCCGGGCCTTTCTCGTGAACTTCTTCTGCGGCGGGTATTTCATCGCTGCCGCACTCCGGTCGGAACGGGCCACGCGGGGCCGCACGACCGATCGGACCGTGTTCTGGGTGATGCTCGCCTACGGGATCTTTTTGTTTCCGCGGACGGTCCTGTTTGCCCTGCCGGTGGAGGCTGGGACCCAGGCGGCCTTCGACCATCCGCTTTTCTGGCAGGTTGCGACCCTCTCCACCGCGGTGTTCGCCACGGCGCTCGGATTGTTCTTCCTGGTGGCCGTTCTGACCGAACACATGGACGACCTGCGCAGGGACCGGGACTTCGACAGGCTGACCGGCGTGCTCAACCGGCGCGGTTTCGAGGAGCATGCGGCAGCGCTGATGGCGAAGGCGGGGGCTCCGCCGATGGTCCTGATCCTCTGCGATCTCGATCATTTCAAGCGCGTGAACGACACCTACGGCCACCGGGTCGGCGACGACGTGCTGCGCATCATCGGCAGTCTCCTGCAGAGCATTTGCCGGAAGGGCGACGTGCTCGGCCGGATCGGCGGGGAGGAGTTCGCGCTGCTCCTGCCGAACCAGGGGCTCGCCCAGGCGGAGGGATTCGTTCGCCGCATGCAGGAAGCGATGGCAGCAGCCGACTTCGCGCTGCCCGAAGGCGCTCCGCCGATCCAGGCCAGCATGGGCGTCGCAATGCGACGCGACAACGAAGCCTATCCGATCTGGTTCGACCGCGCCGATGCAGCGCTCTATCAGGCCAAGGCGGAGGGGCGGAACCGAGCGGTTTTCGTGCAACCGGCAGGGGCGGGACAGACCGAGAGCGGCTTCTTCGCCGGCGTTTGCGCGGGGCAGGGCTGAGAGAGAACGGTCTGGCGCTTGGGCCGTGAGCTGTGGCACATGGCCTGGCCGGCGATGCGGGCGTGGTGGAACCGGTAGACACACAGGACTTAAAATCCTGAGGCCTCTGGCCGTGCGGGTTCGAGTCCCGCCGCCCGCACCACTGGGTTCCCGGCGACAAGATGGCCCTTGGGGGCGAAGCCCAGGATGCAGCCGATGCAACGCGACATCTGTTTCGACATCTCCGCCTGGCTCGTGAGTGCCACGCTCGACGGCGTGGCCGAGCAGGAGATCCTCCGGGGATTCTGCGAGCGCTTGGGCGGGGCCGGGATTCCGCTGGCGGAGGCCAATCTCCTCATCGATACCCTGCATCCGATCTACGAGGGGCGGGTGTTCCGCTGGCGGCGCGGCGAGAGCGAGCTTCTGCCGGTCGTCGAGTACGGCCGCACCGGCGACGGGGGCGAGAACGATGAGCGGTGGCGCACCAGCCCATTCTTCCGTCTTCTGGAGACCGGGGAGACGATGTTGCGCCGGGGGCTCGAAGCAGGTGCGGGCCAGGAATTCCCGGTCCACCGGGACTTCGCCGAGCGCGGAATGAGCGAGTATCTCGCCTTCGTGCACCGCTTCGGTGCCGAAGGGACCATCGGCGAAATGGACTGCATCTACTCCTCGTGGATCACCGATCGTCCCGGAGGCTTTTCCGAAGAGCAGGTGTCGATGATGAGCGAGCTCGGTCCGTCATTGGCGGCAGCGCTGAAATCGGCGTCCCAGACCCGGATCACCCGCACCCTGGTCGAGACCTATCTCGGACGCGACACCGGACGACGGGTGCTCGCCGGGAAGATCGCCCGCGGCGTCACGGAGAAGATCTCCGCGGTCTTGTGGTTCAGCGACCTGCGCGGGTTCACCCGAACCACGGAAACCTGCGATCCGGACGCGATCATTCCGTTTCTCAACGACTACTCGGATGCCGTGATCACCGCCATTCACGGGGCCGGAGGCGAAGTTCTCAAGTTGATCGGCGACGGGACGCTGGCGATCTTCGACGCTCGGGATCCGGCATCGGGCTGCGCCCGCGCGCTCGCGGCCTATGCAACGCTGAAAGAGACTGTTCCGGGCCTGTCGGAAGAGCGCCGGAAGGTCAGGCTTCCGGTGACGAGCCCTTATGTGGGCCTTCACATCGGCGAAGTGTTCTACGGCAATGTCGGAAGCGAGGAACGGCTCGACTTCACCGTGGTCGGTCCTGCCGTGAACGAAACGAGCCGGATCGCGGCGATGTGCCGGTCGGCGGAGCGCGACGTTCTCGTGTCCACCGCGTTTCGCGCCGCCGCTTCGCCGCGCGAGCAGGCCGGCCTCGTCTCGGTGGGGCGCTATGCCCTGAGAGGCGTGGCGCGGCCGCAGGAGCTGTTCACGATCGACGCGCAAGCGGATCGTGCGGCCGCCAGCTGAGACGCGAGACTGGCTGGGCGAAAAGGCTCTACGGCAGGGCCGGATACTCGAAGCGCGAAAGCGACGTGGTGTCGAGCAGCGGCACCGCCGTGCTGATCGGGTCGCCGGGTTTGCGCAGCAGGCGCTCGGCGGCGATGTTGGTCCAGCTGCGGGCGAAGGCGCGATAGGTCTCGCCGACCCGCTCGGGATCGACGTGTTTCAACTGCAACGGGGCGCCGCGTCCCAGAAGACGACCCTCGGCGGTGTGGACTTCGACGACGCCGCCCATGATCAGCTTGCGGACGAACAGGTTGCGGCTCGCCATCAGCGCCGCGGAGCGGAACGTGCCGCTGTCCTGGCGCTCGAATCCGTGGGCGACATCCGTCTTAAGGCTCCCCGATACCAGATCCATCTCGAGCACGACCTCGGCCAGGCAGTCCTCGGACCTGAACTCCAGGGAGATCCCTGTCTCGGTGTATTCGGCACGCTCCAGCTCGAGGGTTTCGAAAGGCCGCTCGCGATCGCCGCGCAGGCGCACCGAGATCGGACCGAGCAGTTGGGCGAGCTCGGCGGTGAGAATCGGATCGAGGCGCTCCTCGGCGGGTCCGTCGCGCAGGAGCCCGACCAGATCCGGACCGAGCAGATCCATAAACCCCGCGATGCCGACGAAATCCTCCGATACGACCTCCAGAAACGGCATGTGACGACAACCTCTCAAGTCGCAAGCACGGCGCGCCCGACCACCTTTGCTTGTGCTTCAATCCAGTTCACAAGTTTTGCATGCCGGTTCTGCCCCGGCAATCGTCCGACTCCCCACAAAGTCGTGTGATCTTTTCCCCGAAGACCGGGAGGGCTCCAAGTTATCGTTTTGTCACGTTGCGGAGCTGACGGCTTGGCCCGCCTTTTCCGAGCGGCGCCGCGTCAGTCTCTTCCGGAGATCGGCGGCTGGAAGGCCAGCCCGGTGTCCCAGGGGAAATAGATCCACGTATCCTGGGAAACTTCGGTAACGAACGTGTCGACAAGAGGGCGCCCCTGGGGTTTGGCGTACACCGTCGCGAAGTGTGCCTTCGGAAGGTAACTCCTGACGACCCGGGCGGTTGCACCGGTATCGACGAGATCGTCGACGATCAGAACGTTCTCGCCGGCGCTTCCGCCGGCCTCGGTGAGCGCGTCGCTCACGCCCTTGAGCACCTGGAGTTTCCCCTGCTGCTTGTCGTGATAGGAGGCGACGCAGAACGTGTCGATCAGGCGGATGCCGATCTCGCGCGCGACGATGGCGGCCGGGACGAGGCCGCCCCGGGTGATGCAGGCGATGCCCTGAAAATCCCCCTGACCGGCCAGCCGCCAGGCAAGCGCCCGGGCGTCCCGGTGAAACTGGTCCCACGAAACGGGAAAGGCTTTTTCCGGCGGAGGCACGGACGCCATGGCTGGGGATCCTTCTCTATTCTGACTGGGCGAGCTCTTCGACGGCCGCCACAACGTCGCTCTTGGCTGCCTGAAGCTTTTCGGCATCGCGGCCCCGAAGCACGATCTGGGTGTTGAAGCCCTTGCCGTCATAGTGGGGATAGGAGCCGATCTGAACGTCGGGATGGGCCTGCGCGATGCGGCCGAGCGGCTCGGCGATCCGGCCTTCGGGCATGCCGGTGTCGACCGTTTCGCTCCAGATCCGGCTGCCGGTCTTCAGCGTCGGCCCGATCGTGTCCATCATGGACTGCATGACCCGCGGCACGCCGGCCATCACGAACACGTTGTCGATGCGGAAGCCCGGGGCGCCGGAGACGGCGTTCTCGATCAGGTCCGCGCCGTGCGGAATGCGCGCCATCCTGAGACGAGCCGGCGTGAGCTCGGCGTCGGGATAGCGTCGGCGCAGCATCTCGACGGCGCGCGGGTCGACGTCGATGCCGACCCCGTAGGCCGAGGCGACCGCGTCGGCGGTGATGTCGTCGTGGGTCGGACCGATGCCGCCGGTGGTGAAGACGTAGGTGTAGCGCCCGCGCAGGGTGTCGATCGCCTCGACGATCATCGCGGTCACGTCGGGCACCACGCGGACTTCGCGCGCCTCCACGCCAATCTGGGTTAGGTATTCGCAGATATAGCCGGTGTTGGTGTCTTTCGTGCGCCCGGACAGAATTTCGTCGCCGATGACGACGATGCCGGCGGTTACAGCCTGGGGTGATGTCGAGCCGGTGTCGGTCATGACGCGTGGTCCACTCGCAAAGGGTGCGCTCGTCTAACCCGAGCCGACCCCGTCCTCAAGTCGGCAGCGCGGATGCGCGCCAGCCGTAGATCGGGTCCATGCGCGCCATCAGGCGGTCGGGACCGAGCGCGCGCAGGGCCGCGTCGCGCGCCAGCGAGGCGGGACGGGGCAGGTGATAGACCCAGGCGAGCCGGCGCGCCTCGCGCCACACCGGATCCACCCGTGGCTTGCGGCGCCGTTCGTAGGTCGCAAGCGCTGCCGGCTCCGCTCCCTCGCTCGCCAGGGCTGCGGCGAGTTCCGCGGCATCCTCGATCGCCATCGCGCCGCCCTGGGCCACGAACGGCAGCATCGCATGGGCCGCGTCGCCGACAAGAGCGATTCGGCCCTTGGTCCACGGCGCATCGGGAGAGACGCCGCAGAGCGGCCAGCGCGTCCAGCTTTCCGCCCGGGCCAGAAGAGTGCGGAGTTCGCCGCACAGGCCTCTGAAGGGCGCTTCGGGAAGGGCGGTCGCCGCCTCGGTGTCGATATCGGTCGAACGATCGGCCGTGACTGCGACGATGTTCGTCAGACGTCCGGCGGAGACCGGATAGCAGACGACGTGGGCGTCCCGGGCCAGCCAGAGATCGACCTGGGTGGCTGCGCTGCCGTCTTCGGCCGGAACCAGGGTCCGCCAGGCCGTCTGGCCCGTTGGAGAGGCGGCGGGACCGCCGATCTGCCGGCGCAGGGCCGACCAGACCCCGTCGGCGCCGATGAGGACGCCGGCGCGGGTCGTCACCCGGGCAGTGCGGAGAGCCACGTGCTCCCCCGAAGTGCGGGATTCCAGGATCGGGGCGCCGAGATGGAGCGTTATGGCGTCTGAGGCCCGGACGGCGGACAGGAGCACGGCCTGAAGGTCGGCCCGGTGGATGACGCGGTAGGGCGCCCCCTGGCGGGCTGCCAGCCGGTCTCCGAGCGGAACGCGGGCGATGACGCCGTTGTCGCGTCCCGAGCGCATGGTGACCTCACGCGGACGAACGGCCGTCGCGTCGAGGGCGGTGTCGAGATCGAGGGCGGAGAGCACGCGCGCCGCGTTCGGCGAGATCTGGATGCCGGCGCCCACTTCGCTCAAAGCGGGGGCCTTCTCGAAGATCTCGACGGAAAATCCGTATCGGGCCAGCAGAAGCGCGGTCGTCAGGCCGGCGATGCCGGCGCCGGCGATCGCGATCCGCCGCGCATCGTCCTTCAAGGGAAGGTTGCTCAGGCGGCCGCTTCCTTGAACTCGCATTCGGCCGGGGAGGCGTCGTGCGGATCAAGTTCGGCGTCGAACACGTAGTGGGTCGAGCAGTACGGGCAGACGATCTCGCCTTCGTCGCCCATGTCGAGGAAGACGTGCGGGTGATCGAAGGGCGGCTTTGCCCCGACGCACATGAACTCTTTGGCGCCGATGCGAATGCTGTCGACGCCGGGATCGTTCTGAAAGTGAGGAATGACGTTTTCCGCCATGGCGGGCGCTCCAAAACACGCTCGATTGTCGGATCGGCCGGGACGATAGCCCGGCACGAGGCGAAAGAACAGGGGGCGGCGAAACCGTCCGCACGGGTTCCGCGCTCGCCGTCGAGCAGCTATAGAACCGCGCAACACGCAACGAAAGTCGGGTGTCCCGTGGCTTCTCCCTATCAGACGCAAACCTTTTCGTCCGACGGAATCGAAATCGCCTTCATCGACGAAGGGGAGGGCGATCCGATCCTCCTGATCCACGGCTTCGCGTCCAACAAGGACATGAACTGGGTCGGGCCGGGCTGGGTCGAGGCGCTCCTGGCGGACGGCCGGCGCGTGATCGCACTGGACAATCGGGGGCACGGCGAAAGCGGAAAGCCACATGATTCGGCGGCCTATCCCGCGGACGTGATGGCGGAGGACGCGTTCCGGCTGCTCCAGCATCTCGACATTCCCCGCGCCGACGTCATGGGCTACTCGATGGGCGCGCGGATCTCGGCGTTCCTGTCGCTGGCGCATCCCGACCGGGTGCGCAGCGTGGTCTTCGGCGGCCTCGGGATCGGGATGGTCCGCGGCATCGGCGGCCAGGAAGAGATCGCGACGGCCCTCGAGGCGCCCTCGCTTGCGGACGTTCAGACCGATGTCGGCCGCCGCTTCCGCAAATTTGCCGACCAGACCCGGAGCGACCGTGCTGCGCTCGCCGCGTGCATCCGCGCGTCCAGCAACAAGATCGAGCCGGAGGTGGCGGCCACGATCGAACCGCCGGTGCTGATCGCCGTCGGAACGACCGACGATATCGCCGGCTCGGCGGAAGAGCTCGCGGAGATCATCCCGGGTTCGAAGGTTCTGCCGATTCCCGGCCGCGATCATATGCTTGCGGTCGGGGACAAGGCGTATCGGGAGGGTGTTCTCGCATTCCTGCGGGAACGGCCCTGAGCGGCCCCAGGTCCGGACGTGCGTTGCGCGAGCGGACCGAGGCATTATGTTGAATGTAAGTGGGGCCGCGCCCTGCCGTTCCCGGCTGGTCGGGTCGTCGGATCCGGGGGCTTCCGGCAGCGATGCGGACGAGACTGGAGGGGCCGGGACGCACGATCGTCCCACCCGCGCCAGGTTGGATGGAACGATCGCTTTCGGGACGGCGCGCATGCCGACGAGGAAAGCGGGACAATCGAGCAGAGGAACTGCGGCCATGTCTCACGCTTACGAGCATGACACCGTCACGCCGCTTGCCATTCACGATCCGGTCTGGGAACGGATCCGCGAAGACGCGAGCAGGATCGCGCAGTCCGAGCCGGCCCTGGCGGGGTTTATCCACGCCACGATCCTCGATCAGCCGGACCTGGAATCGGCCATCAGTCAGCGGGTGGCGCACCGGCTCGGCGACGCCTCGGTCGGGCCGACCCACATCCGCCACGCGTTCCGCCAGGCCTTCGAGGCGCGCCCGGAACTTTCGGAAATCCTGCGTGTCGATGTCGTGACCGTCTACGACCGCGATCCGGCCTGCCACCGGCTGATCGATCCGGTGCTCTACTTCAAGGGCTTCCACGCCATCCAGACGCACCGGCTCGCCAACTATCTCTGGCACGAGGGGCGGCGCGACTTCGCCTACTATCTGCAGAGCCGGTCGTCGTCCGAATTCCAGGTCGACATTCATCCCGCCGTCCCCATGGGGCGGGGTATCTTCATCGATCACGCGACCGGTGTGATTGTCGGCGAGACCGCCGTCATCGAGGACGACGTGTCCATCCTCCAGGGCGTGACACTCGGCGGAACGGGCAAGGAGGACGGGGACCGTCATCCGAAGATCCGCCACGGCGTCCTCGTCGGCGCCCATGCGGCGATCCTCGGCAACATCGAGGTCGGCAACTGCGCGCGTGTCGCCGCCGGCTCGGTCGTTCTGAAGCCGGTACCGCCGAAATCAACCGTGGCCGGCGTGCCCGCCCGGGTCGTTGGAACGGCCGGCTGCGCCGAGCCCGCCCGCTCCATGGACCAGATCCTCGCCGATTTCGACGAGCGCGCTTGACGTCTGCGGGTGTCGGACAGAGTTTGCCCATGGCGCCCCGTCTCGGGGCGCCTATTTGTTTCAGCAGTCACCAGGAGGATATTTTGGACAAAGCCGAAATCGCGAAGCTGAACAGCTACCTTCAGCGCAAATTCGCCAACCCATCGCTGTCGGTGCGCGCCCGCCCGAAGAAGGACGATTCGGCCGAGGTCTATCTGGGTGACGAGTTCATCGGTGTTCTGTTCCGCGACGACGAGGACGAGGACCTGTCGTGGACCTTCACCATGTCGATCCTCGAGATCGACGTCGAGGAATAGACCGACATGCCGCTCTACACGCTCGAAGGCGCCGGGCCGGACCTGCCGGAGGACGGACGCTACTGGATCGCGCCGAGCGCGGACGTGATCGGGCGGGTGCGCCTGAAGGCGGATGCGAGCGTCTGGTGGGGGGCGGTGCTGCGCGGCGACAACGAATGGATCGAGATCGGCGAGCGCTCCAACGTCCAGGACGGGTCGGTGTTTCATACCGACATGGACGCGCCGCTGACCATCGGTGCGGACTGCACGATCGGTCACAAGGTGATTCTGCACGGTTGCACCGTGGCAGACAATTCCCTGATCGGGATGGGAGCCACGGTCCTCAACCACGCCCGCATCGGCCGCAATTGCATCATCGGTGCGAACGCGCTGATCCCGGAGGGCAAGGAAATCCCGGACAACTCGCTGGTCGTCGGCATGCCGGGGAAGGTCGTGCGCACCCTCAGCGACGCGGAAGTGGAGGGGCTGACGAAGAGCGCCGCCCACTACGTCGCCAACTGGAAGCGCTATGCGAGCGGCCTGGCGGGTGCCTAATCCGTGGTTGCCGGTGCATCGAGGCGCCGGATCGATCCCACCGCCGGCGTGGACCGCCGGTCGCGGATCCGGACCCAGTCGCGCGGCTCGTCGATTTCCTGGCGTTTGACATAATGGTAGGGCGTGTGGGCCCAGGGCAGAATAAGGTCGGTACGGTTGTCGAGGATGAGATCGCCGCGGTCGGTACCGACGGTCAGGACGGCGTGACCATCGCCGTTCTCGTCACGCACGACGGTGATGAGAAGGACGCTCGCCGGCCAGCCCTTGCCCATCAGGAGGCGCCGCTTCATCAGGACATAGTCCTCGCAGTCGCCGACATCGATCGGATAGGTCCAGAATTCGGCCCGGCCGTAATGGTTCAGGTCGGTCACGGGCGCGACGGCGGAGTTGACGGAGCGATTGGTCTGGATCAGTTCCATCCAGCGGTCGTCGCTGAGGATAACCGCCCGGGGCGTCGTGGTCCCTGCCTGGCAATCGGTCGGAAAGCGCGTGCAGAATTCGACGAACCCTTCCGGGGCCTCGGTCAGTTCCGCCAGCGGCATGAAGCCGGAAACGTCGGATGGGCCGGCGGCGGCCTCCAGACCGACCGGCAGGAATGCAGTGCAGGCCACCACGGTGGCGCGCGCGAGCCGGACGATGCGAAGGGCTGCTGTCATCGGTGGATCCAAGGCCTGTCTTGAACGCAGTCGGAAGCGGCTTCAATCGATCTGGAGAGTGGACGGCCAGCCTCAGAATGGAGGTCACCTTCGTCGGCCGGCCTGTCCACCACGACACGGACCATGGCACGGGCCGTCTTGCCACGCGATGAAACGGACGGCTCGAAATTGATTAGATCCCGGCCGAGAATGGCTACGATTGAGTAACGATGACAGAGACTTCCGCCCGCCTCTCGACCCGGCGCCTCAGGGGATGACGGCCCGGGCCGCAGGGCACCGGAAGCTTGCGATCAGGATCGAAGGGCGGGCGCACTCGGCGCGGGACCCTTCGACCGACACCGAAGCGACATGACGTAGTTCCAGGTCAGGATTTTCTCCGCCATGACAGTTCCCGAGCGCCCGCGCGGCGAACCCATGTTCACGATCCCGACGGTGGTCGTTGCTCTGACGGGCGTGCTGGTGGCGATCCAATTGCTGCGGTCGGCTTTGCTGACGCCGATGCAGGACGCCGGCGTCCTGGTGCTGTTCGCCTTCATTCCGGCCCGATACGCCGGCGACGTGTTCGCGTTCTATGTGCTTCCGACGGGACCCGAAGGTGCTCTCTGGTCGGTGCTGAATACCGGTGCGGCGGTCTGGAGCTTCCTGACCTACGCGCTCCTGCACGGAAGCGTGACGCATCTGCTGGTCAACGCGCTGTGGCTGGTGGCGTTCGGCAGCGCTCTGGCGCGGCGGTTCGGGGCGGCCCGGTTCCTGATTTTCTCCGCAGTCTGCGCCGTGGCCGGCGCGGCGCTGCACCTCGCGATCTATTTCGGCGACATGGTGCCGGTCGTGGGCGCATCCGCCGCCATTTCCGGGCTGATGGCCGGCGCCTCGCGATTCGTCTTCCAGCTTGGCGGCCCGCTCGGTGTGCTCAGGATCGGCGACGAACGGGCCTACCGTATTCCGGCCGACAGCCTCGCGGAGACGATCCGCAACCGACGGGCCCTCATCTTCCTGGCTGTCTGGTTCGGTATCAACCTCCTGGTAGGGCTCGGCTCCGGAACGGTTCTCGGATCCGGTGCCAGCATCGCCTGGGAAGCCCACGTCGGCGGCTTCCTTGCCGGTCTGTTCCTGTTTCCGCTGTTCGACCCGGTGACGCCGCGCGGTCCGGTGCGGTCCGGCGGGGGAGGCGGATTCGGCGGGGGCCCTGGCGACCGGGCAGCCTGATTGCCGCGCCGGGAGCGCGCAGCGCCCTGCCACAATCAATTCCAACTTGTGTGCGGCAATCAGGATGGCATCATCGGCGATCTGGACTGCGCACACGCCCGCAGGTGCCGGGGACCGGCCGGATGAACGGCCGCGCCGAGGGAGGAGGCGTGCCAAGGGAGGCGCTCATGACCGTCGCCACGATCCTGTCCGACAAGGGCCGTGACATCGTTACCGCCCGCGAGACCGCATCCATCACCGAAATCTGCGAGACGCTGGCCGAGCGCAAGATCGGTGCGATCATCGTGACGGACGACGCCGGCTCCATCGTCGGCATCCTGTCCGAACGCGACATCGTCCGCTCCTGTGCGGCGCACGGTGCGGAGGCGCTCCACAAGACGGTAGCCGAACTGATGACCCGGTCGGTGATCACGGTTTCCCCGGACGACAATATCGCAACCGTCATGGAACGGATGACGTCCGGCCGCTTCCGCCACATGCCCGTCGTTCAGGGCGACAAGCTGGTGGGGGTGATCTCCATCGGCGACGTGGTGAAGCATCGCATCGCCGAGGCCGAGCGCGAAGCGGAGGAGATGCGGTCCTATATCGCGACCGCCTGAGCCGCCGGCTAGTTTTCGCCGGACGCGGGCGCGTCGTCGAAGACGAGCCCGGACGACCCGGCCCCGTCGCCGAGAGGGACCGACCGGTAGAAGCACGACGTCCGTCCGGTGTGACAACTCGCACCGGATCCGGCGACGCGAACTTTGATCCAGACCGCATCCTGATCACAGTCGACGTGCATTTCCTCAACGGTCTGCACCGTGCCGGACGTGTCGCCCTTGCGCCAGAGGGCGTTGCGCGAGCGGCTGAAATAGTGCGCGATCCTGGTCTCGACGGTCTTCCGCAGGGCTTCGGCGTTCATGTGCGCCACCATCAGGAGCGTGCCGGTCGCGGCATCGGTGACGACGCATGTCACCAACCCGTTGGCGTCGAATTTCGGACGGAACTGATCCGTCTCGTCCTGAGCGGCCTTCTCGAGCGGCGGCTCGAACGCTGCGGTGTCTGTCATGTCAGTTGCGAACCATTGAGAAGAAGCGGGCCTGTTCGGCCGGGTTCTTGTCGAACAGACCGGTGAAGCGGGTGGTGATCGTCGTGGCGCCCGGCTTGGCGATGCCGCGCATCGACATGCACAGATGCTCCGCCTCCATCATCACCGCAACCCCGCGCGCCTGGAGCGCCGTGTCCATGGCCTCCGCGATCTGGGCGGTCATGGTTTCCTGGGTCTGCAGGCGACGGGCATAGACATCGATAAGGCGGGCGATCTTGGACAGGCCGACCACACCCTCCTGCGGAAAATAGGCGACGTGCGCCTTGCCGAAGAAGGGCAGCATGTGATGCTCGCAATGGGAATGAAACGGGATGTCCTTGACCAGCACCACGTCGTCGTAGCCGCCGACCTCCTCGAAGACCCGATCGAGAATGAGGGCGGGGTCTTCGGCGTAGCCGGCGAACAGCTCCTCGAACGCCTTGGTCACCCGTTTCGGGGTGTCGATCAGGCCTTCGCGGCGCGGATCGTCGCCGGCCCAGGCGATCAGGGTGCGCACGGCCTCCTCCGCCTCCGAGCGGGTCGGGCGGGTGTCGGCATCGGGTGCTGCAGAGTTTTCGGCTATCGCATCCATCTTCGAGACGTCTCTTTCCTCAGCCGGCCAAACGATGCGGCAGGTCCGTGGGATAGATCAGATCGATCGGGCAGGGCGCAACCCCGACCCCATCTTTGGCGAATCCGGTTGCCAGACCATATAAGAGACGAAACCGGTGCAGCCATGCGCCGCGGAGCAGAGCTGCCATCGATACGCAGCCGGGCTCCGGACAGTTCAGTCGCGGCGGTTCGGACACCCGGCCAAGGGCGGTGTCCCAGCCGTTCCCCTTATGAGGACGGCGTCATGATCGACGACCTCTACAACGACAAGATCCTCGAGTTCGCTGGCAACATACCGCGGCTCGGCCGGCTCGACGAGCCCGACGCGACGGCGAAAGCCCATTCGCGCCTGTGCGGGTCGACGGTGACCGTGGACCTCAAGCTGGCCGACGGCGTCGTCAGCGATTTCGCCCACGACGTGAAGGCATGCGCTCTCGGGCAGGCCTCTTCGTCGATCATGGCGCGCACGGTGATCGGATCGAGCCCGGACGAACTCCGCCAGGTGCGCGACACCATGCGGAAGATGCTGAAGGAAAACGGCCCGCCGCCGAACGGCCGATGGGCGGATCTGCGCTATCTCGAGCCGGTGCGCGACCACAAGGCGCGGCATGCATCGACCATGCTGACCTTCGATGCGGTCGTCGACGCGGTGGACCAGATCGAGGCAAAAGCGCGGGCCGGTGCGGATGCATGAGGCCGGCCGTGTCCAGCGAACCGCGTCAGGATCCGGGCCCGACCATCGGTGACGGACCGGCAGAAGGAACGCAGCCGGCGCCCCGGCGGAGGGGTATCGGCGTGCTTGCCGGCCGCGGGGCCATCCGCCTCTATCAGCTGACCCTGTCGCCGCTGGTCGGGCGCAACTGCCGCTATCTGCCGACCTGTTCGCACTATGCCGACGAAGCGATCGCGAGACACGGTTTCTGGGCGGGGGGATGGATGACGCTCGCCCGGCTGTGCCGCTGTCACCCGTTCGGGGCGTCCGGGTTCGACCCGGTCCCCGGCGATGCCGACGGATCGGGGGGGCGGTGGTGGCGGCCGTGGCGCTACGGTCGCTGGACCGGGCGCCACATCGACCCCAAAACCCGGCTCGACCGGTAGGACGGGATCCGCCCCCGAGCCGTCAGCGCGTAACGCGGGCGTGCAGCGCATGGCCCCCGCCGGTGCGTCCGGCAGGGGGCGGCCGGTTCAGATAATGCGCCACGGCCGCGGCTGCGCGGAAGTCGGTAATTGCATCGAAGCCGAGCCCGTGAAGGGTCGAAGCGATCTCGTCGGTCCCGAAGAAGGTGATCCACGGCTCGCCGAATGCTCTGACCGTCTCCGCGTGTTCGGCGAGGAACGCCCGGGTATCGGTATCGGCGGCCTCGAACGGTTCGGTGTAGTCGAGAACGATTTCCGGCCTCGGCAGCCTGGCGATCGCGGCGAGAGTTGCGGTGACCGTCGCGCGCACCAGGTAGGGCACCACGCCGAGCCATATGAAAAAGCTCGGGGCTTCCGGGTTGAAGCCGCCGTCCGAAAGATTCGCCAGCACGTCGTCGCGTTCGAAATCGACGGCCACGAAGTTCGTGCCGGAAGACGGTGCAAGGCCGGCAGCGCCGAGGCGCTCGCGCTTCCAGGCCTGGGTCGCCGGGTGGTCCACCTCGAAGACCCGGAGGCCGCCCATTGCCATCGGATTGCGGAGCGAGAAGGTATCCAGGCCGGCACCGAGTAGAACCAGCTGGCGCACGCCGCGCTCAAAGGCCTCGGCGAGACGGTCTTCCGCGAAGCGGCTGCGGGCGGCCATGAAGAGCCGCATGCGGCGGTTCGGGGGTCGGTCGTGGTCCGCGCTCGGCGGGTCGGTGTCGGCAAGCCCGATCAGCCGCCGCGCAAATGGGTCCTTGAAGATCAGGCCCTGCTCCAGGATCTGGTGATCCGACCGGTAGGTTGCAGCCCACAGGGCGGTTTGACTGGAAAGCGAGGGGTGCATTGGCCGTCTCCCGAAGTCCCTGGAATGCGGAGCGATCGCGCGGGGCGACGGTAACGCATGAGCTGCGGGCGGTGGCGCTCCTTCGAGGACAACGGTTCGCGACGCCGACCGGGGTCGATTGGTTCAGCAATCCCACGCTGCTAAAGCCTATCGGCACCATCCCGTCTGCCGAAACAGCGGAATGCTTATGCTCAGCGCGACGAGCAACTCATCGCAGCCCGACCCAAACGAATACGGCCTCGGATGAGGCCGCATCGCTTCAAGGCCGGGTCTTTTGCCGCCTTGAAAACCGGGACGGGCGGCCGGTTTCGGCGGTGCGTCCACCGGAAGCCGGCCCGCGCGGACAAGGACCCTACTCTTCCTTCAGCCCGTACGCCATCTGGCCTTCCTGGGCGCCGTGATACTTGTAGGGCAGGAACTTGCCCGACATGACCACGCGCACCCGGTCGCCCTTGGGGTCGGGCTGGCGCTCGACTTCCAGGTCGAAATCGATGGCCGACATGATGCCGTCACCGAACTCCTCGTGGATGAACTCCTTCATGGTCGGGCCGAACACCAGCATCGCCTCGTAGAAGCGGTAGAGGGTCGGGTCGGTCGGCGGCGTCTGGGCGCCCTCGCAGCGCATCGGGACTTCGTTGAGAAGCTTTTCCTCCGACTTGGAGAGCCCGAACAGCTTGGCGGCCTTCGCTGCCTGGGGCTTCGGCAGCTTCATGTTGCCGAGCAGTGCGGTCATGATGAAGAGCTGGGTGTAGCCGCCGATCCCGTCGGCGATCTCTTTCCAGGAGAGGTCGTTGTCGCGCTTGTAGTCGAGGATCTTTTCGGTGAGCTCGGAACGTTTCATGGGACAGTCCTCTTCGCTTGGCAGGGAGGGGGAAGTCGCGTCAGGCGGTCTTCGCCGCCATCGCGGTTTCGTCGACGGGCGCGGCGAGCGAGCGGCGCGCCAGCATGTGGGCGCGCGGCTGGTTGACGGCGTCGACGGCGATCGGTGCGCCGTTCTTCAGGTACGTGACGGAGAAGCCGGAATCTGAGGGGACGCCGTCGATAACGGCCTCGCTATGGCCCTCCGACAATCCGACGATCTGGAGCTTCACGTGGTACTGGTCCGACCAGAACCAGGGGAGCGGATCGTAGGCGACGGGCGTGCCGAGCATCGCCTGGGCGGCGGCCTTACCCTGGTCGATCGCATTCTGGACGCTCTCCAGCCGGATCGTCCGTCCGTATCGGGCCGACGGGAAGGCAGCGCAGTCGCCGGCGGCGAAAACGTCGGGCGCGGAGGTGCGACAGGCGGTGTCGACCAGGATGCCGTTGTCGCAGGCGATCCTGGCGGCCCCGGCCAGATCGGTGACCGGCTCCGCGCCGACCGCAAGCAGCACGGCGTCGCAGGCAAGGCTGGTGCCGTCGGCAAGCTCGACCGCCTCGACCCGCTCAGCGCCAACGATGCGGACGGGCAGGGTGGAGGTGCGGATGTCCACGCCGTGGTCGCGGTGCAGGCCGTCAAAGAAGGCCGATATCTCAGGACAGACCACCCGGCGCAGGATGCGTTCGGCGCCCTCCAGCACGGTGACCTCGTAGCCGGCGACGCGCAGGGCGGCGGCGACCTCCAGGCCGATATAGCCGGCGCCCACGATCGCAAGCCGCATCGACGGATCGAGATTCGCCGCAATCCATTCCACGTCCGCGAGGTCGCGCAGATGGAACACACCGGCAAGGTCGGCTCCTTCCAGCGGGATCCGCCGGGCGCGCGTCCCGGTCGCCAGAAGCAGCTTCGAGTAGGCAAGCCGGTCGCCTCCCGCGAGCGTGACCTGGTGCCGGTCGGGCGCGATCGTCGCGACCGCTTCGCCGAAGCGGGTCTCGATCCGCTGCTCCTGGAAGAAGCGGTCCGGCTTCAGCATCAGCCGGTCGCGGGTCATTTCGCCCTTGAGGAAGGCCTTGGACAGTGGCGGCCGCTGATAGGGCGCGTGGGGCTCGGCCCCGATGAACACCAGGTCGCCGTCATAGCCGGAGGCGCGCAGGGTCTCCACGGCCTTCAGACCGCATTGGCCGGCGCCAACCACGAGGATGGGAGCATCAGTCATCTGTTTCAGGCCGCCATGGTCGATTGGGAGAGGTGCCAGGCCAGTGCGTCGAGCCGGTCCTGTCCGAAGAACATCTCCTCGCCGACCACGTAGGTCGGCGATCCGAATACACCGGCCGCGATCGCCGCTTCGGTGTTTGCCGCGAAGGCCGCCTCGATCTCCGGCGTTTCGGAGCGGGCGATCAGCCGGTCCGCGTCGAGGCCGAGGTCGGTCAGGATCGCGGCCAGGGTCGTGCGGTCGGAGATGTCGCGCTCCTCTGCGTAGATCGCCTTAAGGAGCGCGAACGACACCCGATGCGGATCGATCCCGTCCGCCTCGGCGGCGAGGATGAGCTGTCCGGCCGGCGCGGACGGCACCGGCCAGTGTTTCGGCTTCGGGGTGATCGGAAGACCCGCGCGCTTCGCTTCGCGGGCCAGGTCGGCCAATCGATAGGCAAGGCGGGCCGGCGACTGGGCCGCCGGCGGCGTCGTCCCGCTCGCCTTGAAGACCGCCGCGATGTCCATCGGCCGGAAGCGGACGCGAGCCCCCGCTGTCCGGGCGATCTCCATCAGCCGCGGCTCGCCCAGATAGGCGTAGCCGGAGATCGGCGTATAGAAGTAGTCGATTGCGGCGGTCATGACGGGGACGCTACTCCGCCGGCTCGAGCGTCTTGGCGAACGGCAGGCCTTCCTCGATGGGAAGCTCCGGATCGCGCGACCACTCGTTCCAGGATCCGAAATAGATCGAGACGTCGGTGATCCCGGCTTCGGCAAGCGCCACGAAGGTGTTGGAGGCCCGCGCGCCCTTGAAGCAGTAGACGATCACCTTGTCGCCAGGCTTGATGCCGACCGTGGCGAACTCCGCCTTCAACTCGTCCGGCGTCTTGAAAACCTGGCCGGCGGGCGACGGCTTCATCACCCGGTACCACTCGATCCAGACGGCACCCGGGAGTCGTCCCTTGCGCGGGCAGAAATCCTTGCCGTAGGGGGAGGAGGACTCGCCGATCCATTCATCGACGTCGCGGACGTCGAGAAGGGTGACCGCCGGATCGCCGAGGGCGGCCTTCACGTCGGCCATGTCGGCGATCAGGGAGGCGCTCGCCGGATCGACCGGGAAGGTGGCAGGGGTCGGGCTCGGCGTTTCCGTCGACATGGGCAGGCCTTCGGCCTCCCACGCGGAGACACCGCCGTGCAGGATCGCGGCGTCCGGATAGCCCAGATACTTCAGCAGGAAATAGCCGCGGCAGGACTGGCCGAAGCCGCTCGCCATCGACTGTTCGCACAGAACGGCGGTCTCCTTGCCGGAGAGGCCGGCACCGCCGAATTCGGCCGCGAATTTTTCGGTCAGCTCCTTCATGCCTTCCGCCGTGGAGGTGGCGAGATAGGTGAAGATGTCGTGCAGATTGACCGCCCCGGGAATATGGCCGGCGGCGTAGGCCTCCGGGCTTCGGGTGTCGATCACGACGACGTTGCCGGCCGCCATCATGGCTTCGAGATCTTTTGGAGAAACAAGCGTCTTGGTCATCCAAGTTCCCCTGTGAGGTGCGTTGAGGTCTGGGAGGCAGAGGGGCGTTCGCCCTTTTTGGGACGCCGCAACGGCGGCGCCCGGCAATCAACGGCAGCTCGTTGGCGGCAGGCAGGCCGGACGCAGGGTCAGGCCGCGCCGAGATCGGCCAGCATCTTGCGGAGCTGCTTGGTGGCGGGCGTCACGATCGCGCAGAAATAGGCCTCGCGCAGACGGCGCTGGGCCGCGCCCTCGGAGACGTAGCCGCGCGCGCCACAGTGAAGCATCGCGTTGTGGGCGGCCTGGACGGCGACCTCGCCGGCGGCGAGCCGGGCCCGGATCACCTCGACGAGATAGTCCTTGCCGGGCTCAAAGGGGGTGGCGGCGAGCTTCGCGACCGTCTCCTGCATCTCCGCCAGCGTCTCGGAGAAGGCTTCGGGCTGGTCGGGCAGGTAGCAGTTCACATGACCGAGCGGCTGGCGCATCTGCATCATCAGGTCGATGCAGCCGCGGATCATGCCGGTGGTCATGCCCGCCTGGAGCAGGATGAAGCCCGCGCGGATCTTCGGCAGGTAGTCGTCGATCGGATCGGCCAGCACGCGACTGTCGGGGATGAAGGCCTTGCGGAACTGCACGGCGAATGTGCGGGTGCCTTCCAGCGCCACGAAGTGCTCGTTCTGGACGATGCGCACGCCTTCGCCGGAGCAGTCCGCGACCGCCATGACTTTCTTGTCACCGTCGCCCGGCACGGCAAACACGATGCCCAGATAGTGGTCGTCGCCGAGATTGGAGACCCAGGGCAGGACGCCGGTCACCGCGTAGCCGCCCTCGACCCGCTCTGCCTTCAGCTTCAGCTTCTCGATCCCGTAGAAGCTCTTCATCGGGTTCGACAGGCCGGTACCGCCGAGGATCTCGCCGACCGCGACGCCCGGTCCGAGCTCGTCCCTGAGCGCCGTGTTCTCGGAATTGAAGATGTACCAGCCGAGCGCGTCCTGGCACCACATGCAGAACGAGGTCGACAGGCAGTGCTCGCCGGCGATCGCCATGGCCTCGATGGAGGTGACGAGATCCGGGACCTGGCCGTCGAGGCCGGGCAGGTGGCTGCGATAGGCGCCGGCTTCGCCGAAAGCGCGGATGGTCTCTTCCGGGTAAAGGCCGTCATGGTCGATCGCCTGCACCTGCGGAGCGAGCTCCCTGGTGGCAATCTCCCTGACGGAGGAGAGAATGCCGGCCGGACCGGCCAGCACGGCGGGGCTCTGGGCAGCCTCGGGAAGTGTGAGCTCAGGGGTCATGGCGGTGTCCATCTGGTGGGGCCTGGTGGCGACCGTGCCGGCGGCGCTGCCGGCACGGCCCTGTCGGCGCGCGCTCAGGCGGCGGTGGCGACCATGTTCACCGGGCGCTTGAAGGTGTTGAACACCGGCGACCACTGGCAGACGTGCTCGATGAGCGCGTCGATCTCCTGCTGCGGACAGTCGGCCTTCAGGTGCACCTTGATGCGCACGTCGGTGAACCCGACCGGCTTCTCGGTGACGTCGCCCGTGCCCCAAACCGCGGTGATGTTGAGATCGCCCTCAAGCTCCAGCTCGAGGCTCTCGATGGTGATGCCGCGATGAATGGCGTTGGCGTGCAGGCCGACGGCGATGCAGGACCCGAGCGCGGCCAGCGAGGCCTCCGACGGGTTCGGCGCGGTGTCGTCGCCGAGCAGGCCGGGCGGCTCGTCCACGATGTAGGGCTCGAGATCGCGGATATAGTTGGCGTGCCGGAAGCGGCCTTCAGCCACTGTCTTGCACTTGAGCGTCTTGACCGCCTTCGGGTCAGCCTTGCCCTTGGCGATGAGGTCCTCCAGACCCGCTTTATCGATCGGGGCCAGGCAGCCTGTGAGGGCCGTTGCGGGTTCCGACATTGTCGTCTCCTTCTTTGACGTATGGACGAAGCGTCCGTTCAGCGCTCGCGCACCCAGTTCAGCCGGCGGATGGCGAGCTGAAGCAGGCTGTCGAGCGTGAAGCCGATGAAACCGATGATGAGGACGGTGGCCGCGAGCCGGTCGTAGGAGAGCGTGTCGCGGGCATCGTTGATGGCGTAGCCGAGGCCGGAGGTGACGCCGAGATATTCGGCCGGCACCAGCACGATCCAGGCGACGCCGAGGGCCAGGCGCATGCCGGTGAGGATGTCCTGCGAGATCGCCGGCAGGATGATCACGAACAGCATGTGCCAGGGCCGGGCGCCCAGGTTGCGGGCAACCTTGAACCAGGCGGGGTCGATCCGCTTGAGGCCGGCCGCCGTCGAGAACAGCACGGGCCAGACGGCGGCGACCGCGATCAGGAAGATGATGGCCGCGTCCCAGGTCGCGTAGACCATCACCGCGATCGGCATCCACGACAGCGGGCTGATCATGCGCAGGAACTGGAACGGGACGTTGGTGATCTTGCGGGCGGTCTCGAACCAGCCGATCACGAGCCCCATCGGCACGCCCAGACAGACCGCCCACAGGAGACCGCCGCCGACCCGGTAGAGGCTCGGCCCGCTCATGTCCCACGCCTCGCCGGTGACGACCATGTCCCACAAGGCGGCGAGTGCCGGCGCGGGCGCGAAGTCGGAGAAGGCGAACAGCCGCGGATTGTTGCGCACCGCCCAGGCGCCGAGCCACCACAGCGCCAGCAGGAGCGCGATGCCGAGGGCGGCGTAGGCAAGCCCCTCGACGGTCTTGCCGACGCGTTCCGCCGACCCTGCGGGAGGCCGCAGGGCAAGCGAGACCGGCTCCCCGGTCTCGCGCTCCGCGATGTCGCCGGATGCCGTCACAGCTCCAGCACCTCCTGCCGGTTGAACGGATCGCTCGGGTTGACCGACGGGTCGTTCTTCCAGTCCGGGTACTTCTCCAGAGCTGCCTTCACGTAGTCGTAGTTGACCAGATCCTGGGCGACGAACTCGGGGTCGAGCCCCTGCAGGAAGGTGGTGTCACCCCCGACCAGGGTCTGGTTCATCTCCTCCACGATCAGTTTCGTGGCGGAGGGATACGGCCAGGGCTGGAAGTCGATGCGGCCGTTGCCCCACTCGGCAGCGTGCTGGATCGCCCCGGTCTCCAGATATTCCTCGTCGTCGGCGTAAAGCGTCATGGCGCGTTCGACGACGGCGGCCGGCATCGGCAGATAGCCTTCGCCGTCCTTCGACATGAGCCGGGCCGCTTCCTTCTTGTTCTGGGAAGCGTAGATCTGGGCCCGCACCACCGCGTTCATGACCTTCTGGGTCCATTCCTGCTTTTCGGTGGTGACCTGCTCGTGCATGCAGATCACGCAGCACGGATGGTTCTTCCAGATGTCGCCGGTGAAGCGGAGCATGCGTGCACCGGCTTTGAGTTCTCCGAGCGCATTGAAGGGTTCGGCGACGATGTAGGCGTCGATCTTCCGGGAGGCGAGCGCGGCCGGCATCTCGGGCGGTGCCAGGATCTGCAGGTTGCACTCGTTGTCGGCGAGCGGCTCGCCCTGGGCCTTGATGACCGGTACCACCCCCGACTGGCGCAGCGCGTATTGCAGCACGATGTTGTGCATCGAGTACCAGAACGGCACCGCGACCTGCTTGCCGCCGAGCTGGCTGAAATCGGTGATGTCGGTGTGACCGCCGACCACGAGGCCGGACCCGTTGGTGTGGGCCCAGGCCATCAGCTTGACCGGGATGTTGTTGTTGTAGCGCATCCACACCGGGATGGGCTTCAGGAAGTGCACCAGGTTGAACTTGCCGGCGACGAAGCCCTCCACCAGAGGCGACCAGCCCCGGATCAGCGTCGGCCGTTCTGCCTTCAGGCCTTCCTCCTCGAAATAGCCCATGCCGTGGGCGACGAGCAGGGCGGTCGCATCGGTGATCGGCAGGTATCCGATGCGGACCACCTCGTCGTCCGCGGCGGCGAAAGCGGGGCTGCTCATGGAGCCGATCAACGGGCCCAGCATGGCCATTAGGCCGCCGGCGGCGAACATGTCGAGCGTCTGCCGGCGGGTGAAATCGCTGGCAAAGTAATCGTCGTCCCAGTCGTTGCCGGCACTGGCTTTCGGATCTTTGCGGTCGGACATCGGCTTCCCTTTCGTGGAGGAGCTGCGTCAGCGCCCGGCGGAGGCCGAGGCGGTCTTGGAAGGCTGGTTCTTGTCTGTGGACGGAATGGCCGACGCGGTTTCGGGCGCCCCATCGAGACGGTCGACGTCGGCCATCGCCAGGCCGGCGGCCGCCTCATAGGCACGGACCAGATCCTGCCGGGCGGCGGTGAATTCCGGCGTGTTCGGGAGCCGCTCGCCGGGGATCGGGATCTCGATCTCCGCGAAGATCTCGCCCGGGTTGGCGCTCAGCACGAGCGCCCTGTCGGCCATCATCACGGCTTCCTGGATGTCGTGGCTCACCAGAACCAGGGTGATGCCCATCTCCGCGGCGATCCGGCGGATGTCGCGCTGCAGGGCATGTCGGGTGAAGGCATCGAGGGCGGACAGCGGCTCGTCGAGCAGCAGCACGTGCGGATTGGGCGCCAGGGAGCGGGCGAGCGCGACGCGCTGCTGCTGGCCGCCGGAGAGATCCTGCACGTTACGCTTGGCGAAGGCGGAAAGCTCCACCAGCTCCAGCATTTCCGGGACGCGGGTCGCGATCTCGCGCGATCGGCCGGAAAACCGCAGGCCGAGCGCCACGTTCTGTTCCACCGTCATCCAGGGATAGAGGCTCGGCGCCTGAAACATCATCACCCAGTCGGGCGAC
The DNA here is from genome assembly GCF_030814015.1 of Amorphus orientalis. Lineage (NCBI taxonomy): Bacteria > Pseudomonadati > Pseudomonadota > Alphaproteobacteria > Hyphomicrobiales > Amorphaceae > Amorphus > Amorphus orientalis. The sequence goes on from NZ_JAUSUL010000002.1 coordinate 710,654, forward strand.
GGCGCGTCGATCACATGGCCGTCGATCAGGACACGGCCCCGGGCGGGATTGAGAAGGCCGCACAGAATCTGAAGCAGGGTCGATTTTCCGCAGCCGGAGCGGCCGACGAGGACGAGCGCCTCGCCGGGAGAGACCTGAAATTCGATGTCGCGGATGGCGAGGGCGCCACCGCGCCGATAGGCGTGGCTGACGTGGTCGACCTGGATATGTGCGCCGCGAAAAGCCATGCCCGAAATCCCAAGATTGCGATCATAAAAAACAAACCGGTCTGTATTCTTTTGGCAAGAACCAAAAATTGTGCCCTCTGCTCAGCAATGATACAAACCTCTGATTTTAAATTGGAAAAACTTGCGCGCAGTGGCCGATTTGGCCAAATTGGCCTTCCGTCTTGTGCGCAATCAATGGGCTTTCGCGTAATTGTGCATCGCGGTATGTCCTGGGGAGGCGCGGACGGTGCCGTGAAAAACCCCTGGGACCGGGTTCGCGCGGAGTTGCCGGGTTGCGGGGGCGGGCGTATTGGATACAGAACGGTTGGTATCCAGCGCCGGTCCGGGGGACGGGCTCGCTGCCGGATGGCATGCTTGATGTCGAAAGGAGCACGCATGACCGAGAAGCACGGCTTCGAGCCGACCTTCGGCGATTCACCGCGCGACAAGCTGCTGGAAGCGGCTTCGGTTCTGTTCTGCCGCGACGGCATCAGCGCCACCGGGGTCGACAAGGTGGTCGAACTCGCCGGCACTGCCAAAACGACGCTTTACAAGTGCTTCGGCTCCAAGGAGGGACTGGTCGAGGCGGTGCTGGAGGCGGAGGGGCACGCCTGGCGCACATGGTTCCTGAGCGAGGTGCACCGCGCCCGTGGCGGGCCGCGCAAGAAGCTACAGCGCATCTTCAAGGTCCTGGAGACCTGGTTCAGCGCCCACCGCTTCTATGGCTGTCCGTTCATCAATGCCGTGGGCGAGTCCTCGAAGGCCGACGACCGGATGCGCGAGCTGGCGATTGCCCACAAGACGGTGATCCTGGCCGAGATCGAGAGCCTGTCCAGGGAGGCGGGCGCTTCCGATCCGAAACGGCTCACCCACCAGGCCGCCATGCTGATCGATGGGGCCATCGTGACCGCCATGATCACCAAGGATGCCAAGGTAGCCAGGATCGCAGGCCAGGCGTTCGGCACCATTCTTGACGACGCGCTCGGCAATGAAGCCAAGGAAGCCGCCTGACGGGGCGTTGGATTGGCGCCCTGGACCCGTGTCCGATGTTGACGTTCAGGGTCTGTCAGCCGCGGCAGCGATCGTCGCCGTCGATACAGGGCGCAGGGCGGCTCGGCCTTGGTCTGAGCCGGCGGTCACCCCTTCGGTTCCGTACCGAGCCGGCGATGCCATTTTGTTGTCGAAGCGAATTGCGTTCCAAGACGCGAGTGACCTAATGTAATTGTCTGGATCAGCGTCGATCCGTGTGACGGAGCAACGAAGCTCTCGCGTCTCTCGCCAGGGACCCGAGGGCTTTTTTTTTGGAGGATGTCGTGGAAGAAGAGGCGAAATCGAACGCCCCATGGCGCGTCGGCGTCCTGTTCTCTCAGAGCGGCGTGACTGCTGCGATCGAACGCACCCAGTTGAACGCGACGCTCCTGGCGATCGACGAGATCAATTCAGCCGGTGGTGTGGCCGGCCGGCCGATCGAGGCCGTGGCTCATGATCCACAGTCAAATCCCAAAAAATTCCGTGAGCTGGGCGAGAGGCTTATGGAGGATTCACGGGTCCGGGTGGTCTTCGGCTGCTATATGTCGAGCACCCGCAAAGCTCTGCTTCCCGTGCTTGAGGCCCGTGACGGATTGCTCTTCTATCCGACGCTCTACGAAGGGTTCGAGTACTCGTCCCACTGTATCTATACAGGGGCTGCGCCCAATCAGAATTCATTGCCCCTTCTGAAGTATTTGCTTGATACTTATGGTGATCGTTTTCTGTTTGTCGGCTCAAACTATGTTTTCCCGTACGAGTCGAACCGCGTGATGGCGGACCTCATCGCGAGCGCGAAGGGCAATGTGCTGAACGAGATCTACATTCCGCTGGAGCCGAAGGCGGAGGACTTTGACAAGGTGATCCGGGAGATCCGCAAGCACGGGCCCGATGTGATCTTCTCGACCGTGGTGGGGGCCGGTACGCCGATGCTGTACCGGGCCTATCGGGAGGCGGGTTTCGATCCTGCGAAGATGCCGATCGCGAGCCTCACCACCAGCGAAGCGGAAGTTGCCCTGATGGAGCCGGAGGATGCGGCCGGTCACATAACGGCCGCTCCGTTCTTCGACAGCCTGAACACATCCTCGGCCCGGTCCTTTGTTTCCGCCTTCCGACTGAAGTACGGGCAGGACGCGCCGATCCCGGCCGGAGCGGAGGCGGCCTATTTTCAGGTGCATCTGTTCGCCGAGGCGCTTCGCTCGGCAGGGAGCGATGCGCCGGACGCGCTGGTGCGGGCGCTGAAGGGTCTGGAGCACGACGCCCCCCAGGGCCGCGTCCGGATCGATTCCGACAACAACCACACATATCTCTGGCCGAAGATCGGGCGCATTACGGAGAACCGCGGGTTCGAAGTGGTCTGGTCCCCGAGGATCCGGGTCAAGCCGGATCCCTATTTCCTGTCGCCGAGCATCGATGACTGGTCGCATCTGCCTTTCGAAGGCAGGCGCGCCTGAGGAAGCCGAGGGGGAGGCGAGGTGGCGATCGAGGTACTCCGCGATCTGCGCGGCCTGCGGGTGCAGGTCATTCATCCGCCTGACGCGGAGGGGCAGGGCCTTGTCGAACAGTTTCACCGGATCGGGTGTCTGACCGAAACTCAATGGCCCGTTCCGGACGATTTTTCGCCGACGGCGGACGTCGCCGTGCTGGCGATCGAGTACGAGGCACGGGATCAGATCCGGAAACTGACGAAGCACCGCGGCGGGCAGATCCAGCCGACCATCATCGCCATCGTCGGTTACGAGGATCCAAGCACGCTCCAGATCGTGCTGGAAAGCGGAGCGCTGGCCATCGTGGAGCGTCCGATCCGGCCGTTCGGTCTCTTGTCGAACCTCACCGTGGCGCGAAGCCTCTGGCTGCAGCGCATGGAGGCTGAAAAGCGCGCCCGCAAGCTGGAGCGCAGGCTCTCCGGCATGCAGCAGGTCCAGAAGGCCAAGTCGATCCTGATGAACAGCCAGGGCATCACCGAAGACGAGGCTTACGGCATGCTCCGCAAGCAGGCCATGGCCAAGCGGATGGCGATGGAGGATCTGGCGGCTGCGATCATCAATGCGAACGACGTGCTCGGCGGTGTGAATGGGCTGGACAAGCCCGCTCGATCGAAAACCCGCTTGCGTCCCGCGGAGGACGATGCTTAAACTGTGAGCATGCGGAGGAATTGCACAGCCGTGCGTTCCTCCGCCCATTGAGGCGCCGACAAGGATGTCGGCCCGCGCGGCACAGTGGCCCCGGAAGACCTGACAGGTCTTCGCGGGGCTTTTTTGTTTCCGCCGCGTAGCGAGTGCCGACAAGGATGTCGGTTCGCCTGTGACAACTGATTTTTGGTCCGCGACTTCGGTCGCCATCCGGATCGCCGTGGGGAAGCGGCGGACCCACGCCGGAGCTCGGACTTTTGACACGCAGAGGGGACTTGCTGATGTCGTTTAATCGCCGTTCGTTCTTGAAGAGCAGCGCGCTCGCCGCCGGTGCGCTCGCGACCCCGGGCATTTTCCATCGTGCCGCAATGGCCGCCGATGAAATCGAGGTCGGCGTTCTCTTCTCTCAAACCGGGGGCTTGTCGATCATCGAGAAGTCCTTGTCCGATGCCACGCTGATGGCGATCGACGAGATCAACTCGGCCGGCGGCGTGCTCGGGAAGCAGATCAAGCCGCTCGTGGAGGACGGGGCGTCCGATCCCAAGACCTTCAACGAGAAGGCGTCGAAGCTGATCATCCGCGATCGGGTGCCGACCGTATTCGGCTGCTACACGTCCGCCAGCCGCAAGGCGGTGCTGCCCGTGTTCGAAAAGCGCCGGAACCTGCTCTTCTATCCGACCTACTACGAAGGGTTCGAGTGCTCCAAGAACGTGGTCTACACGGGCGCCGTTCCGAACCAGCAGCTCTCGAATTTCATCCCCTGGATCATCAACACGCTCGGCAAGAAGAAGTTCTTCATCGTCGGCTCGAACTACATCTATCCGCGCGAGATGGCGAAGGTGTCCAAAATCCTCATCGAGCAGAACGGCGGGGAGTGGATCGCCGACGAGTATCTGGAACTCGGCCACTCCGAATGGGGGGCGATGGTCAACAAGATCAAGTCGTCGGGCTGCGATGTGGTGCTGTCGAACGTCGTCGGTGATTCCGTTGTCGCCTTCTACCGCGAGTACAAGAACCAGGGTATCAGCCAGGCGGACCTGCCGATCTGCGCGACGGTGACGTCGGAGGTCGAGATCGCAGCCATGGGCGCCGAATACGCAGCCGGCAGCTACACGTCGTTCCCCTATTTCCAGGCGATCGATACGCCAGCCAACCATGCCTTCGTCGAGCGCTACAGGAAATTCGTCAACGATCCGAAGGCCGTGACCCATCACGCGATGGCCTCGTCCTACTTCCAGGTCTTCCTGTGGAAGCAGGCGGTGGAGAAGGCCGGAGAGGCGACCCCGGAGGCGATCGTCGCCAACGTCGGCGGCCAGTCGTTCGATGCGCCCGACGGCAAGGTCACGGTGGAGGCGGCAAACCTGCACACCGCCATGACGCCGCGTATTGCCCAATGGAAGGCGGACGGACAGGGCGAGATCGTGGAAGCCTACGATCACCCGGTCTTCCCGCTGCCCTACGTGGCCTACGGCGAGACCCAGGACAATCTGTTCTGTACGGCCCAGGGCCTCGATACGAGCAAGCTCAACCAGTAGCGCGTCTGAGTGCCCACTTTTCGGCGCGTCGTAGCGCGCCGGGATTGCTGCACTGCGTGTGATCGTCCGGCGCCGCGGCGCCGGGCGGGCCTCTCCGCCACGCAAGAAGGACGATCATGGTCGATATTCTGTTTATCGGGCTGAGTCTGGGCTCGATCCTGCTGCTGATCGCGCTTGGCCTATCCATCACCTACGGGGCGATGGGGGTCATCAACATGGCTCATGGCGAACTGGTCATGATCGGCGCCTACACGGCGGTGCTCGCAGGCATCTATCTCGGGGCCAACATCTTCGTCGCGATGCCTCTGGCTTTTGTCGCAACCGCGCTTCTGGGTTGGCTGATCGAGGCGGTGGTCGTGCGCAGGCTCTACGGACGTCTGCTCGATACGCTTCTGGCCACCTGGGGCGTGGCGATCCTGATCCAGCAGGCCGTACGCCTCGAGCTGGGCCTGACCTTCTTCGGCATCCAGATTCCGGGCCTCGGCCCGGGGCTCCAGAACGTAAGCGTTCCGGAGATCCTGTCCGGCACCGTCGCCATCTTCGGCGAAGAAGTGAACGCGTACCGGACCTTCATCATCTTCGTGACGATCGTGCTGACGGTTCTGACGTGGTGGATCCTCTACCGCACGCCGATCGGCACACAGGTCCGCGCCATCATCCGCAATCCGCAGATGGCGGCAGCGTGCGGTATCGACGTCAAGCGCGTGAACGCCATGACGTTCGCCTACGGCTCGGGACTTGCCGGGGTCGCCGGCGTGATGATGTCGGGCTTCAAGACCGTCTTTCCCGATATGGGGACCCCGATGGTCGTGGACGGCTTCCTTGTGGTGGTCGTGGGCGGCGTCGGCAGCCTGCTCGGCACCGTGGCCGCCGCAGGGCTCCTGGGCGAGATCAACGGCGTGTTCGCGTCCGTCACCAACGACATTCTCGCGCGCGCCGTCGTCTTCGCCACGGTCATTCTGATCCTGATCCTGAAGCCGGCCGGCCTGTTTTCCTTCAAGGGGCGCTGAGATCATGTCCGAGACCCTTCAGCGCCGCCTTGAGATTCTCGCCTACGCGACGTTCATTGCGGTGATCCTGATCCTGCCGGCCTTCGCCGACATCTTCTGGCTGAACCGCTTCGCCAAGTATCTCGTCTACGGCATGCTCGGCATCGCCATTGCCATGTCGTGGGGTTACTCCGGCATCCTCAACCTTGGGCAGGGGCTGTTCTTCGGTGCCGGCGCCTACATGCTGGCCATGTCGCTGAAGCTCGCGAGCCCGACCAGTCTGGCCCAGGGGTCGGACACTCCGGTTCCGGACTTCATGCTGTGGAATGCGGAACCGGGTGCGCCGACGGACCTGTGCTGCATCACCGGCGGCTCCTGGCTCTGGATGCCGTTCCAGTGGGTCGGCTTCGGCGCCTTCATGGGGATCGCGCTTCCCGTGCTGCTGGCCTTCACCATCGGCACGGTCATCTTCCGCCAGCGGATCTCCGGCGTGTTCGTCGCCATCATCACACTGGCGACCGTGCTGCTGGTCCGGCTTCTGGTCATCGATCTGCAGCCGATCACCAACGGCTTCAACGGACTGACGGACCTGGCCTGGCTGACGATCGGGGGCTTCGAGTTCGATCCCTATCTGCTGGCCACCTACTACCTGATCGCCGGCATCCTCATTGCCGTGCTGATCGGGGCTCGGCTTCTGGTCGCGACCCGGGCCGGCCTCGTGCTTCAGGCGATCCGCGACGATTCCAACAGGGCCCGCTATCTCGGCTTCGACGTGCCGAAATACCAGACCTTCTTCTTCGCGGTCTCCGCCGGCATCGCCGGTCTCGCCGGCATGCTTTACGTGATCGTCGCCGAGTTCGCCTCGCCGACCTTCATGGACCTCACCTTCTCCATCACCATGGTGGTGTGGGCGGCGGTCGGCGGCCGCAACTCGCTGCTCGGCGCCTGCATCGGCGCGATCCTCATCAACACGATCGAGGCCTCCATCAGCGAGACGGAGATGTTCGTCGAGGCATGGAAGGCGATCATCGGCCTGATCTTTGTCCTCGTCGTGCTGTTCCTGCCGCGCGGCCTTGCCGGCTTCGCCCAGGACGCCAGCGCCTGGGTCGTCGGCAGGCTTAATCGCGGCGAGGGAAGTCCGGCGTCGGCCGTCGGCCAAACCCGCAATCAGGCCGCGGAATAGGAGGGGGCAATGGCGAACAAGTCAGCCCTGACCATCGACGCGCTGGAAGTCGATTTCTCCGGCTTCAAAGCGGTCGACGGCGTCTCGATGGTCGTCGAGGATGGCGAACTGCGCGTGCTTCTCGGTGCCAACGGCGCCGGCAAGACGACGCTGATGGACCTGATCAGCGGCAAGACCAAGAGCACCGGCGGGCGTGTCTTCGTGGGCGATACGGAGATCACCAATGCCGAAGAGCACCGGATCGCGCGCGCCGGTATCGGCCGCAAATTCCAGATCCCCAGCGTGTTTCGCGAACTGACCGTCCGGCAGAATCTCGAAGTGTCCAGCATCAAGAGACCGGGCGTGCTCGCCAATCTGGGTCTTCGCTTCTCCTCCTCCCAGCGGGAGCGGGTGGAGTCGATCCTCGATGAGATGGGCCTCGTCGACGTCGCCAATGAGACCGCCGGCGCGCTCTCCCATGGTCAGACGCAATGGCTCGAGCTCGGCATGCTGTTGATCCAGGAGCCGCAGATCCTGCTGCTCGACGAACCGACTGCCGGCATGACCCAGGCGGAAACCCTGAAGACGTCGCAGATCATCAACAGGCTGAAGGGACGGCACACGCTGGTCGTCGTGGAACACGACATGGCCTTCGTCCGTCAGATCGCCGAGCGGATCACCGTCATGCATCTCGGCAAGGTGCTGGCGGAGGGGCGCATCGAGGACATCGAGACCAACGAGGCCGTGCGCGAGGCCTATCTCGGATCCGGGGGCATTCACTGATGCTGGCGCTCAGGGACGTCGACAGCTTTTACGGCTCCAGCCACGTGCTCCACCAGGTCGGACTGGAGGCGAAGTCGGGCGAGATCCTGGCGGTGCTCGGCCGCAACGGCGTCGGCAAGACCACACTGCTGAAGACCATCATGGGGCTAACCTCGTCCCATACCGGGGCGATCGAGGTCGACGGGGCGTCGATCTCGGAGATGCAGACCCATCAGAGGGCGCGCAGCGGCATTGCCTATGTGCCGCAGGGCAGGGAGATCATCCCGGACTTCACCATCCGCCAGAACATCCTGATGGGCTGCTTCGCGCGAAAGGACGGTAAGCGCGCGGTGCCGGAGCTCGCGATGGAGCTGTTTCCCTATCTCGCGGACAATCTGAACCGGCCGGGCGGCGTGCTCTCCGGCGGTCAGCAGCAGCAGCTTGCGATCGCCCGGGCGCTGGCCGCCGATCCCCGGGTTCTGCTGCTCGACGAGCCGACAGAAGGAATCCAGCCGAACATCGTCGAAGAAATCGAAGCGATTATTGTCCGCCTGAACAAGGAAGTCGGGCTGACGGTGGTCCTCGTCGAACAGAATGTCGGTTTCGCCCGCCAGGCCGCCCAGGGCTTCGTCCTGATCGAGAAGGGCCGTGTGGCGGAGGCGGGGCCGACCGCGGAACTCACCGACGACCTCGTGCAGAAGCACATGGCCGTGTGAGGCGAAACGCCTGCCCGGTCGGGTGGGCGATGGGGACGGCGGCCCGGCGATGAAGCCGGATCGCCCGCTGTCCTGGATGCCGGGATCGAGTGTGCGCCAGAGCGTGGGCCCCTCGAACCGGGACGGATGTCCCGCGCCAGCGTCGCCGCGGGGAGGATCGACGACACCGAAATCAAAGAGGGAAACCGACATGTTGCACGGTGACATCTCCAGCAGCCACGACACGGTCGGCGTGGCCGTCGTGAACTACAAGATGCCGCGGCTTCACACCAAGGCCGAGGTTCTGGCCAACGCGCAGAACATTGCCGACATGCTGGTCGGCATGAAGCAGGGCCTGCCGGGCATGGATCTCGTGATCTTCCCGGAATATTCGACCCACGGGATCATGTACGACCAGAAGGAAATGTACGAAACGGCGTCGAGCATCCCCGGCGACGAAACCGAAATCTTCGCGGAAGCTTGCCGTAAGGCAAAGGTCTGGGGTGTGTTCTCGCTCACGGGCGAGCGCCACGAGGAACACCCGAACAAGGCCCCCTACAACACTCTCATCCTGATGAACGATCAGGGCGAGATCGTACAGAAGTACCGCAAGATCATGCCCTGGGTGCCGATCGAGGGATGGTATCCGGGCGAATGCACCTTCGTGTCTGAAGGTCCGAAGGGCATGAAGATCAGCCTGATCATCTGCGACGACGGCAACTATCCGGAGATCTGGCGCGACTGTGCCATGCGCGGCGCCGAGCTGATCGTCCGCTGTCAGGGCTACATGTACCCGGCAAAGGAACAGCAGGTGGTGATGGCCAAGGCGATGGCCTGGGCGAACAACACCTATGTGGCGGTGGCCAACGCCGCCGGTTTCGACGGCGTCTATTCCTATTTCGGCCATTCGGCGATCGTCGGCTTCGACGGCCGCACCCTCGGCGAGTGCGGTGAGGAGGACATGGGCATCCAGTATGCCCAGCTGTCGCTGTCACTGCTGCGCGACGCCCGCAAAAACATGCAGTCGCAGAACCATCTCTTCAAGCTTCTGCACCGGGGCTACACCGGCACGATCAACTCCGGCGACGACATCCGCGGCCACGCGATCTGTCCGTTCGAGTTCTACAAGAACTGGGTCACCGATCCCGACGGCACGCGGGAGATGGTCGAGGGCATGACCCGCACGACCGTCGGCACCGAAGAATGCCCGATCGAAGGCATTCCGAACGAAGCCACCTCGCACCGCTGATCTGTCCTGCCGGCCCGTTGTCCAGCGGGCCGGCAGGCCCTTTCCGTATCCGCCCCTTTGGTCCGGAGACCCGTGTCATGTTGCGCATCGAGACGATCCTGGGCAGTGCAACCGGCGAAGCTTTCGCTGGCCGTCTGCACGATCTCGCCCATCGGGATGCGGTGGAGACCGTCCGGCTTCCGGAAGGCGATGTCGCACGTCGCAAGCTCCGGGTCGTCACCGACAAGGGGACCGACATTGCGATCGCTTTGCCGCGAACCCAGCGGCTCCAAGATGGGGCGGTGCTGGTCTGCGATGACGACCGGGCAATCGTCGTGCGTGTCGACGAGATCGAGTGGCTGCCGCTGGAGCCGATCGATGCGGCAAGTGCCGTTGAGCTCGGATATCACGCAGGCAACCTGCACTGGCGGGTGCGGTTCTCGGGCTCGACGCTTTTCGTCGGCCTGGAGGGCCCGGTCGATACCTATCTCGCGCGGCTCAAGCCGTTCGTGTCCCAGGAGCGGATCCGGGTTGGGAATCCGGCCGTGAACGTGGCCGGAGCGGAGCCGGCGTCCCATGGTCACGCTCATCATCACCATGACGGGCAGGCGGGACACTCTCATCCGTCGGAGGAGACGGCATGACCGCGCTCCTGACCGCGATCCGTCTTGCCGACAGCGCCTTTCCGAGCGGCGCGTTTGCGTTCTCGCAGGGCCTGGAGCCGATGCTTGCGGAAGATCGCGCTGCGGGCGCAGACGCCGTCCTCGGCTTCATACGCGAACAGCTCCGATTGCGGTTCCTGACCGCGGACCGGGTCGCGCTGGTCCGGGCTCTCGAGCTTGCCGACGACGAGGACGCGCTCGCCGCCGTCGATCGTGCGTTTCACGCCGCATCTCCGATCGAACCCCATCGCACTGCATCCCTTAGAAACGGGGCGGCTCTGCTTGCCGCCCACGTGCGCCTGGGAACGGCTGGCGCCGTCTCTTATCAGCGGCGGATCCGGGTGCAGCGCGCCTTCGGACATCTGCCCGTCGTCCAGGGTCTGGTGTTCGGCGGGTTGGGGCTTGGCGAAGGCGAAGCGGTTCGGGTCGCAGGCTACGGCCTCGTCATGGGCATGGCTCAGGCCGCACTCCGGCTCGGCCGGATCGGTGCGATAGACGCCCAGCGGGTCATCGCCGACGCCCTTGCCGACCTCGAGGCGATTGCCGACGAACCGGTCGGCGATGCTGCCCCGGCCAGCTTCACGCCATTGTCCGATATCGCCGCCATCGGCCATGCCCGTCACCGTGGGCGGCTTTTCGCGTCCTGACGTTCAGGGAGAATCAGGGTGCTTCTTACACCGACCGAACTGGAACGGCTGACGATCTTCACCGCCGCCGAGCTTGCCCGGAAGCGGCGGGCGAAGGGGCTGAAGCTCAACTATCCCGAGACCGTCGCGATCCTGACCGACGAGATCCTCGAAGGCGCACGGGAAGGGCGGTCCGTCGCCGACCTGATCTCCTGGGGCAGCCGGATCCTGACCTACGACGACGTGATGCCGGGGGTCGCCGATCTGTTGCCGATGCTGCAGGTGGAGGGTGTTTTTCCAGACGGCACCAAGCTCGTCACGGTGCACGACCCGATCCGGCTGGGTGAGCCGCCGGAGGGCCTCGACCCGCCGGGCGAGATCCTGGCTGGCGCCGGCGAGATCGAGCTCAATCCGGGCCGCGACCGCGTCGTTCTCCAGGTGGTCAACACGGGCGACCGGCCGATCCAGGTCGGCAGCCACTACCACTTCTTCGACACCAACAAGGCGCTCGATTTCGATCGCGCGGCTTCCTACCGGTGCCGGCTCGACATTCCCGCCGGCACGGCGGTCCGCTTCGAGCCCGGCCAGTCGAAAGAGGTGTCGCTGGTGCCGTTCGGCGGGCAGCAGGAGATCTCGGGCCTCAACGCCCTGAACGACGGACCGACGACGGACGAGGATAAGGCTGCCGCCCTGCAGCGGGCGCGCGACCGCGGGTTCAGGGGCGCATAGGAGCAGGGCCATGGCAACGATTTCACGCGCCGACTATGCCGCAATGTACGGCCCGACCACGGGCGATGTGGTCCGGCTCGGCGACACCAGTCTCCTTGCCGAGGTGGAGAGGGACTACGCCGCTTACGGCGATGAATGCCTGCACGGCGGCGGCAAGACGCTGCGCGACGGGATGGGCCTCGTGGCGGGTGCCACGAGCGCGGACGGCGCGCTGGACATGCTGCTGGTGAACGTCCTCGTCATCGACCCCGTACTCGGCATCGTGAAGGGCGATCTCGGCATCAAGGACGGCAACATCGTCGGCATCGGCAAGGCCGGCAATCCGGCGGTCATGGACGGGGTGGATCCGCGCTTGATCGTCTCGACGGCAACCACCGTGCGCGACTGCGAGGGCATGATCGCGACGCCCGGCGGGATCGACGTGCACGTCCATTTCGATTCCGCCCAGTTGTGCGAACATGCGATCGCCGCAGGCGTGACCACGATGATCGGCGGCTCGCTCGGGCCGATCACCGTCGGCATCGACTGCGGCGGGCCGTTCAATGTCGGTAAGATGCTGCAGGCGGCCGAGGCCTGGCCGATCAATTTCGGCTTTCTCGGGCGGGGCAACACCCACAAGCCGGAGTCGCTTCCCGAGCAACTCGCCGCCGGTTGCCTCGGCCTGAAGATCCACGAGGACTGGGGTGCGATGCCGGCGGTGATCGACACCTGCCTTCGGGTCGCCGACGACCTCGATTTCCAGGTCCAGCTCCACACCGACACGCTGAACGAGTCCGGTTTCGTCGAGGATACGCTCGCGGCGATCGGCGGCCGCACCATCCACATGTACCACACCGAGGGTGCGGGCGGCGGCCACGCGCCGGACATCATACGCGTGGCCGGCGTCGCCAACTGCCTGCCGTCGTCGACCAATCCCACCAACCCGTTCACGGTGAACACCTTCGACGAACACCTCGATATGACGATGGTGTGCCATCACCTGAGCCCGTCGATCCCCGAGGATGTCGCGTTTGCAGAAAGCCGCATCCGGGCGCAGTCGATCGCGGCGGAGGACGTGCTGCACGATCTCGGCGCGATCTCCATGCTGGGCTCCGACAGCCAGGGCATGGGCCGCATCCACGAGGTGATCTGCCGGACCTGGCAGCTCGCGTCGAAGATGAAGGACCAGCGCGGCCGCCTGCCGGAGGAGAAGACGGCGCGCGGCGACAACGAGCGGATCAAGCGCTTCATCGCCAAGTACACGATCAATGCCGCCCGCACGTTCGGGATCGCCGATCATGTCGGATCGCTGGAGGACGGCAAGATGGCCGACGTGGTCGTCTGGCGGCCGGGCTTCTTCGGCATCAAGCCGGAACTGGTGATCAAGAGCGGCTTCATCGCCTGGGGCGCGATGGGCGATTCCGCCGCCTCGCTGATGACCTGTGAACCGCTCCAGATGCGCCCGCAATGGGGGGCTTTCGGACGGGCCAAGCAGGCGCTCTCGGCCTGTTTCGTCCATCCCAGCGCGATCGAGGCGGGCATCGCCGACACACTCGACCTGAAGAAGCGCCTGCTGCCGGCGCGGGGCACACGGACGCTCACCAAGGCCGACATGTTCCGCAACGACGCGGTGCCGGAGATACGCGTCGATCCGCAGACTTTCGACGTCTTCGTCGACGGCGAACTGGCCACCTGCGAGCCGGCCGAACGGCTGCCGCTCACCCAGCTCTACATGCTGCGCTGACCGCGAGGATATTGCCATGCACGGATCGCATTCCATCGATGTGCTCGAGGTTCCGGCCGGCGTGGGCGGCGCCGCGCGAGTGGGTATCGGCGGGCCGGTCGGATCCGGCAAGACCGCAATCCTGGAGGCCCTGATTCCGGTCCTGACAGGGCGCGGCACCGATCTCTGCGTCATCACCAACGACCTCGTAACCGACGAGGACGCCCAGCGCATCCGTTGCGGCGGCTTCATCGATCCCGCCCGTGTCTCGGCAGTGGAGGCGGGAGCCTGCCCGCACACCGTGATCCGGGAAGACCCGACCTTGAACATCGCGGCCGCTGACGATCTGGAGATGCGGTTTCCCGGGACGGAGTTGATCCTGATCGAGAGCGGCGGCGACAACCTCGCCTCCACCTTCTCGCTCGATCTGGTGGACTGGTGGGCGTTCGTGATCGATGTTGCCGGTGGAGATGACATTCCGCGCAAGCGGGGACCCGGCGTCATCCAGGCCGATCTCCTGATCATCAACAAGATCGACCTGGCGCCCAATGTCGGTGTCGATCTCGCGGCGATGCACGAGGAGGCGGTCGCCGTGCGCGAGGGGCGTCCGGTGCTGCTGGCCAACGCTCGCAGCGGCGAAGGGATGACATCGCTCGCCGACGAACTCGGCCGCGCGGTCCTGTTCGACCGATGACGGCCGCGCCGCCGCACCGGTTCGCGACACAAGAGGCTTCGCGCGCGCTCGACCTCACCTTTCGGCGACAGCGCGGCCGCACCCGGCTCGGCGAGCAACGGGTGCGCTATCCCTTCCACATCACGCGGCCATTCCATTTCGATACGGCGGTCGCGCCGGGTCTGGCGACGCTGTACCTGCAGTCGGCGTCCGGGGGCTACTATCGTGGCGAGCGGCTTCTGGCGCGGGTGCGCGCGGAGCCAGGCGCGGAGGTCTGCGTCACCACCCAGGCGTCGACGATCGTGCATCATGCGCGGGGCACGGCGACAGTTGCCGACACCCGGATCGAAGCCGAGGCCGGGTCGGTCGTCTTCCACATGCCGGACCCGCTGATCCTGTTGCCTGGGGCGGATCTTCTGACCACGCTCACGGTCCGGCGCGCGCCGGATGCGGCGGCCGTCGTGTCGGAGGCCTTTCTTGCCCACGATCCAGACGGCGAGGGCCAGCCGTTCGCGCGGCTCGACAACGAGATCCGCATCGAGACGCCGGACGGCGTGCCTGAGGCCATCGACCGCATGGTCGTGGACGTGGACGGGCTGTCGGTTGCGCGGCGACTGGGCGGAACGATCGCGGCCGGCGGCGTGCTCATCGTCGGGCCGCAGGCGGCCGCCGCCGACCCGCTGGCGGTGGAGGCGGGGCTCGGACCGATCGACGGCGCCCGCCTTGCCGTCAGCCGGCTCCCGTTCGACTGCGGCCTGACTGTGCGGATCGCGGCCGGCTCCGGCCGGGAATTGACCGCCGCGCTTGACGCGTCCTTCGCAGCCGCCTTCCGGCTGATCTACGGCGGCGAACCCGCGCGCCGGCGCAAATAGGCCGGCGCCGCTCAGCGCGTTGCCAGCCGGAAGATGATCGCGGAGAGCGCGGTCGGCAGCGTGTCGATACGGCTGACCGGAAAGACGTGGCCCGCGCCGAACACGCGCTTGGCGGTCGCAAGATGGGCCGTGGAGAGCGCGATGCAGACGACGTCGACGCCGAGGCGCCGCGCCGCGCGCACCGCGTGCTGGGCATCGTAGGCGAGATAGTCGGAATCGGTGACGTCGATGTCGGACGGCTCGCCGTCCGTGATCACGGCGATCAGCCGCCGGTAGGCGCGTTCGGGCGCGATCTCGACCGTGGCGTGACGGATCGCGGCGCCGAGGCGCGTTGAAAGTCCGGAACGCGCCCCGGCAAGCCGGGCCGCCACGGTATCGTCGAAGCGCTCGTCGAAATCTTTCAGGCAGGAGATACGGACGTCGTCGCGTCCGTTCGACGCGAAGCTGCGAATCGCAATGCAGTCCCCGATGTCGTCCATCGCGCGGCCGAGGAGGGCGGTTGCCGCGAGTTCCAGCTCCAGCACTGTTGCGGTGGAGAGGGAGGGTCGGTCACCCGTGGACTGGGAGACGTCGAGAAGAACGAGGGTCGAGAGGTCCCGCGCCTGACGTTTGCGGCGCACGAAGAGACGGTCGTCACCCAGTTCGCCAAGCCGCCGTTTCACCGTGTGTTCGATGGCGGCCTCAAGATCCAGAACGTCGCCATCAGGCTGACGCTTCAACCGCTCCGCGCGGCCGATCCGGGCCGAACGGATCTGCCGGACGAGTTTCTCGTGCACCGAGGCGAACGGCTCGGTGAGCCGTCCCAGCTCGGAGGGGGAGCCCAGCGTCGCCGGCGTCTCGCACACGCAGGCCCATTCGTGCCGAAGGTCGTTGGCGCGGTAATCCCACTCGGGATAGCGAGCGATCGGGAGGCCGTCTTCTGACGAGATCGGACGTAGCTCGGCCGGCTCCAGATCCGGGTCGGGCCGGCCGTCCTCGCGTTCGGGCGGGTTGTCGCTTTCCTCCGGACGGGCGGCGTCGGTGAACATCTCGATCGTTTCGGGCGGAGCATCATCCTCGGGCAATTCCCAGAGCCCGAGCCCGTCGTCCCGGTAGATCGGCTCGACCGCATAGGTCTTCCAGTTGAACTGGAGCCGGCGCTGGCCGAAGTCGTTGCCCAGCAGCGATCCGAACTCCCGGGAGATCTGCGGATCCTCCAGCCGGTCGGCCCGCTCCGCAAAGAGGGCGCGGGCCTTGGAGACCGCCCAGTCGTCGTCCTCGAACCCGGGATCGGCAAGCGCCCGGGCGATGCGCGCAAGCAGGTTGTCCGTGGTCGCCGGCGTGTCGGCAGCGATCGTGTGGAAGGAGCGCCACAGACCGGCAAGTCCCGGCAGACTGCGCGCCGCCAGCGTCTCGACGCGGTGGTCCTCAGCTAGGTTGACGAGCGCGATCTGCAGCGGGCGCAGCTTGCCGACTTCGAACCGGATGCGACTGAACTCAAGGTGCGCGCCGATGTGGGCGACAGCGGCGAGAAAGATCCGGTCCTGGTCATCCTCAGGTGCCGGGAAGCGCAGCGGGAGACGCATCAGCCCGCCGGCGATGTTGGCGCGGGATGGGGCTGTCGCATCGATGGACGGTTCGAACGAACGGAGCGCCGCGGGCCGTCCATAAAGCGCCGTGGCATAGGTTGAAAGACGCTTCTCCAGCCGGTCGAAGGGTTGACCGCGACCGGATCGTGACAGAAGCCGCAGGGCGCCGGGATCTTCCAGCGAAAAGAACGCGATCTGGCTCAACCGGTCTCGTTCGGTGGCACGGCGGCCCGCCTCCACCCAGATCCGGAACCCCTCGATGTCAGTTTGCGAGAGGATGCGGCCGGTCTCCGTCAGGAGCGGCAGAACCGCCGCCGGCATCTCTTCGGCAAGATCCGTCACGATCCGGCCCCATGCCAGGAGTGCTTCCGGGTCGCCGAGGATCCGCAGCGCCAGCGGTGCCTCCCGCAGCAACGAGGCTGCGGCCTTCGCCCCGGCACGCTTGCAGGTGTCAGTCGCAGAGTTCAGCAGTGCCGATATGCGGTCCGGCCCGATGCGGCTTATCTGCTCGCGGCTCAGTTGCCATCCAGCCAGAAGAGCGGTCGGACCGGCGTTCGCGTTGGCCATGGCCAGGACCGCGCTGCACCAGCGGTCGCGTTCATCCGTGTCGGCTCGTCGCGACACGACTTCGAAGGCTTCCCGGAACGGGACACGCAGCGCCTCGCGCTGGCCGATGATGCGGTGGGCCAGCGTGACCGGACTGTCCTCCGGCGTCGATAACAGCGTGAGATGCGCGGCGCCGGACATTACGGGTTCATGCAGGCCTGGACGGCTGCGGACAGCGCGGCGCGCACGTCGGGCTCGTCGGTCACCGGCATGACGATCGCGGTGTCGACCGCCTGACCCATCGGCAAGCCCTGGGAAATCAGTCGGCCGGTGTGGACCAACATCCGGGTCGACGCGCCCTCGGCGAGCCCGTGGCCCTCGAGATTGCGGCTGCGGGTTCCGATCGCCACGAGCTGGCGCGCGATCTCGGGTGCCACATGGGCCTCCTGCGCCACGATCGCCGCCTCGACCTCGTGGGACGGGTAGTCGAAACCGATCGCGCAGAAGCGCTGCTTGGTGGATTCCTTCAGGTCCTTGATCGCGCTCTGGTAGCCGGGATTGTAGGAGATCACGAGCTGGAAGTCGGGGTGGGCGCGGACCAGCTCGTTGTGCTTCTCCAGCGGCAGGATGCGGCGCGCGTCGGTCAGCGGATGGATCACGACGGTCGTGTCCTGGCGCGTTTCCACCACCTCGTCGAGATAGCAGATCGCGCCGTGGCGGACGGCGAGTGTCAGCGGTCCGTCGTGCCAGACCGTGCCGGTCTCGTCGATCAGGTAGCGGCCGACCAGGTCGCTTGCCGTCATGTCCTCGTGGCAGGCGACGGTGATCAGCGGGACCTTCAGCTTCCAGGCCATGTGCTCGATGAAGCGGGTCTTGCCGCAACCGGTCGGGCCCTTGAGCATGACCGGCAGGCGTTCCCGCCAGGCGGCCTCGAAGATCGCGATTTCCTCGCCCGCGGGGCGATAGTAGGGCTCGTCGGTGATGCGGTAGGCGTCGAGGGTCATCGTCGATGTCTCCGGCGGTGGCCCGGGCCGGGCCTGTGGCGGACGCCGGGCAGACCGCCGCGTCGCCTCGGTCGGGTTGTCAGCAAGTGGATCGAACGCCGCTCTCGGCGGGCAGCCAGCCAACAGCTGCGGAGAAAGGTCCGCAGCAAATGGAAGCGCCGCACAGTGTTTTGCGGCTCGGGCTTCGTTGGCCGATGGGCGGGCGGCTCTGCCCGCGACAGTCACGATAGCAGCAAGTATCGTACCATGTCCTGCCCGGCGGAGCCTTACCCGCCGAGGGGAAATGGGGGTGCCGACCCGTGCGGCAGCCCCTGACAGGTGCGACCGGAGCCCTGAAGCCTGTCGCGACCCGACTATGGCTCGGGGTTGGAGCGGCCCCAACCCGGACGCCCTGCTGCGGTGGGTGATTCCGCCCGCGAGCAACTACCTCGCGGCGTTGTCAGCCTGGACCGGTTCCATGCGCGTGCCGCTTTGCGGGGCGGCAACGCCTTCACCTTGGGCTTCGGGCCCATGTTCCTTTGTTCCGATACCGGCGAGC